>NZ_BHVZ01000010.1 GCF_003865035.1 Anaerotignum faecicola
AACTCGATTTCCTAAGTAGCGGCGAGCGAACGGGAAAGAGGCCAAACCGAAGGACCTGGTTCTTCGGGGTTGCGGACTGCAATTAGCATTGCTGAGAGATAGACGAATGGTTTGGGGAAGCCAGCCGTAGACGGTGAAAGCCCGGTAGACGAAATCTTGAAGCAGCGAGCAGGATCCAGAGTACCACGAGACACGAGAAACCTTGTGGGAAGCCGGGGGGACCACCCCCCAAGCCTAAATACTCCCTAGTGACCGATAGTGAAGCAGTACTGTGAAGGAAAGGTGAAAAGGACCCCGGGAGGGGAGTGAAAGAGAACCTGAAACCTTGTGCTTACAAACAGTCAAAGGCCTACGGGCTGATGGCGTACTTTTTGTAGAACGGTCCGGCGAGTTACTAATGCCAGCGAGGTTAAGATGTCAGAAGCATCGGAGCCGAAGGGAAACCAAGTCTGAATAGGGCGTAGAGTTGGTATTAGTAGACCCGAAACCGGGTGACCTATCCATGTCCAGGTTGAAGGAACCGTAAAAGGTTTTGGAGGACCGAACACACATGTGTTGAAAAACGTGGTGATGAGGTGTGGATAGCGGAGAAATTCCAATCGAACTCGGAGATAGCTGGTTCTCCTCGAAATAGCTTTAGGGCTAGCCTCGAGCTGGAGTCTAACGGAGGTAAAGCACTGAACTGACGCGGGGCCCAAAAAGGTTACCAACTCATATCAAACTAAGAATGCCGTCAAGATACCCTCGGGAGTCAGTCTGCGTGAGATAAGTCGCGTGGACAAAAGGGAAAGAGCCCAGACCGACAGCTAAGGTCCCAAAGTACGTGTTAAGTGGAAAAGGATGTGGGATTTCATAGACAACTAGGATGTTGGCTTAGAAGCAGCCATACATTTAAAGAGTGCGTAATAGCTCACTAGTCGAGAAAACCTGCGCCGAAAATGTAACGGGGCTAAAACACGACACCGAAGCTACGGATTCCTTACAAAGTAAGGAGTGGTAGAGGAGCATCCTGCAAGGACGAAGCCAAAGTGAGAGCGATGGTGGACGAAACAGGAGAGAGAATGCCGGAATGAGTAGCGAGATACATGTGAGAAACATGTAGGCCGAATATCTAAGGATTCCTGGGTAAAGCTAATCTTCCCAGGGTTAGTCGGGGCCTAAGGCGAGGACGAAAGTCGTAGTCGATGGATAACAGGTTGATATTCCTGTACTACACATAATCAGAACTGTGGGGACGCAGGAGGATAGGGAAACCGGGGAATGGAAAGACCCGGTCAAGCGTAAAGCTGTGGGAGATAGGCAAATCCGTCTCCTGTAAGTGAAACGTGATGAGGACTGAAAAAAAGTAAGGAAGTTTCCGAATCCACACTGCCGAGAAAAGCCGCTATTGCGTTATGTGTACCCGTACCGTAAACCGACACAGGTAGATGAGGAGAAAATCCACAGGCCGACGGGAGAAGTGTTGTTAAGGAACTCGGCAAAATGACCCCGTAACTTCGGGATAAGGGGAGCCTCGCAAGAGGCCGCAGAAAAGAGGCACAAGCAACTGTTTAGCAAAAACATAGGTCTATGCGAAACCGTAAGGTGAAGTATATGGGCTGACGCCTGCCCGGTGCTGGAAGGTTAAAAGGAGAGGTCAGCGCAAGCGAAGCTTTGAATTCAAGCCCCAGTAAACGGCGGCCGTAACTATAACGGTCCTAAGGTAGCGAAATTCCTTGTCAGGTAAGTTCTGACCCGCACGAAAGGCGTAATGATTTGTGCACTGTCTCGACAACACGCCCGGTGAAATTGAAGAACCAGTGAAGATACTGGTTACCCGCAACAGGACGGAAAGACCCCATGGAGCTTTACTGCAGCCTGATACTGGGATTCGATGATATATGTACAGGATAGGTGGGAGGCTAAGAAGCGAGAACGCTAGTTTTCGTGGAGCCGCCGGTGGGATACCACTCTTATGTCATTGAATTTCTAACCTGCATCCGTAATCCGGATGAGGGACAATGTCAGGCGGGCAGTTTGACTGGGGCGGTCGCCTCCTAAAAGGTAACGGAGGCGCTCGAAGGTCACCTCAGAATGATTGGAAACCATTCAAAGAGTGTAAAGGCAAAAGGTGGCTTGACTGCGAGAGCGACGGCTCGAGCAGGTACGAAAGTAGGACTTAGTGATCCGGTGGTAATAAGTGGGAATGCCATCGCTCAACGGATAAAAGCTACCCTGGGGATAACAGGCTTATCTCCCCCAAGAGTTCACATCGACGGGGAGGTTTGGCACCTCGATGTCGGCTCATCGCATCCTGGGGCTGAAGTAGGTCCCAAGGGTTGGGCTGTTCGCCCATTAAAGCGGTACGCGAGCTGGGTTCAGAACGTCGTGAGACAGTTCGGTCCCTATCCGTTGTGGGCGCAGGAAATTTGAGAGGAGCTGTCCTTAGTACGAGAGGACCGGGATGGACGTACCTCTGGTGTACCGGTTGCAGACCAACTGCACAGCCGGGTAGCTATGTATGGAACGGATAAACGCTGAAGGCATCTAAGCGTGAAGCCGCCCTCAAGATAAGATTTCCCATTCTTCGGAAGTAAGATCCCTTAAAGATAATGAGGTTGATAGGTTGGAGGTGTAAGCATGGTAACATGTTCAGCTGACCAATACTAATAGATCGAGGGCTTGACCAAAAAAAGATTGATAAGATTTGCAACTTGTGTTCAGTTTTGAAGGTGTAACACCTTAATAAAAGAAAGATTTCCGGTGATGATGCGCCTAGGGGACACACCCGTTCCCATTCCGAACACGACGGTTAAGACCTAGGCGGTCGATGGTACTTGGTGGGCAGCTGCCTGGGAGAGTAGATGGTTGCCGGAATCCAATTCAGATAGAATCGCAAATGCGGTTCTATTTTTTGCTGTTTTTAAAGAAAAATCGGCATAAAAAGAAGAAATCCTTCCTTATTAAATTAAAGTGGATTTCTTCTTCTTTTTTATTGTGATTTGTTTAGTTTGCTGCTATATTTCTTGCAACATGCACGCCGCTTGCGGATGCGTGGGAGAGGGAATGGGTGATGCCGCTGCCATCGCCGATGATATACAGCCCATCATAGCGGCTCATCAGCTGTTCATTGACGGCAACCTCCATATTATAGAACTTTACCTCTACACCATAAAGGAGGGTATCATCATTTGCTGTGCCGGGCGCAACCTTATCGAGTGCATAAATCATTTCGATAATGCCATCCAACAGGCGTTTGGGCAGAACAAGACTCAAATCACCGGGGGTTGCATTCAATGTAGGTGTAACGAAGGATTCCTCTATACGCTTTGGTGTGGAACGACGACCACGAATCAAATCACCGAAGCGCTGCACAATTACACCGCCGCCCAGCATATTGCTCAGGCGGGCAATGGATTCGCCATAGCCGTTGGAATCCTTGAATGGCTCAGAAAAATGCTTGGCAACCAACAAAGCGAAGTTTGTATTACCTGTTTGCAGGGCAGGGTCTTCATAGCTATGCCCGTTTACAGTGATAATGCCGTTTGTGTTTTCATTTACAACAGCACCCTTGGGGTTCATGCAGAAGGTACGCACCTTATCTCCGTATTTCTGGGTGCGGTATACGATTTTGCTTTCGTAAAGCTCATCGGTCAGATGAGAAAAAACCTCCGCAGGCAGTTCCACGCGCACACCAAGATCAACGCGGTTGGATTTTGTGGGGATTTCCAGTTCATTACAAATGCGTTCCATCCACTTACTGCCGCTGCGTCCAACGGAAATGATACATTTTTCGCAGGAAAAGCTTTCCTCTGCACAATTTACCGCATAGCCATTTTCCAGAACGGTAACGGAATTGACGGGTGTATCAAAGAAGAAATCCACCTTATCCTTTAGATGTGCATAAAGATTTTCCAGCACAATATAGTTTATATCCGTACCCAAATGACGCACAGAGGCATCCAGAAGGTGCAGGTCATTTTGGATGCAAAGCTTTTTAAACCTTGTGCCTGCGGTGGAATACAGCTTTGTGCCTGCACCGCCATAACGCATATTGATGGTATCAACATACTGCATTAAATCCAAGGCACGTTTTTTGCCGATATATTCATATAAAGTACCGCCAAAATCGTTGGTGATGTTATATTTCCCATCGGAAAAAGCACCTGCACCGCCAAAGCCGCTCATGATGCTGCAGCTTTTACAGCTGACACAGCTTTTGATTTTATCCCCATCAATGGGACAGTGGCGTTTATCGAGCGCATGACCTGCCTCGAAAACAGCAACCCTCATCGTAGGCTTTTGCTGCATCAGTTCATAAGCAGCAAAGATACCACCGGGACCTGCGCCGATAATAATGACATCATAATTCATTCCTTTTCCTCCATTATCTCTCATTATCTTTTATTCTCTCTTATTTATAGCCGGATTGTCGTCCAATCCTCGCAGTTCCATACCTCAGTCACAACATCCTGATAAAATTCAGGTTCGTGACAAATCAAAAGAATACTGCCCTTATATGCCTGCAAAGCACGCTTTAATTCTTCCTTTGCATCCACATCCAAATGGTTGGTTGGCTCATCCAGCAGAAGAACATTGGTTTCGTTGTTGATGAGCTTGCAAAGGCGAACCTTTGCCTGCTCGCCGCCGCTGAGTACCTTCACCATGCTTTCGATATGCTTTGTGGTCAGGCCACATTTTGCCAGAGCGGAACGCACCTCATATTGCGTAAACGAAGGAAATTCCTTCCAGATTTCATCAATACAGGTGACATTTTCGGTGTATTTCTTTTCCTGCTCAAAATAGCCGGTATAAAGATAATCCCCCAGTTCCGTTTTGCCGCTGAGAGGTGGGATTTCGCCGAGGATGCTTTTCAGCAGAGTGGTTTTCCCAATCCCGTTTGCACCGACAAGCGCAATTTTCTGTCCGCGTTCCATGGAAAGGGTGAGAGGTCTGGAAAGGGGTTTATCATATCCAATCACCAAATCCTCTGTCTGGAAAATGTATCTGCCTGCGGCACGCGCCTCTTTGAAGTTGAATTCCGGCTTTGGCTTTTCCTTCGCCAATTCGATGACGTCCATTTTATCCAGCTTTTTCTGACGGGACATTGCCATATTTCTTGTGGAAACACGCGCTTTATTGCGAGCAACGAAGTCCTTTAGGTCATCGATTTCCTGCTGCTGCTTACGATATGCCGCCTCAAGCTGCGCCTTTTTCATGGCATAGACCTCCTGGAATTTATCATAATCCCCGACATAGCGTGTCAGCTCTGCATTTTCTACATGGTAAATCAGATTGACCACGCTGTTAAGGAAGGGAATATCATGCGAAATAAGGATGAAGGCGTTTTCGTATTCAATCAGATAGCGTTTCAGCCATTCGATATGATTTTCGTCCAGATAGTTGGTCGGCTCATCCAGAAGAAGAATATCCGGTTTTTCCAGAAGCAGCTTACCCATTAAAACCTTGGTTCTCTGTCCGCCCGAAAGCTCTGTGACATCTCTGTCCATGCCGATATCCGCAAGACCGAGGGCACGTCCGATTTCGTCCACCTTGGAATCAATGATATAAAAATCATGATGCTCCAGAGTTTCCTGTATACTACCCGTTTCCTCCATCAGAAATTCCATGCGCTCTGCGTCAGCCTCCGCCATTTCGGCATAGTAGGCGTTCATCTGCGCCTCAAGGTCAAAAAGATAGCCGAAGGCAGATTGCAGAACGTCTCGGATGGTCTGTCCCTGTTCCAGAACGGTATGCTGATCTAAATAGCCCACACGGACATTTTTGCTCCATTCGATTTTGCCCTCATCAGGCATCAGCTTTCCTGTGATAATATTCATAAATGTGGATTTCCCTTCGCCATTTGCCCCAACAAAGCCGACGTGCTCCCCCTTCAGAAGGCGGAAGGATACGTCTGTGAAGATGGCTCTGTCACCAAAGCCGTGGCTGAGCTTTACTACATTTAAAATACTCATGTATCGTTCTCCTTATGCTCTTTCCTTTAGTAATTGTTCCAGAATTTTTGCCGCGCCAAAGTGATTGCAGTCCTCCGCAATCATATCCGCCGCAGCCTTGATGTGTGCCTCGCTGTTTGCCATGGCAACGCCAATGCCCGCAAATTCCAGCATGGGCAAATCGTTATCGCTGTCTCCCATGGCAAGCACATGCTCCGCTTCGATGCCAAGCAGGGCACAAAGCGTTTCCAATGCCTTCGCCTTGGTGGCAAGGGGAGAGGTGATTTCAATATTTTCCGGTGTAGATGCGGTAACGGAGCAAAGACCGAGTGCCCGCAGCTCCGCCCAGACCTGCTTTCGCAAGTCCATATCCCGAAAAATCAGATTGATATTTTCCAGAATGGCATGGCTTTTCTGCATTTTCTCCCAGAAATTTTCTACAGGGGTGCGGCTGTTCAGAATATAGCGCACATGGCTTTCCGTCAGCCCGTAGGGAGAAAGATTTTCATAGACGCTTTTCGCAATATACGCCTTGCCATGGATAAAATATTCCGTGATGACAGGCAGACGCTTGGCAATGGGAATCACTGCATCGACTGCATTGGGCGAAAGATTATTTTCAATGACGGCTTTTTTTTCCACTGCGTCATAAATCGCCGCGCCGTTGCTGGTGATAACATAGCGCAGAAAGGGCAGTGCCTTGATTGCCTGTGGCACTGTGCTGAAGGGTCTGCCTGTGGCAGGCACAAAATAAATGCCCTGTTCGTTCATCTGTTCCAACGCATGATATAAGCGAGGGGTAATTTCCTTATTTTTATCGAGAAGGGTGCCATCCAGATCGGAGGCAACCAGCTTTATGTATTTCATAGTATCACCTGCCCATTCTATCTATTCTATCAGATAAAGGAACACGCTACAATAAAAAGGAAGTGACTTTTTGAAAGAAAATTTCGTTTGAGGGTTCTGTCTGTATTTCTCTGGAAAAAGGCAGGCAGATATGATATGCTAACAGCAGAAGCGGAGGAGAAACGGAGGGATTTACATGGTTTTTACGCCATTTAGGCTGAGAGAGTTGGAATTGAAAAATCGTTGGATTATGCTTGCCATGCACACAGGCTTTGCGACAGGCAATGCGCTGACAGAGCGCGACTATGCCTTCTATGAGGAGCGCGCAAAGGGCGGCGCGGCGGCAGTGACGGTGCTGCTTGCTGTGAATGAAGCAGGGGCACTTAAGGGAATGTATGACGCGGAAACGGTAGAGAAGGAAAGCCTGCGGACACTTGCGGAACGCGTCCACGCGCACGATTGCAGGCTGATTGTGCAGCTGTTCCACTGCGGACGAAACGAAAGCGCGAAGAACCACGGCGAAAAGCCCTTGCTTGCGCCTTCTGCGGTGGCTTCGCCTATTTTCAGGACAGAGCCGCAGGAAATGACGGCAGAGGAATTAGCCAAAACAAAGGCGGCGTTTGCCAATGCGGCGGCATTGTGCAAGGAAATCGGCGCGGATATCGTAGAGGTGAGCGCATCGGCAGGGTATCTGCTTTCGGAATTTTTCTCTCCGTTGACAAATCAGAGAACGGATGTATATGGCTATCAGACAGAAAACGGCATGACCTATCCATTGGAGGTTCTGGCGGCAGTGCGTGCGGCAGTAGGGGATTTCCCAATACTGGTAAAGGTTTCTGCGGCGCAGATGGTAGAGGGCGGCTATGAGCTGACAGATACGCTGCGTTTCTGCAAAAAGGCAGAGGATGCAGGGACGATTGATGGTGTGACGGTAACGGGCGGCTGGCATGAATCTCCGGTGGAGCAGATTTCCTATCATGTTTCCAAGGGGGGATATGCGCCGTTTGCGGGTGCTTTGAAGAAATATCTTTCTGTGCCTGTGATTGCTTGCAATCGGATTCATGATGCGGAAACGGCGGAACGGATTCTGGCGCAGGGTCTCTGCGATTTCTGCGGTACGGCAAGGGCATTTCTGGCGGATGCGGCATTTGCCAATCGCTTGCAGGCGGGCAAGCCCTATCTGCCCTGCCAGAGCTGCAATAAGTGCATCGCGGCAGTGCTGAAGGGGAAGGAGCTTTTCTGCGCCTTCAACCCCGAAGCAGGGAATGAAGCCTTTGAGCACCAGAGAAGAAAGATTGCAACCAGAAAGGAATGTATCGTCATCGGCGGCGGTCCTGCCGGCATGGAAGCGGCGAAAAAATCCGCAGAGCGCGGCTTTGTCACAACACTGCTGTGCAGGGAAAAGGAGCTTGGTGGTCAGCTGCGGCTGGCAGCATTACCTCCGAAAAAGGAGGGTCTGCTGGATTATATTGCCTACATGAAAGCAACCCTTGCGGAGCTAGGCGTTACCGTTTTGACAGAAACAGAAGCAACGCTTGATTTTATTAAGGAAAGAAAACCGTATTTTACGGTTGTGGCAACAGGCAGTCAACCCGAAAAGCAGCCAATTGAAGGCTTGTCTGATGAAAAATATTTTACGGCGCAGGAAATCTTGCAGATGCCGGAAGAAAAAATTGCGGAAATGCTTCAAGGAACTGTGGCAATTCTGGGCGGCGGCGCAGTTGGTTTGGAAACGGCAGCATTTCTGACGCAGCGTCTGCCGGAGGGTGCAGCGGAATTCGGGATTAAGATTATCGAGCAGAAGGAAAAAATGGGCATGGACATGGGCGCAATGGCGCGTCCGCTGTTAAATGAATTGAAGAAAAAGAATGTCAGCTTTTTGACAACTACCACCGCAACGCTGATGGACGGCAGCAAGCTGTATGTCAAAATCGGCGAAATGACGCTGTTTGTTTCTGCGGATACAGTTATCTGGGCAGGCGGCGGCGAGCCTGTTGTGGATACGGAGTTGACCATGTGGCTGATGGATGAGCGGATGAGCTATGCCGTTGTGGGGGATGCAAATGAAATCGGCGATGGCGGCACAGCAATCAAGGATGCGTATGAATTGTACACACATTTGTACCTTGCATGACAAGATTTGTGTATATTGTATTTTTTTAAGATATTGATGAAATATTTTTCGGCAGATATTGCCAAGAGAAAAACATTGTGCTATATTTAGTACAAGTGTTAAATAATTGCCAAGGAATTAGGGAAAATCGCAGTACATTCTCGTTGGCAATGAAAAAAATGCTGAGAAATATCACCATTTTTCTTGGAAAGGAAGCGGAAAGTTATGGATTTTATCAAAAGAACATGGGCAGAAATTGACTTGGATGCACTGGATTACAACATCAAGAGCATCAAATCCAAAATGGAACCCGAGCATAAGGTTATGGGTATTGTAAAGGCGGATGCGTATGGTCATGGTGACGGCTTTGTAGCACGCAAGCTGCAGGCAGGCGGCTTCGACTGGTTCGGCGTTTCCAACATCGAAGAAGGTATGAGCCTGAGAAACGAAGGCATCACAAAACCCATTCTGGTTCTGGGCTATACACCCGCAAGCTGCGTAGAAATTCTTTGCCAGCAGAGCATCACAAACGCAATCGTTGGGATTGAACATGCAAGAAGCCTGCAGGAAGCAGCGGCAGCAGCAAATGTTGTTGTAGAAGGTCATATTAAACTGGATACAGGTATGACTCGTGTTGGTTTCCAGACAGATGATGCAGACTTCGATCAGTCCCTGAAGGATATCATTGAAGTAAGTAAAATGCCCAACGTAAAGATTACAGGTATCTTTACACACCATGCAGTTGCTGACTCCTACACAGGTGATAACCCCGATTTCACAAGAATGCAGTTTGCTCGCTTCGATAAAATGGTAACAGCTTTGCAGGATGCAGGCGTACATGTTGGTCTCCGCCACTGTGCAAACAGCGCAACCACAATCGCTTATCCCGAAAGACATATTGATATGTGCCGTTCCGGTATCATTACATACGGTATGCTGCCCTCTAGCGAATGCGAAGGCATGATTGATTTGAAGCCTTTGATGACAGTAAAATCCACAATCGGTCTGGTAAAGCATGTTCCTGCAGGCTCTCAGCTTTCCTACGGCAGAACCTATACAGCAGAAACAGACAGAAGAATTGCTACCATCCCTATTGGCTATGCAGATGGTTACAACAGAGCATTGTCCAACAAGGCTAAAATGATTGTTCATGGTAAATATGCACCCGTTGTTGGTCGTGTCTGCATGGACCAGCTGATGATTGACGTTACAGATATTCCCGAAGCAAAAATGGGGGATGAAGTTATCGTTGTTGGTACAGATGGCGATAAACACTTCACATTTGACGATATGGCTGCAATCCTTGGCACAATCAACTATGAACTGCCCTGCGTATTGACAAAACGTGTTCCCCGTGTTTATAAAGAAAACGGCGAAATCGTTGGTATCGTAGACCATGTTCTGCATCAGTACAGATAAGAAAAATTGAAATAAAAGAGGAGTGGCTTTGCCGCTCCTTTTTTGAGTTGAAAGATTTTTCGGCTGAAAAAAGACATCCCATCGTAAAGACGGGATGTCAATTTTTTTGTCTGATAAAGCTGTAGGCTTACAGCTTTGCAATCACTGCGTCCGCAAATTCCTCGGTGCTTGCGGTGCCGCCCATATCCTGCGTCAGTGTTTTCCCTTCGGAAATGACATCGGTTACGGCTTTTTCGATTGCCGCTGCCGCCTTTGCCTCGCCCAGATGTGCCAGCATCAGGGAAGCGGAAAGGATGCAGGCAGTCGGGTTGATTTTGTGCTGTCCTGCAATATCGGGGGCAGAGCCGTGGATTGGCTCGAAAATTGCACCGTCCTTGCCGATATTTGCGCTGGGGGTTAAGCCCAAGCCGCCAACCAGACCTGCACACAGGTCGGAAACGATATCGCCGTAAAGGTTCGGGCAAACCAGTACATCATATTCCTCAGGGTGCATTACCAAACGCATACACATGGCATCGACAATGCTGTCTGTAAATTCGATTTGCGGATATTCCTTTGCAATCTCTCTTGCTACATCCAGAAACAGACCATCGGTGCATTTCATAATGTTTGCCTTATGTACGGCTGTTACTTTTTTTCTTCCTTCTCTTACGGCATATTCAAAGGCGTAACGGCAGATGCGCTCGCAGCCCTTTCTGGTAATCAGCTTAATGCTTTCCGCCGCATCTTCGCCAACCATGTGCTCAATCCCTGCATACAGGTCTTCTGTATTTTCGCGCACGATAACAAGGTCGATATGATCATATCTTGTGATTACGCCGGGGTAGGTTTTGGCAGGGCGTACGTTTGCATAAAGGTCAAAGGTTTTGCGCAGTGCTACGTTTACGCTGCGGAAGCCCTTGCCGACAGGGGTCGTAATAGGCCCTTTCAGCGCAACGCCGTTCTTGCGGATGGAATCAATGACATGGTCGGGCAGGGGTGTGCCGTATTTTTCGATCATGGCTGCGCCTGCTTCCATTTCATCCCATTCAATGGCAACGCCGGTTGCCTCTACAACGCGCTTCGCTGCCGCAACAACCTCAGGGCCGCTGCCGTCCCCGGGGATAAGAGTTACTTTATGTGCCATATTATTTTGCCTCCTTTGTATAGTTCAGCAGACCGCCTGCGAGCAGAATGTCGCACTGTCTTGCGGAAATATTCAGTCTTGTGGGAATTTCTTCGCCGGTACGCACCAGTGTTACCATTACGTTCTGTCCCTCTACTGCGCCTTTGATCTGGTCTGCGGCATATTTGATGACAAATTCGTCCCCAAGGCGAATGTTGTCATAGTCCCATTCGTTTACGAATACCAGAGGCAGGATACCGTTGTTAATCAGGTTTGCCATGTGGATACGCGCGAAGGATTTTGCGATGACACCCTTTACGCCAAGCTGCAGGGGAGCCAGTGCTGCATGCTCGCGGCTGGAGCCCTGCCCGTAGTTCTGCCCTGCGATGATAAAGCCGCCGCCTGCCGCCTTCGCTCTTGCGGGGAACTCAGGATCACAGGGGGTCAGGCAGTAATCTGCCAGATAGGGTACGTTGGAACGGAAGGGCAGAAGCTTCGCATTGGAGGGCATAATGTGGTCTGTTGTGATGTTGTCCTCTACCTTAATCAGCGCGCCGCCCTTGATTTCCTTGGGTACCTTTGTATTCTTGGGGAAGGGCTGAATATTCGGGCCTCTGACAACCTTCACACATTCGCCTTCAGGTGCAGGAGGAATGATGAGGTTATCGTTTACCATGAAATGCGCAGGCATGGAAACCAGAGGGGCTTCTCCCAGTGTATGGGGATCTGTTACAACGCCTGCCAGTGCGGATGCAACCGCTGTTTCGGGGCTGACGATATAAACCTGCGCGGATTTTGTCCCGCTTCTGCCTTCAAAGTTTCTGTTGATGGTACGCAGGGAAACCGCATTCGTTGCAGGAGCCTGCCCCATGCCGATGCAGGGGCCACAGCCACATTCCAGAATACGCGCGCCTGCGGAAATAATATCTGCTAGTGCGCCGTTTGCCGCCAGCATATTCATAACCTGCTTGGAGCCGGGCGCGATAACCAGACTGACATCGGGATGAACGGATTTTCCTTTTAAGAGTGCCGCAACCGTCATCATATCGGTATAAGAGGAATTGGTGCAGGAGCCGATTGCAACCTGATCCACCTTCAGACCTGCAACATCCTTTACCTGCTTGATATTATCGGGGGAATGAGGGCAGGCAACCAGAGGTGCGATTTCATCCAGAGCAATCGTTACTTCCTCATCATAGGTTGCATCTGCGTCAGCGGAAAGCTCTATCCAATCCTCGCCGCGTCCCTGCGCGTCAAGGAATTTCTTTGTCACCTCGTCAGAAGGGAATACGGATGTAGTTGCGCCCAGCTCTGCGCCCATGTTTGTGATGGTTGCTCTCTGGGGAACGGAAAGCGTCTTTACGCCTTCACCTGCGTATTCCATCACCTTGCCGACACCGCCTTTAACGGACAGGCGGCGCAGTACCTCAAGAATAACGTCCTTCGCGGTTACCCAGGGGGAAAGCTTGCCTGTCAGGTTCACACGGCAAACCTTGGGCATAGCCAGATAATACGCACCGCCGCCCATTGCAACGGCTACATCCAGACCGCCTGCGCCAATCGCAAGCATCCCGATGCCGCCGCCTGTAGGGGTGTGGCTGTCAGAGCCAAGCAGGGTTTTGCCGGGCTTGCCGAAGCGCTCCAGATGCACCTGATGACAGATGCCGTTGCCGGGCTTGGAGAAATAAATCCCATGCTTGCTTGTCACTGTCTGGATATATTTATGGTCATCTGCGTTTTCAAAGCCTGTCTGCAGGGTGTTGTGGTCGATGTAAGCAACAGATTTCTCTGTTTTGACACGGGGAATCCCAATGGCTTCAAACTGCAGATACGCCATGGTACCTGTGGAGTCCTGTGTCAGTGTCTGGTCGATTTTGATGGCGATTTCCTTCCCTGCCACCATTTCACCGGATACCAGATGGTTTTTAATCAGTTTTTCGGTAATATTCATTCCCATATTCTCTTCCTCCTAAGAAAACTGTTTGATGAAATTTTATTTTTTTAACAAATCCTTCTTACAGAAGCCCTGCCTGCTTTGCCAGCTCCGGCAGAAGCGCGCATGTGGCTGCCTCCATCTCTTCCTCACTGATGAAGGTCATACGTCCGTCGCTGTACTGCTTATCTACCCATTCCTTGAGGATAGCAGTGCGAGGGTCATTCTTGCTGATTTTGCTTTCGCCCTCCAGATGCAATGTCTGGTTCAGCCAGTATGCAACGCCGGCAAGACCGGAGTTTTTGTTGACCTCTACGCTGAGGGGGCGGTTCAGCAGCTTTGCTGTATTGAAGATGTTATAAATTTCCTCATCCTTCGCAACGCCGTCTGCGTGAATACCGGCTCTGGTTACATTAAAGTCACGCCCGACGAAGGGGGTGCGAGAGGGGATTTTATAGCCAAGCTCTTTTTCATAAAATTCTGCGATTTCCGTAATGACAGTAGGGTCCATGCCATCTAATGTTCCTCTCAGGGAAGCATATTCCATTACCATTGCTTCGAGAGGGGTGTTGCCTGTGCGTTCTCCGATGCCTAAGAGAGAGCAGTTTACGGAGGAGCAGCCATACAGCCATGCCGTTGTGGAATTGACAACCGCCTTATAGAAATCGTTATGCCCATGCCATTCCAGTAATTCGGAAGGGATCTGCGCAAAGTGGTTTACACCATAAATGATACCGCCGACAGAACGGGGCAGGGTAGCACCGGGGTAAGGCACGCCGTAGCCCATCGTATCACAGAAGCGGATTTTTACGGGCAGCTGATATTTATCCATCAGCTTTTTCAGCTCCGTTGCAAAGGGAACCACGCAGCCATAGAAATCGGCTCTTGTGACATCCTCAAAATGGCAGCGAGGGGTAATGCCCATATCCAGAGCAGCCTCTACAATTTCCAGATAGCCGTCGATTGCCTGCTTTCTGGTTTTGTGCAGCTTATTGAAAATATGATAGTCGGAGCAGGAAACCAGAATCCCACATTCGGGCATCCCCATTTCCTTGACCAGCTTGAAGTCCTCCTTAGTGGCACGAATCCATCCTGTGATTTCGGGGAATTCATAGCCCAGCTCGCGGCATGCTTCGATCGCCCTGCGGTCATTTTCGCTGTACAGGAAAAATTCGCACTGTCTGATTTTGCCCTTGGGGCCGCCTAAGCGGTGCAGCATATCATACAGCGTTGCGATCTGCTTTGCCGTATAGGGAGCGCGAGACTGCTGCCCATCACGGAAGGTGGTATCTGTCAGCCAGATTTTCTCAGGCACATTCATGGGTACCTGACGGTAGTTGAACGTAACCTTCGGCACTTCGTCATAGCTGTAGTTATCACGATACAGGTTAGGCTCAGGAATATCCTGAAGGCTGTATTTATAGCGCCTGAGTTCCAAGAGATTGGTTTTGTCGTTATAAGTGATCAAAGTTCTCACTCCTTCTATCTGGATTTGTTTATCATACAAAAACAAGTGCTTTGCGTGATATTTTATATTTATAGAATATATCAATCATAGTGCCGTCTGTCAAGAGAAAACGATAAAAAAATTGAATATGTGACAAAATGATTAAAAATCAGGTTTTATTTGAATTTACAAGGTTTTTTAAAAAATATAATAAAATTTTTTCTATAGAAAACAATAAATTATTTCGATATATTAGTTTTTGTCCTAGAAAATAATTCGGAAATTCTATAGATAAATTATGATAGATTTTCTGTTTTTGCAAGAAGGTCGTTGATTTTGCGTGAAAAATAGGGAGACCTGTGCTATACTCAGAAAAGATAGGAGTGAGGCGTATGATTGAGCGATTTCCCGTTTGGGCACCCGGGGAGCATGGCATGGAGCGGCGGAGGGTTTATATCTACCTGCCCGATGAATATTACGAGAAGCCCAAGCGACAGTATCCTGTTTTATACATGTTTGATGGGCATAATGTTTTTTATGATGAAGATGCTACCTACGGCAAAAGCTGGGGGATGGAGCAGTATTTGCAGAAAAGCGGCAGAAAGCTGATGGTGGTTGCGCTGGAATCGAGCCGCGCGCCTGATTATGGCAGACTAAAGGAATATGCCCCTTTTTCGTTTACCACAGAGGAAACGGGCGGAATTATAGGCAACGGGGATATCACTATGGATTGGATTGTCCATGTTCTCAAGCGGACAGTAGATACCCAGTACCGCACCAAGGCAGACCGCAGGCATACCTTTCTGGCAGGCTCCTCTATGGGAGGACTTATGACACTTTATGGGCTTCTGGCGTATCCGGAGGTCTTTTCGCGCGGTGCGGCACTCTCGCCTTCACTCTGGATTGATGCGGAAAAGGTCAAGGCGATGATTCGGCATGCCAGAGTGAAACGAAATACTGTGCTTTATATGGATTACGGCGCACTGGAATTTGCCGATCATCCGCACAGCCGCAGTCTCTTTGCGGAAGTCAGTGCATTGCTGATAGAAAAGCGTGTTCTGCTCAATAGTCGTATTGTTCCGCGGGGAACACACTGCGAAGCAAGCTGGGAAAAGCAGATTCCGTTTTTTATGAAAACGCTGTTTGAATAAGGCGTAATCCGAACAAAAGATAACAGGAGGGATGTTCTATGAAAAATTTTGTATTTCTTTCCCCGAATTTCCCAACAAATTATTGGAAATTCTGTAAAGAGCTGAAGGAAAACGGCATGCGCGTACTGGGCATTGGCGATGAACCGTATGAGCAGCTGGATGAGAATGTGAAAAACAGCCTGCACGAATATTACAAGGTTGGCAGTCTGGAAAATTATGATGAGGTCTATCGTGCGGTTGCCTTTTTTGCCTTTAAATACGGGCGGATTGACTGGCTGGAAAGCAATAACGAATACTGGCTGGAGCAGGATGCTAAGCTGCGGACGGATTTCAATATTACCACAGGCTTTCAGGTGCAGGATATGCCGCGGATGAAATATAAATCCAAAATGAAGGAAGCATACAGAGAGGCAGGGCTTGCAGTCGCGCGCTATACCCTTGTGGAAAGCATGGAGGACTGCCGCCGCTTTGTTGCCGAGGCCGGCTATCCCGTTGTGGCAAAGCCGGATAACGGCGTGGGTGCCTCCCATAATTTCAAGATTACGAATGACGAGGAGCTTGCGGCGTTCTATAAGCAGCGTCACGAAGGGGTTGTCTATATCATGGAGGAGTTTGTCAATGGTGAGGTCTGCTCCTATGATGCCATTATTGATTCCAAGGGGAATATTCTTTTTGAAACGGGCAACGTAACCCCCGGCTCCATCATGGATATGGTCAACCAAAGCGATGACTGCAAATTCTATATCGTGAAGGATTTGCCTGAGGACACCAAACGGGCAGGGCGCGCCACGGTGAAAGCCTTTGGCGTGAAAAGCCGCTTTGTGCATTTTGAATTTTTCCGTCTGCGTCAGGACCAGAAGGGATTAGGCAGGAGGGGCGAAATTATGGCGCTTGAGGTCAATATGCGTCCCTGCGGCGGCTTTGGTCCCGATATGATGGACTATGCAAACAGTACGGATGTCTATAAAATCTGGGCGGATATGATTGCCTTCGACCGCTCCACAAAGTCGGAGGGAGCGCATGCGTTCTGCGCCTATGTCGGCAGAAGGGATGGCAAGCAGTATCAGCTCAGCCACGAAGAAATCCTCTCGCACTATGGGGATGCTGTCCGTATGTCCGGTCGCCTGCCGGATGCGCTGAGTGTTGCCATGGGCAATCAGTTCTATATGGCAACCTTCCCCGAAATGGCGGAGGTAGAAGCATTTTTTGCCGCAGTCTCGGCATTGGTGTAAAATTTTTTGATACGCATAAATAAAAAACGCCGTGAGAGAAGATTGTTCTCTGATACGGCGTTTTTGTTGTTTATTCGGAAATTCATCTGACAGGAATGGAAATCTCCATCAGAAATTTTTCATAGAATTTCCATGAACCTCATGCGCTCTCTGCTGCCGGATTTTTCCCTCGGCAAAATTTCAGATAGAAAAGGATGCAGAGCATTACGGAAAGCAGAGAACCGCCTGCCGAAGCCAGCCCCATCGGGAACAGCGTATCGGGGAAGAGCATGGAAGCAAGATAGGACCCCGGTACACGCACAAGCAAAACCGAACTGATGTTGTGCAGGAAGGAAAGAACCGACTTGCCGCAGGCGCAGAAATAGCCGCTGAAGCTAAAATGAATCCCTGCAAAAACGCAGTCGAGGATATAGCTGCGCAGGTATTGTCCGCCGAAGCGAATGACCTCTGCGCCGCCTGCCGCCTGTCGGTCGGTAAAGAGTGCGACAAGCTGTTCCGCGCAGAGCTGTACCCCGATGCAGACGCAAAGCCCGAAGCCAACGGTAATGCAGATGGCATAGCGTAGGGTCTGTACAGCGCGTTCCGGCTTGCCTGCCCCGATGTTCTGCGCCCCCAGTGCCGAAACGGTGGAAAGCATGGAAGAGGGGACAAGGAACACAAACCCGATGATTTTTTCTACAATCCCGACTGCCGCAGCATCGTTCAGCCCTCTGCGGTTTGCAATAATCGTAATCACGATAAACGCAATCTGAATTAGCCCGTCCTGCAGGGCAACAGGTACACCAATCTGCAAAATCTGCCCCACAACAGGGCGGCGCGGATGGAAGTCCCCCTTGGAAAGAGAAATGCTTTTCCGCCTCAGAATCATAAACAGAGAAACCGCTACACTGATGGTCTGCGCAAGGGTTGTGCCGAGTGCCGCACCGGCAGGACCGAAGTCAAGCGCGCCAATGAAAAGATAATCCAGTGCGATATTTGCCGCGCACGCAATTGCAATGAAATACATCGGGCTTTTGCTGTCACCCATGCCACGGAAAATGGAGCTGATGATGTTATATGCCGTAATAAAGGGAATCCCCAGAAAGCAAATGGTCAGATATGCAACTGTGCCGTCTACCGCCTCCGCAGGGGTGGACATTACACCGACAATCGGGCGCACCAGAAGCAGCAGCACGACCGTCAGCACAATGGAAAGCCCAAAAAAGAGCGTCACAGTGTTGCCGACGTTTTCTGAAATCTGCTTATGGTTTCTGCCGCCCACTGCGCGCGCAATGCTGACGGTTGTTCCCATCGCAAGCCCTACGAGCATAACGGTCAGCATGTGCATCACCTGCGAGCCGATGGAAACGGCGGTTGTGCTAGCAACCCCGTCAAATTGCCCGATGATGAATAAATCCGCCATGCCGTAAAGCGTCTGTAAGAAATAAGAAAGCAGATAGGGCAGGGAGAATATGAGTATATTTTTACCGACACTGCCGGTGGTAAGGTTTCTTTCCATAGGGAACTCCTTTCGTTGCTTTAAAAAATCTTTTGTATATGGTATATGCTTTTGTAAAAATACATAAAATTTATATGTTTACATTAAACGCTACAACTATTGCAGAGTCAAGAGTTTTTGCCAAAAACAGGGTTCAAAAGAAAAAGAGCCTTCCGATTTTGTATTTAATCAGAAGGTTCTTAATTTTCTGTTTTTATTCCTGCTTTTGCTCCTGTGGTAAAAGTTTTTTCGTCAGATATTGTTCTCCCATCAAATCATCATACGTCAGCAGCTCATGCAGCTTGATATATTTGTTTCTCGTTTCCTCATCACAGCCCTCGGAATAAAGATTGTAATACGGGCTGATAACAGGGCAATGCGCATATAAATCCAGAAGGAAATTGCTCCGCAGTGTTTCCGGTGCGCCGATGTAATCATACATCAGTGCTGTCAGCAGATACGGCGAAACGGGTGTGCCGTCTGCGCGGTATTCGTGCCCTGTATCGTAATTGCTGAATACAACATAGGGCGTGGAGAACATCTGATATTTTTCTTCCTCTGTCCAGTTTGCGGCAGTGGTGGAGGTGATTGTGCCGGTGGAGGCATAAACACCGAAATCGTTCCCCAGCGTCGGCAGGTGGTCGCCATACCAAAGCACAACGGTCGGCTTTTCTCTGTTCATCACGTACTCATACAATCTGCCAAGCTGTGCATCCGAATCGGAAACGCCCTTGCAGTAATTGTGCAGCAGGTTGCTTTCCTCCTCCGAAAGCGTATCGGAGGTAAAATCAATATTCCATTCGGAGGGGTCAAATTTATTCAGATACAGCCCATGGTTTTCCATGGTAATGCCCTGAATGAAAACGCCTTTTTCATGCGGCTGCTCCAGCTGATACATGATTTCCTCCACAAGGCTTTCATCTGTCAGGAAGGGACCGCTGTTGAAATGCTGCTCTGCGTGTAAATCATATTCCCCCAGCATTTCATCAAAGCCAAGCAGGGGATAGGCGCGGTCACGTTCATAAAATTCCTTCTGATAGGTATGAATCCCAATGGTATCATAGCCCTGATTCTTAAATTCGCGTGCATAGGAATAAATATTGTTGAATACATACTGCTGATACGGCACATTGCCGGAGGGCAGCATACTTGTAGTCATGCCGGTCAGAATCTCAAATTCGGGACGCACCGTGCCGCCGCCGAAGGTGCAGGAAACCATGCTGCCGCCGTGGTTTTCCGCAAGAATCCTGCGGTAATTGGGAATCGGGTCCTCTGTAAAGCTCACGTTTTTCAGCGTGGTAGGGTCCCAGAAGGATTCCGAAAGAATCACAATGACATCGGGATTCTGAAAATCTGCGCCGCTAGCTTCGTCCGGTTGATATTGTGCAAATGCCTTTTCCAGATATCTCTCACTGTAATTATCCGGGTCACCCATGTTTAAGGAAGAAAGGTTTAGCACAAAAGCGGTCAGAAAGCCGTTTTCGGTGTAGTTTTTTGTCTGGTCGGTCGGTGCCTCGGAGGAAAGCCCCAACAGGCTGTAATCGGCTCGTACGGTGCCGTTCATGGTGCAAAGATACAGACACCCCAATAGAATCGGCGCACCAAGCACGCGTTTTTTCCATGCGATTGGAAGTGTCGGACGCAGAATCGCAAGCACCGTAAGATATGCCACTGTGCCGCCCCAGAGCCACCATAACGGTGTGGGGATTTTCAGCGCAGAAAGAAATGTGGTGAAGCTGTCTGCATTTTTTGCCAGCAGCATATCCCAAGGAAGAAAATGCTCCTTGAGGATTTCTGTTTTCAGGAAATCAACCGTCGGCATAATCGTAAATATTAAGCCTGTCAAAAGTGCTGCCAGGGGAACGTGTTTCCAGAGGCAGACCATCGCCCCGAAGAAAAGATAAATCAGAAGCATCCCTAACAGGAACGCCCCGTAATTTTCCGTTAAAAGCGTGCGCAGCAACACCGCCGCGCCGTCCTCCCCGGAAAGAAAGGAAATGGCGTTGCCGCTCAGGCTCAGCCAGAGGGGAAACAGCAGCACCAGCAGCCACATGATGAAGGCGGCAGGCTTATGCGTTTGTATATACGCATCTATTTTTGTACGAATTTCTCGTAATTTTTTCATGTTTGCAAAACCTCTTTTGTGTAGATTGATTGAATTTCTAAATGGATATTTTAACACGATTTTCACGCGTTTTCAAGAAATTGAAGAAGTAAAATTGTGAAATAAGCCAAACGCCTGATTTCGTCTTAGGAAGGCACACGATAAAGAAAATTCTGCCTGTTCGCTTGACAGGGGATGTTTCGTCCTGTAAAGTAAAAAATAGTGCCGTAACTGTGCATTTATTTGCATGCAGATTTCGGCAGAGAACGAGAGGTGGCACCATGAAAAAGCAAGATTCCAATTATAATAATGAAAGCATCACTTCCCTGAAGGGGGCGGAACGCGTCCGCCTGCGCCCTGGGGTTATCTTCGGCTCGGACGGTCTGGATGGGTGCGAGCATGCCTTTTTTGAAATCCTTTCTAACTCCATTGATGAGGCGCGAGAGGGCTACGGCAAAAAGATTGAGATTACCCGTTTCAAGGATGATTCCATTCTCGTGCGCGATCATGGCAGGGGGATTCCTGTGGATTATAACCCCAAGGAGGATTGCTTCAACTGGGAGCTGGTGTTCTGTGAGCTGTACGCAGGCGGCAAATATCAGAATAATACAGGAGAAAACTATGAATTCAGCTTGGGTCTGAACGGTCTGGGCACCTGTGCAACGCAGTATGCCTCCGAATTTATGGAGGCGGTGATTTACCGCGACGGCATGTGCTATCAGCTGCATTTTGAAAAGGGTGAAAATATCGGCGGTCTGATGAAGGAGGCGGTGGAAAAGCACCCCACCGGCACGCAGATTACATGGCGGCCCGATAGAGATGTTTTTACCGAAATTCATATTCCCCTTTCCTATTTTCAGGATGTGCTGAAAAAGCAGGCGGTTGTGAACGCAGGGCTTTTGTTTGAATTATATGATGAGGAAAGCGGCGAAACCTTCCAATATTGCTATGAAAATGGGATTCGCGATTATCTTGCGGAGCTGAACGGCGAAAATGGACTGACCGCTGTGCATTATCTCCAGACCGAAACCAAGGGACGCGACAGAGAGGATAAGCCCGAATATCGCCTGAAATTTGAAGCGGCGTTCTGCTTCAATAATCATGTGAATGTACTGGAATATTACCATAATTCCAGCTTTCTGGAATACGGTGGCTCCCCCGATAAGGCGGTGCGCAATGCTTTTGTCTTTGCGATTGATAAATATCTGAAAAGCAATAGCTTATATAAAAAGGATGAAAAGAAGATCACCTTTGCGGATGTGGAGGAAAGCCTGATTCTGGTCATCAATTCCTTCTCCACCGTAACAAGCTACGAAAACCAGACGAAAAAATCCATTACGAATAAATTCATTCAGGAGGCCATGACGGAGTTCTTCCGCCGACAGCTGGAGATTTATTTCATTGAAAATAAAATGGATGCCGATAAGATTGCGGCACAGGTGCTTGCGAATAAAAGAAGCCGTGAAACGGCGGAAAATACCCGTGTGAATATCCGCAAAAAGCTGACGGGCAGTCTGGATATGAATAACCGTGTGGAAAAATTTGTAAACTGCCGTACAAAGGATGTCTCCCGCAGAGAAATCTATATCGTGGAGGGCGATTCCGCGCTTGGCTCCTGTAAGCAGGGCAGAGATGCGGATTTTCAGGCGATTATGCCAATCCGAGGAAAGATTTTGAACTGCTTGAAGGCAGATTATAATAAGATTTTCAATAGCGACATCATCATTGACCTATTGAAGGTGCTTGGCTGTGGCGTTGAGGTGAAATCCAAGCATGATAAGGGGCTGAATTCCTTTGATCTGGCGCAGCTTCGTTGGAGCAAGGTTATTCTCTGCACCGATGCGGATGTGGACGGCTTCCAGATACGCACCCTCCTTTTGACGATGCTCTACCGCCTTGTACCGACGCTGATTTACGAAAAAAAGGTCTATATTGCGGAATCGCCGTTATATGAAATCCGCCATGGCAAGGATAAATATTTCGCCTATACCGACAGCGAAAAGGCAAAAATCACCGCCAAGCTGAAGGGCAAGGTGAAAATCAAACGCTCCAAGGGCTTGGGTGAAAATGCCGCAGATATGATGTGGGAAACCACCATGAACCCCGAAACGCGCAGGCTCATTCTGGTTACGCCCGATGA
Organism: Anaerotignum faecicola; assembly: GCF_003865035.1. Classification (NCBI taxonomy): domain Bacteria; kingdom Bacillati; phylum Bacillota; class Clostridia; order Lachnospirales; family Anaerotignaceae; genus Anaerotignum; species Anaerotignum faecicola. The sequence continues at coordinate 22,901 of NZ_BHVZ01000010.1, forward strand.
AGCGGAGCGCACACAGGCGATTTTTGAACTCCTGCTTGGGGAAAATCTTTCCGGCAGAAAGGAACACATTGCAGAGGAAGGTCATAAATATCTGGATATGATTGACCTCAGCTAAGAGGTGGATGTATGGCAAAGAAAAAAACAACAACGAAAAAAGAATATCACGATAATTTCATACAGGAGCAGCGCATTACCGATACGCTTGAGCTGAATTATATGCCCTACGCCATGAGTGTCATTGTTTCCCGTGCCATTCCTGAGATTGACGGCTTCAAGCCCTCCCATAGAAAGCTTTTGTATACCATGTATCTGATGGGGCTTCTGAAGGGGGACAGAACCAAATCTGCCAATGTGGTAGGGCAGACCATGAAGCTGAACCCCCATGGGGACAGTGCGATTTATGAAACCATGGTGCGTCTGACAAAGGATAATGAAGCGCTTTTGGTGCCTTTTGTGGATTCTGAGGGGAATTTTGGGAAATACTATTCCAGAGAGATGGCGTATGCCGCCTCCCGTTATACCGAGGTAAAGCTGGAGAGCATCTGTCAGGAAATCTTTGCGGATATTGACAAGGACACGGTTTCGTTTATTGATAACTATGACGGCAGCATGAAGGAGCCGGCGCTTCTGCCGACCACCTTCCCTAATATTCTGGCAAACCCGAACCTTGGCATTGCGGTTGGTATGGCATCCTCCATTTGCAGCTTCAACCTTGCAGAATTGTGCGAAGCAACGGCGCAGTATATCAAGGATGATACGGTTGATTTGTGTGAGGTGCTTTCCGCTCCCGATTTTTCCACCGGCGGCGAATTGATTTACAGCCGGAAGGACTTGGAGCAGATTTATAAAACGGGACGTGGCAGTGTGAAGCTGCGTGCAAAATATCGTTATGATAAAAAGGATAACTGTATCGAGGTCTATGAAATTCCCTATACCACCAATATCGAAGCCATTGTGGATAAAATCATCGCATTGGTTAAGGCAGGGAAAATCAAGGATATCACCGATGTGCGCGATGAATCAGACAGAAACGGTCTGAAAATCACGATTGACCTCAAGCGCGGCACGAATGTAGAACTGCTGATGCACAAGCTGTTCGCCATGACACCCTTGTCGGATAGCTTCAGCTGTAATTTTAATGTGCTGATTCATGGCAAGCCCATGACACTTGGCGTGGGCGAAATTTTGAAGCACTGGACGGACTTCCGCATGGATTCCATCCGCAGACAGCTTGCATTTGATATTCAGAAGAAATCCGAAAAATATCATCTGCTCGAAGGGCTTTCCAAAATCCTGATGGATATTGATAAGGCGATTGCCATTATCCGTGGCACCGAGGAGGAAAAAATGGTTGTGCCGAATTTGATGGCAGGCTTTGAAATTGACGAGGTGCAGGCGGAATATATCGCGGAGATTAAGCTGCGCAACATCAATAAGGAATATATCCTGAAACGCATTGCAGAGCTGGATGCACTGGAAAAGGAAATCAAAGGTCTGCATGAAACACTTCGCTCGGATGCAAAAATCAAAAATATCATCTGTAAGCAGTTGCGCAATGTGGCAAAAAAATACGGCAAGCCCAGAAAAACCGAAATCATCCATGAGGATGATGTGACGGTGCTTTCCAAGGAGGACTTCATCGAGGATTACCCTGTAACCTTCTTCCTGACGAAGGAGAATTATTTCAAGAAAATCAGTCAGGCATCTCTGCGTATGGCAGGGGAGCAGAAGCTGAAGGAGGAGGACGTTCTTCTGATGGAGCAGGAGGGCGCAAACCGTATGGATCTGCTGTTTTTCTCCAATCAGCAGAATGTGTATAAGCTGAAAGCCTCGGATGTGGCGGATGCCAAGGCGAGTGCATTGGGGGATTATCTCCCGAATCTCTTGCAGCTTGACGCAGGGGAAACCATTATTTACATGACTGCAACAGCGGATTACAGCGGTCAGATGGTGTTTTTCTTTGCAAACGGCAAGGCGGCGAAGGTGCCGCTTTCCGCCTATGAAACCAAAACAAATCGCCGCAAGCTGGTCAATGCCTATTCCGCAAGGGCAGAGCTAGTGCGGATGGCGAAAATCGCGGAGGAAGCAGATTTTATGCTGATGCGCAATGCGGATAAGGCAACGCTCTTGAATACAGAGTTGATTCCGCTGAGTGCCACAAAGAACGCCGGCGGCGTGCAGGTCTTTACACTCAAGAAAAACAGTGCAGTTACCGCGGTGTTTGCCAAGGCAGAATTTGAAACAGAGGAATACGAATATTATCGCACGAAAAAAATTCCCACCACGGGACATTTTATACAGGAAAAGGATAAAACCACCAATCATCTGCCCGGGCAGATGGCGTTGGGGGAATAAGAAAGGATGACGAGTATGAAACGGTTTATGGCAATTCTTCTTGCAGGGATGCTGAGCCTTTCCGCCGCAGTGCCTTCCTTTGCCGCCGTTGCGACGAATGCAGGCAAATGGGCAAAGCCTTCCATCGAATTTGCCTATCAGCAGGGACTTCTGACGGAGGCGGATTTGCAGAAGGCAAAATCGCCCATGACGAGAAAGGATTTCTGCAAGATGGTGATGCGTTTTCTGAATGTAATCACCGGAAAGGAATGGAAAGCGGCAGGTAAAACGCCCTTTACAGACTGCGATGATGCAGATGTGACAGCGGCGTATGAGCTGGGTATTATCGGCGGCACAGACCCCGGTATTTTTGAGCCGAACAGCACGCTGACCCGCGAGCAGATGGCAATTATGGTGGCGCGCGTGATGAAAACCTGCGGCGTGGATTTAACGGAGAAGGCAAAGAAAAATCCCTTCAACGATACCGCAGAGCTGTTTGCTTCCTCCAATAAATATATCGACCAGCTGTATGGCATTGGGATTCTTGCGGGCTATCAGGATGGCGGATATCATCCCTTCCGCGAAATGACGGTGCAGGAGGCTGTGGTTTCCTTCGTGAAGGCATATCGCTATATTGAGGAGCAGACCGGCGGCAAGGTGGAAATTACCGAACCAAAGGTGGACAAGGTGGACAGAGTGGACACCCAAAATGACACAAAAGTGGACACCAAAACGGACACGAAAGCGGACACCAAGACAGAGGAAGTGAAGGTGACGGATGCGGCGACAACAGAAACGGTTACTGTCGGCGAAAAAAAGGTTTGTCTCGGCTGGACGGCGGCAGAGCTGAAGGCTGTCTGGGGCGAACCCGACCGCATTGACGATTCTGTGTATGGCTTAGAGAGATATGTTTATCTCAACAAGTATCAGAATTATTTCTTTGCAACGATGCAGGATGGGAAAATTGTCGAAATTTTTGTGCCGGGCACAGATTTTACCTATAACGGTACAAGCGGCAAGGGCATTGCGGCGAATATTAAGAATCTTTCCCACGTCAGCAGCTTAGAGCACAGCGGTATTGTATACAATGCCAATTCCGAGGTGCATGTTCCTCTGGATTATGAGGGGAAAATCTGTGGTGTGCTTTTGCAGGAAAAGAGCTTTGCCCAGACAAAGGATTACCAGAGCACCTTGCAGTATACCACAAGAGAAGCCATGGAAGCGGAGCTGCTTGATTTGATTCAGGTGTGTCGTCTGGAAAAGGGTCTGTCCCTGCTTACGGCAGACAGTAAGCTGGGGGGCGTAGCAAGAGCACATTCCGAGGATATGACGGCGAAGGGATATTTCGACTATACCGGCTCTGACGACTCGACACCCTTCAGTCGGATTCTGGCGAAGGGCAAAGCCTTCCGCACGGCATCCGAAACCATTGCCAAGCAGCGCGGCGATGTGGTGCAGATTTATCAGGAATGGATGCGTACCGCTGCGAAGGAGAACAGCCTGACAGACGGCACCATGCAGGAGGCAGGCGTGGGGATTTCTGCAAAATCCAAGGAGCTTTATGTAACGGTTGACCTTTGCGGTCAGTAAAAAATGGAATAAAAGAAAAAAGTATACAGAACAGAAAAAAAGCCTTGCACGGGAGAATTTTCCCATGCAGGGCTTTTTTTGATCCGGATTTCAGAAATTTTCTGTCAAAGCCAGAATTTCCTTTTCCAGAAGGGCATAGAACACATCATAGCCTGCGTTGCTCCAATGCACGCCATCGAACTGAAACAGTGCATCATACGCTTCGAAGCCTTGTGCTTCCTTAATGTCCAGAAATGCCTGATATACATCAATGACGGGACAATGATAGCCCTTTGCCAGCTTTTTGACGATTTCCCCATATTTTTCAATGCGGTCGGTTGTGGTGAAGGGGTAGAAATCCGTATCCACCACGGGCGGCGGCGTAACCAGAACGGGCAGACAGACACCGCTATGGAAAGCAGAATCTCCGTGCTTTTCTGCCAGAAGGCGTTCCAGAATGAACATCATATTGTGTTCATATTCCCAAGGTGTACGATATTGCCCTTCGTTGAGGGCACTGTCATTGGAACCCAGCAGAATTACAGTAAGATGCGGCTTTAACCAAAGCACCTGACTTTCCAGCCGTTCTTTCGCTTCTCTGGTGGTTTCTCCGTTGATGCCGCGATTGTATACCTTCCAACGAAGCTGCGGATTTTTCTCCGGCAGCTCCCTTGCCAAGCGGAAGGGATATGCAATATGGGACAAAACACCATAGCCGTATGTTAAGCTGTCGCCAAAGGCAACCAAACGAAATTCTTTCATGGGGCAGACCTCCTTTTTTTCTCTATTCTAAAGAGAAAGCAGGAGAATGTCAATCAAAGCAAGGCTGTCATTTGCCTGTATGAAGATCCAACGTGGGGCGGATAATCTGCATGATGTTATCCTTGAAGGAACGCCCGACGAAGGCAAGCTGCTCCGAACCGAAAAAAGAAATCGTCCAAGGATTTTGAGATTTATCGATGGAGGATGCATTTTTCAGATTGACAATAAAGGAGCGATGTGTCTGCACAAAGGTTTCCTTGGGCAGCACTTCCAGAATACGATATAACGGAACCGAAACACAGATGGTTTTTTTCAACAGATGGATGACAGATTTTTTTTGCTCACTTTCGATAAAAAGAATATCCTGATACGGAATTTTATAGATTGCTTTTTGCGTACTGATGCGGCAATAAAGGGGTTCATCATGTGTGGATTCGCTATTTGTGACACAAACGGAACCCCTGTCAGTACAAAGTTCATTTACAGCAGAAGCGGCTGCTCCTGTCGTATGGATTGAATTTTTGCACATAATTATCTCCTCTTTCGTGGTAAAACTTATGAAATTAGACTTATATTTAAAATTACACCAAGGGAATTTTCTTAAATTTTAACATAAAATGTAATTTCTTGTAAATGTTTTCGTACATAAAAATTATAAAAAGAATACTACAAAATTCGCGCTCTGTGAAATAATGCCATCGCAGGTATTTTTTCACCTTTTCCGCATAGGATGAGAAAAGAAGGGAGGACGAGCCAATGCAGACAGAGGCAGTTTGGCGTGCATTGCCGAGAAAAATACGGGAGGTGCTTGCGGAGAAGGATCTGCACGATTTGCAGGAAATTCGCCTGCGCAGCGGACAGCCCTTGCTTTTAAAAAGAGAGAATCGACTGTTTTCTCTGGGGAAGGAGGGGGTGTTTCTGCCTGCGGCGGATGAAAAGGGGATGCGCATTTCCATGGCGGATCTGCGTGAAACCGTTTCGCTTCTGAGCGGCTATTCTCTCTATGCCTTTGAGGAAGAGCTGCGACAGGGCTATCTTACCATAGAGGGCGGACACAGAGTCGGCTTCTGCGGCAAGGCGGTTCTGGAAAACGGCGAAATCCGCACGCTGCGGCAAATCAATGCCTTAAATATCCGCATTGCGAGAGAAAGGAAGGGGTGGGGAGAAACGCTTCTGCCGCTTCTGTTGGAAAAGAATACGCTTTGCCATACCCTGCTTGTTTCACCGCCGGGATGCGGAAAAACAACGCTTTTGCGCGATCTCATCCGTTGTCTGAGTGAGAGAGGAAAAACGGTCGGCGTGGTGGATGAGCGCGGAGAAATTGCGCCGCTCAGAGACGGCATGCCGCAGATGGATGTTGGCCCCTGTACGGATATTCTGGAGGGCTGCCCGAAGGCGAAGGGGATGACGCTTTTACTGCGAAGCATGTCTCCTGATATCATCGCTGTGGATGAGCTGGGCAGGCGTGAGGATGTTGCCGCGGTGGAGGAGGTTTTAAACGCAGGGGTGAAGCTGATTGCGACGGCACATGGGCGGGACTTTGCCGACATTGAAACAAGACCGCAGCTGCGTGCGCTTGTCCGCAGAAAAATATTTGAACGGTATCTTTTTCTTTCCAACCGAAACGGCACAGGCACCATAGAGGGGCTGTGCGACAGGGAGGGGAAAATGATTGCGGAAGAAGAAATGACGATGAAAAAGGAGGAGGAAGCATGATGCGTTTGCTCGGCAGTGTGCTTGTGCTTGGTGCGACGCTCTGGTTCGGGGCATATTTTGCGGCAAAGGAGAAATATCGTTTGCAGGAGCTGGCAGAGCTGGAACGTGCAATCCTGCTTCTGCAAAGCCAGATTGCCTACCTTTCCGCTCCTCTGACAGAGGTTCTGGAAAGCATCAGCTGGAAGGCGGAGGGCGTGATTGGCGAGATTTTCGCGCAGGCGGCGGCAGTCATGGCAGAGAGGGAAAGGGCTTCTGCGGAGGAAATCTGGACAGAGGCATGGTCGAAGAAGCGGAATCAGATTTTCCTGACGGCGGAGGATTTGGATATGGTGCTTTCCTTCGGGAAAACCCTCGGCTATCTGGATAAGGCGCAGCAGGAGGGGAGCATTTGTCTGCTGTTGCGGTATCTGGAGGAGGCATTGGCGCAGGGCAGAAAACGATTGGAGAAAAACGGCAGACTTTACTACGGCATCGGCGGACTTTCGGGATTGCTCATTATTGTAACACTGCTGTGAGGGGGGAGAAAATGGAAATCAATATTGTGTTTCGGATTGCGGCGGTCGGGATTCTGGTGGCAGTGTTGCATCAGGTACTGATGCGTGCAGGCAGAGAAGAACAGGCGATGCTGACCACGCTGGCAGGGTTGGTTGTGGTGCTGTTTTGGGTGATTCAATACATCAGCCAGCTGTTTGATACGGTGCAGACCTTATTTCAGCTTTGAGGAGGCGGTCGGATGGAAATTGGTAAAATCATCGCCATTGGTCTGGTGGGGACGATATTTGCCGTTCTGCTGAAAAAGGAAAATCCGCAGCTTGCGATGCTTCTTGCCGCTGTGACGGGGATTCTGATTTTCGGAATAATCTGTGTGCCGCTGGGAAGGCTCATCGGCTTGCTGCGAGAAACGGCAGAAACGGCGGGGGTCGGGGACGGCTACTTCGCAGTGGTGCTGAAGGTGATCGGCATTGCATATCTGACGCAGTTCGGCGCACAGCTTTGCGCGGATGCGGGAGAGGGAACGGTTGCGGCAAAAATTGAACTGGCAGGAAAGATTCTCATGATGACGGCGGCGGCTCCTGTGCTGATTGGACTGCTGGAACTGGTCATGGGCTTGGTATAGGAGGGGGCAGGATGAAGAAATGGGGGTTGCTTCTGATTTTGCTGCTTTCCCTTCTGCCAAGGACGACATTCGCAGAGGAAACGGCGGATGCAATCTGCATAGAAGGCGAAACGGAAGGGCTGGATACGGATGCTGTGGATGCGGCGACGGAGGAAATGGACGCAGGGGTCAGCTTTTCCGATTTGCTTGCGGAAATCCTTTCGGGGGAATTTGATTTTACATTCGCAAATATCAAGGAGAAGGCTCTGGAATTGACATTCGGAGAGCTGCGCATGCAGGGCAGGCTTTTGGCACAGCTGGTGCTGATTGTCATTCTGAGTGCAATTCTGAAGCAGTGCAGTGATTCCTTTCAAGGGAAAAATGTGGGCGAAATGGGATTTTATGTTTGCTACATGGTATTGATTGTGGCGATTCTGACCTCGTTTTACAGCATTTCACAGTCTGTTGTGGAGCGGATGCGAGGACTATGTGGGGTGTTTGGGGCGATGGTGCCCATTTTTCTGGTGCTTTCCGCTTCATCGGGGAATCTGACGCAGGGGGCTCTGATGGGGCCGACGCTGATGGGCGGCGCGACGGCACTTTCCGTTGGCATCAGCTATGTGCTGATTCCTGCGATTCAGCTTTCGATTGCCTTGGAGATGACGGATCATATTTCCGAAAAACCGATTCTGGGGAAATTTGCGGAGCTGCTGCGGCAGTGCATTTCCTGGGGGATGAAGGGGGCGGCAATGCTTTTTATGCTCCTGCTTTCCCTGCAGAAAATCGGCGGCGGTGCGCTGAACGGTCTGGCGGCGAAAACAGCGAAAATCGCAGTCGGGGCGGTGCCGGTGGTCGGGGGTGTGATGGGCGGCGCGGTGGAAACGGCAGCGGCTATGGCAGGAACGCTCAAAAGCGGCACACTGGTTGCAGCAGTAGTGCTTCTGCTCCTGCTTTGTCTGCCATTGCTCATCAAGCTGCTTGTGATCCTGCTTGTGTTTCGGCTGACGGCGGCTGCGGCGGAATTTATCTGCGAGGAACGCTTAGTAGAGTGCATTGCGGCGGCAGGGGAATACATAGGACTTCTGCTGGGGATTGTTTTTCTGGGCGAAGGGATGTTTTTCTTTTCGGCATTGCTTTTGTTGGGGGGCTTGTAGGCATGATGGCGGCATTTGCGGCATATATTAAAACCATAACTGCGTTAGCTGTTTTCTCTGCTCTGGTGGGACTGCTTCTGCCGGAGGGGAAATATCGCCGTTATACGGAGCTGGTGCTGGGGATTCTGGTGCTGACGGCGGTGCTGCGTCCGTTGCTTGGGCTGTTTCATGCGGCGGAAACGGGAGATTTGCCCCTGACGAGGATAGAGCAGGAATGGTCGGATACATACAACGGATACAGAGAAGAAGGGTGAGAGGATGCAAAAGAATTTGTGGAAGGGGTTATTTCGCCCCGAAAACAAAAAGCTGCGGAGCAATATTTTTCTGGCACTTCTGGCAGGGGTGCTGCTTCTGGCAATGGGGAAGAGCTTTTTCGGCGGAGAAAAGGAAACGCCTGCACAGGCGGAAACGCAGACGGCTTCCGATGTGGCGGAGCGAGAGACAGAAACGCGTATGGCGGAAATTCTTTCCAAGGTGCAGGGAGCAGGTGCGGTGGATGTCATGCTGACCTATTGCAGAACGGAGGAACGCACCATTGCACAGGATGAGGTACGGGAGGAATCGGAGAGGGACGGAAAATTCCGCGTGGAGCAGAAGGCGGTGCTGACCGAGGAAAAGGGCGGCAATACTGCGCCGTTCATCCTTTCGGAAAATGCCCCTGTGATTGAAGGGGTGGTTATTGTTGCGGAGGGCGGCGGAGATGCCACGGTGCAGGCGGCACTGCATCAGGCGGCAGAGGCACTTTGCAATGTGCCTGCGCATAAAATTGCAGTTTTGCAGATGAAATAGAATTTTTGCAGAGGGGGAAAAGGTATGTTTGTCATCAAAAGGAATCAGGTTGTGGTTACGGCACTGGCGGTGATGATTGCGGCGGCAGGCTATCTGAATTTTCAGGAAAGTCGCTCTTCCGAAGGAAAGCAGACGGCATTGCAGCTGACCGAGGAAGGGGATGTGACGGCGTTGGTGGATTATTCCGCTCTGCCGGATGATACGGACGAAACGGAGCTGGATCCGATTACGGCGGAAACCACAGGCGACGGTGCGGCGGTTTATGTTTCGGCGAATGGGAATGACTCTGCTTATTTTGCGGAGGCAAAGCTGAACCGAGAGCAGTCTCGCGCGAAGGAAAAGGATATTTTGACGGAAATGCTCAATAACGAAAACATTACCGAGGAGCAGAAGGCAAAATGCACCGAAAGCATGCTGCTATTGCAGGAACGGATGGAAAAGGAAAGTGCCGCAGAGGCAATGATCCAATCCAAGGGGTTCAAACAGGCGTATGTCCGCATGGATAACGAAACGGTGGATGTGGTGGTGGATGCGGTGAAGCTGACGGATAAGGATGTTGCACAGATTGAGGATATCGTGCAAAGAAAAACAGGGATGTCTGCCGATAAAATCCGCATCAATACATTGCAAAAGTAAGAAATTACAGAAAATCAGATGAAGGCAGTGGGAATAAAATCCGAATACTGCCTTCTTTTTTATGCATAAAATGGTGCATAATTCGTTGCAAAATAGGCGAATATCTGTTATACTCATATCATAATTATGCGTGAATATATTGTTTTGCAAAAACAGGAGATAGAAATAACAGGAGGGATTACACATGTCTGAAAATAAAACAAACGGTCAGATTCAGATTGCAGATGAGGTTGTCGGCGTGATTGCTACAACAGCTGCACTGGAGGTGGAAGGCGTAGTTGCCGGCGGCGGCAAGGGCTTTGTGGAGCTGTTTGGCAAGAAGGGTCATACCAAATGCGCGAAAATCACAAAGGATGCGGATGAAGCCGTTCTGGATATGGATATTATCGTAAATTTCGGCACAAAGGTGCAGAACGCTGCCAAGGAAGTACAGGAAAAGGTGAAAACCACAGTGGAAACCATGACAGGACTTACGGTTGCGGCAGTGAATGTAAGCATCTGCGGCATTGTGAAGGAAACGGAAGCAAAGGCAGAGGAAGAAGAATAATCGTGAAAAACGGTGGGTCTCATGGCTATCTGAGGCCCTTGCTTATTTTTAAGTGTGCCGTTGGTTGGAGAAATAATGGAGGGATACTATGAGCCGTAGAGGTGCGAGAAGAAATGCGTTTTATCTGCTGTTCCAGATGGATTTCAGCGAAGCGGAGGAATTTGAGCAGGTGAAGGAGCTTTTCTTTGCGGAAAAGGAAGAGCCTGTAGAGGAAGAAGATAAGGAATTTATTCTTTCCGAGGTGGAGGGCGTACATGCCCACATGGCGGAAATTGACGAAATGATTACAGCAAGTGCAAACGGATGGGATCCTGCGCGGATGAACAAGGTGGATTTGGCGATTCTGCGTCTGGCAGTGTATGAAATGAAATACGGGGAAACCCCCATCGGCGTTGCCATCAATGAGGCGGTGGAGCTTGCAAAACGCTTCAGCTCTGATGAAGCACCTGCCTTTATCAACGGCGTACTGGGCAAAGTAATCAAATGATAGAGCCGAAGGTGTTCTCGGTTGGGCAGATTAACCGCTATATCAAAAATCTGCTGGAAAATGATTTTATACTGAACAGCCTTCTGGTGCAGGGGGAGATTTCCAATTTCAAGGCACATTCGAGCGGGCATTGGTATTTTACCCTCAAGGACGCACAGGGAGCGATTGCCTGCGTGATGTTTCAGCAGGATGCGGCACAGGTGCCCTTTCTGCCCGAAAACGGGATGCAGGTGATTTTATACGGGCATGTTTCTCTGTACGAAAGGACGGGGCAGTATCAGCTGTACGGCGAATTTCTGGAGCCGGTCGGCATGGGTGCCCTGCAGCTTGCCTTTGAGCAGATGAAGGAAAAGCTTGCAGCGGAGGGACTTTTTGATGCGGACTATAAGCGGGAGATTCCCGAAAATATCGGCTGTATTGCGGTAATTACCTCCCCGACGGGGGCGGCGGTGCGCGATATTATCCAGATTGCAAAAAGACGCGACCCGAGAGTGAAGCTTGCCATATTCCCGACACTGGTGCAGGGAGAAGCGGCTGCGGCGGATATTGTCAGAAGTCTGAAACTTGCGAACAGCTGGGGCAAGGCAGACGTGATTATTCTGGGGCGCGGCGGCGGCTCGATGGAGGATTTGTGGGCGTTTAACGAGGAAAGCGTGGCAAGAGCCATTTTTGCTTCGGAGCTGCCTGTGATTTCTGCTGTCGGGCATGAAACGGATTTTACGATTGCCGATTTTGTTTCGGATTTGCGTGCGCCGACCCCATCTGCGGCGGCAGAGCTTGCAACCACAAGGCTTGCGGACAAAAAGGAGGATGCAAGGGCGCTGGCGGAACGATTGGAACGGAATTTGCAGGCAATCCTGACGGTATCTAAGCGGAGACTGGAATTTCTGAAGGAACGCCCTGTGCTGAAGCGTCCGTTGGAATTGATGCAGAAAAAGGAGCGCATGCTTGCGGAGCAGGAACGGCTTCTGTATAAAGAAACGGCAGGACAGCTGCAGCGGCTCAGCCGAGGACTTCTGGCGGCAGAGGGCAGGCTGGCGGCGGTTTCGCCGTTTTCTGTGATGAACCGCGGCTATGCCATGCTGATGGATGAGAGAGGTACGCCGCTTACAACGGCGCAGGCGGCGGCAATCGGGCAGGCGGTACGGATTCGCATGAAGGACGGCATTTTGCAGGCAGAGGTGACAGGAAAGGCGGTATTTGCCGATGGCGAGAAAGAAACAAACCTTTGATGAAGCAATGGAACGCTTAGAGGAAATTGTAGAACAGCTGGAACAGGAGGAGGTCTCCCTGGAGACGGCTGTTTCGTTGTATAAAGAGGGGCTGACTCTTGCGGCACTTTGCAGAGAAAAGCTTTCTGCGGCGGAGGGAGAAATCGTTCTGCTGAGAAAAGAAGCAGGGCTTTGGCAGGAGGAGCCGTTTCAGGCGGAGGTGGAAGAATGATGGATTTGAAGCAGGAAATGAAGGAACGCTGTGCCTATATTGAACAGGCGTTGGAGCAGGCAGTGCCTGAACAGAAGGACTTTCCGCCTGTGATTTTTGAAGCAATGCGCTACAGCCTTCTGGCAGGGGGCAAGCGTCTGCGCCCGATGATGGTTCTGGCGGCATGCGAGGCAGTCGGCGGCAAAAAGGAGGATGCACTTCCCTTTGCGTGCGCCTTGGAAATGATTCATACCTATTCGCTGATTCATGATGACCTGCCTGCGATGGATAACGATGATTACCGCAGGGGGAGACTGACGAACCATAAGGTTTTTGGCGAGGATATGGCGATTCTGGCAGGGGATGGTCTGTTGCATCATGCCATGGAAACGATGGCGGATGCTTGCGTGAAAAACCCTACACCGCAGACAACAGGTGCCATGAAAGCGATTGCACACGGCGCAGGTGTGGAAGGGATGCTTGTTGGGCAGGTGGTGGATGTTTTCATGGAGGGGAAGCCTCTGGATATCGAAACGCTTGATTTTATCCACCTGCATAAAACGGCGGCAATGATTCGCGGCGCACTGCAGGCAGGGGCAATCTGCGGCGGTGCGGATGAAAAAACAGTTGCGGCATTTGCACTGGCAGGCGAAAAAATCGGCATTGCATTCCAGATTCTGGATGATATTCTGGATGTGACAAGTACACTGGAGGAATTGGGCAAGCCCATCCACAGTGATGAAAAAAATCAGAAAACAACGTATGTGACGCTGTTTGGGATTGAAAAATCAAGAGAGATTGCGGCAAGGCTTTCCGCCGAGGCTGTTTCCATCTGGGAGGAGCAGGGCGAGGGCTGTGCATTTTTATTAGAGTTGACAAAATATCTTACAACCAGAACATTTTAAGAAGATCCTTCCGAGAGATTTTTTGAGGTTGTGAGAATAGAGAGTTGGTGAAACTGTGGACGGTATTTTAAAGCATATCCATTCCACTGAAGATATAAAGAATTTAAACGAAAAAGAGTTAAAGCAGCTTTGCAAAGAGCTGCGGCGGTTCCTTTTGCAGAAGGTATCCAAAACAGGAGGACATCTTGCGTCCAATCTGGGCATTGTGGAGCTGACCGTAGCACTGGAATACTGCTTTCATCTGCCGGAGGATAAAATTGTCTGGGACGTTGGACATCAGGCGTATATTCATAAGATGCTGACGGGCAGAAAAGAGGGCTTCGACCATCTGCGGCAGCTAGATGGACTGAGCGGCTTTCCCAAGCCGACGGAAAGCGACTGCGATGCCTTTGCGGCAGGACACAGCTCCACTTCCATTTCAGCGGCGTTCGGGCTTGCGAAGGCAAGAGACCTGACGGGCGGAAAGGAGCACGTCATTGCGGTTATCGGGGACGGCTCCATGACGGGTGGACTCGCGTATGAGGCACTGAACAATGTCGGCAAGGAGCATACCAGAATGATTGTCATTCTGAATGATAACCAGATGTCTATTGATACGAATGTGGGCGCCATCAGCCGCCATCTGAACAGCCTGCGGACAAGCTATCAATACCGTGGCTGGAAGGAGGCGGTCAAGCAGTTCCGAGATAATGTGCCTGTGATTGGTGAAGGAACCTATCAGGTGCTGAAAAACGTGCGTGACGGGGCGAAAATGCTCTTAACAGGCGGTGCATTGTTTGAACAGCTTGGGCTTAAATATATCGGCCCTGTGGATGGACATGATTTGCCGGATCTGATTGAACTGTTTGAAAATGTGAAGGAAATGAACCGCCCTGTGCTGATTCATGTGAAAACGATTAAAGGCAAGGGCTATCCCTACGCAGAGGAGCGTCCCTGGGCGTATCATGGCGTAGGTGCGTTTGATTTGAAAACAGGACAGCCGCTTTCCAAGGGCGGCAGAAGCTGGTCCTCTGTTTTCGGGGATAAAATGGTGGAAATCGGGAAGAAGAATCCGAAGGTCGCAGGGATTACGGCAGCAATGAGCGGCGGCACAGGCTTTGAGAAATTTCAGAGAGCCTTCCCGAAACGCTTTTTTGATGTTGCCATTGCGGAGCAGCACGGCACAACCTTTGCGGCGGGTCTGGCAAAGGGCGGCGTAACACCTGTGTTTGCGGTGTATTCCTCCTTCCTGCAAAGGGCGTATGACCAGATCGTGCATGATGTGTGTATGCAGAAGCTGCATGTTGTATTTGCGATAGACCGTGCAGGGATTGTCGGGGCAGACGGAGAAACCCATCAGGGCGTTTTCGATATCTCCTTTCTCAGCCACATCCCCAATATGACGGTGCTTTCGCCAAAAAACGCATGGGAATTGGAGGAAATGCTTGATTTTGCGGTGAATGAATGGAACGGCCCGATTGCGGTGCGCTATCCGAGAGGAACGGCGGAAACCGCTTTTGCAGAGCAGAAGGAGCCGATTACATACGGTAAGGCAGAGGTCATTCAGAAGGGCAGGGATATTGCTGTTCTGGCGGAGGGACACATGCTAAAGCCGGCGGCAGAGGCGGCAGAACGATTAGAGGCGGAGGGGTATCACCCCGTGCTTGTGAATATGCGCTTTCTGAACCCTCTGGATACGGAGCTGCTGAAAGAGATTGCTGAAACGTGCGCCCATATTGTGACGGTGGAGGATAATCTGCGTAAGGGCGGCTTCGGCTCAAAGGTACTGGAATACTACGGGGATGCAGGGATACAGACGGATGTGCTGAATCTGGCATTTCCCGATAAATATATCGAACAGGGCACGCAGGCACAGCTTTTTGAAAGATATGGGCTGGATGCGGCGGGCATTTATAACAGCATCAAGGAAAGATTGGGAGAATGACCATGGCAGAAAAGGTTGAAAAGGAAAGATTAGACGTTTTACTGGTGCAGCAGGGCTTGGCAAACTCCAGGGAGCTGGCGAAGGCGTATATCATGGCAGGGAATGTATACGTTGACGGACAGAAGGAGGATAAGGCCGGCACAAAGGTGGCAGTGACAGCGAAGCTTGAGGTAAAGGGCAACCAGATGAAATATGTCAGCCGCGGCGGCTATAAGCTGGAAAAGGCGATGGATGTATTCGGTATCCGTCTGAATGGGAAAATTTGTCTGGATATTGGTGCATCGACAGGAGGCTTTACGGATTGTATGCTGCAAAACGGTGCAAGCAAGGTTTATGCCATTGATGTTGGCTACGGTCAGTTTGCGTGGAAATTAAGAAATGACGAAAGAGTTGTTTGTCTGGAAAAAACAAACGTAAGATATGTGACGCATGAGCAGGTGCCGGATGAAGGGGATTTTGCATCGATTGATGTTTCCTTTATTTCTCTGACAAAGGTACTGCCTGCGGTGCTTGGCGTGCTGGGCGAAAAGGGGCAGCTGGTCTGTCTGATTAAGCCGCAGTTTGAAGCCGGACGGGAGAAGGTCGGCAAGAAGGGCGTTGTTCGGGACAGCAGCGTGCATCGCGAGGTCATCGAGATGATTGTGGAGTATGTCCGCACACAGAGCCTTGGGATTCTCGGTCTGGATTTCTCCCCGATTAAGGGGCCTGAAGGCAATATCGAGTATCTCATTTATCTGGATAAGAGCCGGAGCGGCATGCACGAGGACGAGGTGCAGGCGAGAGTAGATACCGTTGTTGCACAATCGCATAAAATCCTTTCGGGCGAGAAATGAGGTGCGGAAGATGAAAAAAGTAGCAATTTTACCGAATATACAGAAGGATAAGGGACTGGCGGTGACAAAGCGGCTGGTGCGTTATCTGGAGGAAAAGGGCTGTCAGCCGCGCCTTTCCGAAGCGGTGGCGGAACTGGCGGAGCTGCCGCAGTATGCGCAGACGGAAACGGAGCTGTATCAGAACAGTGATCTGCTGATTTCGCTTGGCGGTGATGGAACACTGCTTGGCATTGGCAGAAAAACGGCGAAATTTGAAAAGCCGATTCTGGGTATCAATCTGGGGACGCTCGGCTTTCTGACGGCAGAGGATAAGAATTATGCCGAAGCGGCGATTGATAAGGTGCTGAAGGGCGATTTTAAACTGGAAAAGCGCATGATGCTGACCTGCGGCATTGCCAAGGGGGATGAACGCACGGAGGGCATTATTGCTTTGAATGATATCTGCATTACGCGCGATTTATATAAAATTCTGGAGTTTCACGTTTTTGTAAATGATGAATTTGTGGATACCCTGCTTGCGGATGGTGTTATCATCTGTACGCCGACAGGCTCAACGGCATATAACCTTTCCGCAGGGGGGCCCGTATTGAAGGCGGATGCACAGATTATTGCGATTACACCCATTTCACCGCACACGCTGACAAGCAGACCCATTGTGGTTTCTGCGGATGATGTGGTTACGGTTGAGGTGAAGCCAAGCAGAGAGGACACGCCCTTTACGGTCAGTGCGGACGGGCAGAACAACTTTACGTTGACGGGGCAGAATGTTGTGCAAATTCGTCGTGCGGATGTCTGCACCACGATTATTAAGACAAAGCCGCAGAGCTTTTACGATGTACTGCGGCATAAATTGAAATAAGAATGGCTGAACAAGCAGCCTTTGGATATCTTTCTGAAACAGTAAGGAGGGGTAGTGCGATGAAGATCGCCAGACATGCAAAAATTTTGGAATTGATTGAAAATTATGACATTGAAACGCAGGACGAGCTGGCACAGAGGCTTTGTGAGGAAGGCTTTGTGGTGACACAGGCAACGGTTTCTCGTGATATTCGTGAAATGAAGCTGACGAAAATCGCAACAGAAAAGGGACGGCAGAAATATGCCGTGATTACGGGCAATGATACGGAAGTGACAGAGAGACTAACGCGCGTATTCAAAGAGGCTGTGCTGAAAATGGACTATGCGCAGAACATGATTGTAGTGAAAACACTGGATGGTATGGGCATGGCGGTTGCCGTTGCGCTTGATAATATGCAGAACAGCGAAATTCTTGGCACGATTGCAGGGGATGATACTGTTTTCTGCGTGGTGCGTACACATAATCAGGCGGCAGTTATCATCGAAAAGCTGTATCGCATCATCCATAGTGCCTAAAGGGGGGGGACGCTTTATGCTGGAACATCTGCACATCAGAAATGTGGCGCTGATTAAGGAAAGCGAAATCTCCTTTGGAGATGGGCTGAATATTCTGACGGGCGAAACGGGTGCCGGCAAATCCATGATTATTGATTCTTTGCAGTTTGCCCTTGGCGGCAGAGCAGGGAAGGATTTTCTGCGCCACGGCGAAAAGCAGGCGGCGGTTGAGGCGTTGTTTTCCGTACAGTCGCAGGCGCTTACGGAAAAGCTTGCGGAAAACGGCATTGTCCCTGAGGAGGACGGGACGCTTCTGATTACCCGCACACTCAGCGAAGCGGGAAAATCTGTCTGCCGTATCAACGGCTCTACGGTGACGGTCGGTATGCTGAAGGAGATTGCCGAGGATATGATTGATATTTATGGACAGCATGAGCATCAGTCTCTTTTGAATCCTGTGAAGCACATTCGCCTGTTGGATCGCTTCTGCGGCGCAGGCTTTGGTGAGGCAATGGAGGAATACAAAAACAGCCGGCAAAGGCTGAAGGACTTAGAAAAGCAGCTTACGATTCTGATTGGAGATGAAAGCCAAAGAGAACAGCGGATGGATATGCTGCTGTTTCAGAAGGAAGAAATCGAAGCGGCAGAGCTGCAGGAGGGCGAGGAGGATGCCCTTCTGGAGCAGAAAAAACGCCTGAGCAGCATGGAAAGGCTGATACGACTGACGGGCGAAAGTGTAACACTTCTGTATGACGGGGATGACCGCGCGCCCTCTGCCTGCGACCAGCTGGGGGATGCCCTTGCGAAATTACAGGAAGCGGCGGAATATGATGCGGCTCTGTCTCCCTTGGCGGATGCATTGGCGGATGGCTATGCTGCCGTGGAGGACTGCGCGCGGGAATTGAAGCGCGAGGCGGAAAAGCAAGAGGCTGATCCGGAGGAGCTGGAACGCATTGAGGAGCGCTTGCAGCTTTTTTATAAATTGAAGCGAAAATATGGCGGCAGCATCGAGGCGGTATTGGAATTTTACGAAAAAGCCGTACAGGAGCTGGAATTTCTCTCCAACAGCAGCGAAAAGGCGGCGGAACTTTCTGCCAAGAAGGCAGCGGAGGAGAAGCGCCTGTCTGCTCTTGCGGAAACGCTGACAGCAAGAAGAAGGGCGACTGCCGAACAGGTGGAGGAGCAGATTGAAACGGCACTGCATGACATGGAAATGAAGCATGCACGGTTTCATATTCAGATAGAAGAAAAAGCCGATTGGGGCGCAGACGGCAAGGATAAGGTGGAATTTCTGATTTCTGCCAATGCAGGGGAGCCGCTCAAGCCCTTGGCAAAGATTGCATCCGGCGGCGAAATGAGCCGTGTGATGCTTGCACTGAAAACGGTGCTTGTGGATGCGGATGAAATCGGGACATTTATTTTTGATGAAATTGATACAGGGGTCAGTGGCAGAACGGCGAGAAGGGTCGGCGAGAAAATGCGCTTTCTGGGCGGAAAACGACAGCTTCTCTGCATTACGCATCTGCCCCAGATTGCCGCGATGGCGGATAATCACTTTCTGATTGAAAAGGAAAGCGACGCAGGAGAAACCGTGACGCGCGTGACGGCACTGGACGAGGAAGGCGCGGTGCGCGAGGTGGCGAGACTGATGAATGATGTGACGGAAACCACACTGGCAGCGGCAAGAGAGCTGCTTGCGGAAAAATAAAACGAAGAACACATGATGACACCCTAAGTCGAAATCAGGATTTCGACTTGTTGAAGCAGAGGAATAAACAGACGAGTTCCATCAGCTTAAAAGCCTTGAAACTCGCTGTTTTCCTCGTCGGAAGTGAATTCCGACTGCGGATTCCATTTGGGAAACGGATTTGTTTCCCAAGCCCTTCCGCTACCTCAAAATTACTTTGTCTACAGACTGAGCACATGATGACAGCATTGTGTGTTCTTTTTTTGTCGAGATTTTTCTGCTTTTCACAGGAAAAACGACAGGTTTCGCAGGTCCTTCGTTTTATAATCATAGAAGGAGGGAAGGAATGGAACCGAAGATTTACATAGATATCGTTTTTCCGGTGACATGGGGGATGGATGCCTTTCTGCTCTGGATGGCAGGGCGGATTCTGGGCCTGCGAAGGAAGCGGTGGCGATTTGCATTAGGCGGTCTTTTTGCGGCGGTGTGTGATTGCGCGTGGCTTTTCTTTTTGCAAAGAAGCGGCGGTGCGCTATTTTCGCTTTTGCTTCTGGCGGGCGGCGTTTTCATTGCCTATACACCGAAAAGCGGAAAAATATTTTTGCGGCTGATAGGGACAACACTGCTTTCTTCGTTCCTGCTTGGCGGCGGCGCACAGCTTTTGTTTACCTTTACGCAGGCACAGCGATTGTTTGGGCAGGGTCTTATCGTAGAGCAGATTTATCCGTGGTGGCTGCTGCCATGGGCGGTGCTTTTGGCGTATGTATTGCTGAAATTGGGTGCAGGGTGGATGGAGACGCATATTTGCCGCAGACGTGAATTCTGCACGGCTGCTGTGTTTCGGCAGGGCAGATGCGCCGAGGTGCGCGTGCTGATTGATACGGGAAACGGGCTGAAGCAGGCGGATGACCGAGGGGTTGCGATTCTGGAGATGCAGGCGGTTTTGCCGCTGTTTTCGGCAGAGGAGGGCGTGCGGCTGCTTTCCGGGAGCAGAGAGGGCTTGGAATGGCTTGCGTTCAGCAGTCTGGGGAACCCGGATGGCAGGCTCTGGGGTATACGGGCAGAGAAGCTGATTTTGTTTTTCGGGGGAAAAAGCATCTGCCATCGGGATATTTTTGTCGGGATTGCCGAGGAAGCGTTTACGGGCAGTTATGAGGGCATTGTGCCACCCTCTTTATGGAAGGAGGATTCGGAATGAAGGAATGGAGATATTTAGTTTTTCTTGTAAAATACCATCTGAACCGTTGGATACGGGAAAAGAAGCAGGGAGGGGTATTCTATATCGGGGGGAGCGATGTATTTCCGCCGCCGCTCAAGCCGGAGGAGGAGCTGGTGCTTCTGGAGCAGCTGGGCGGAGAGGAGGATGTGACGGTAAAAGCTGTTCTGATTGAGCGAAATCTGCGTCTGGTGGTCTATATCGCAAGGAAGTTTGAAAATACGGGCATCAATGTGGAGGATTTAATTTCCATTGGCACGATTGGGCTGATTAAGGCAATCAATACGTTTAAGGTGGATAAAAAAATTAAGCTGGCAACCTATGCTTCACGCTGTATCGAAAACGAAATTCTGATGTATCTGAGACGAAACAGCAAGACGAAAACAGAGGTTTCCATTGATGAGCCGCTAAATGTGGACTGGGAAGGAAATGAGCTGCTGCTTTCCGATATTCTGGGGACGGAGAACGATATCATCACGAAGGATATTGAGAATAAGGTTGACCGAGAGCTTTTGCAGGATGCCATGCAGAAGCTGAGCGGACGGGAGCGGCGGATTGTAGAAATGCGCTTTGGTATTCTGCCGGAAACAGAGGAAAAAACGCAGAAGGAGGTGGCGGATATTCTGGGGATTTCGCAGTCCTATATTTCCAGACTGGAAAAAAAGATTATGCGGCGGCTGAAAAAGGAAATAAGCAAAATGATGTAAGAAAAAGGTGCGCCCGATTGGGACGCACCGAAAGCGGATGTTGAAGGACATCCGTTTTTTGCTATACATCCAGATAATGAAGCGGTTCATAATCGACATTTTTTGCCTTGCCAAACCCACGGTCAATATACTGCTGATTGCCATTTTTTCCGCCGTGGCGCTGGATGCGTGTGCTTTCGCGCAGGGCGGCTGCTGTGGGAATGCCGTCATGGATTTCTGTCAGACGCATGAAGAAAACTCCTTTCAATTGCTATAACAGCTTTTTTGCTAGGATACGAAAAAGAATGTGATTTTATACGAGGATTGGCGAGATTTGCTTCGTATATTTTTGTGCGCAAAGGGAGAAGGTATTCATATACCTTTGAACGAATGGAGTGACAGGATTGGCTTATTACGGAAAGGTGGAAATCAGCGGTGTGAATACGGCAAACCTGCCCGTTCTGACAGGAACAGAGGCAAAGGCGCTGTTTATAAAATGCAAGGCAGGGGACGAAGCTGCCCGTCAGCAGCTGATAGAGGGGAATTTGCGGCTGGTGCTTAGTATTATCAAGCGCTTTGAAAACCGCAATGAAAATATGGATGATTTGTTTCAAATTGGTGTGGTGGGGCTGATTAAGGCGATTGATAATTTTAATATTGAGATGGATGTGATGCCGTCAACGTATTTCTGCCCCATGATTATTGGGGAGATTCGCAGATATCTCAGGGATAACAACACCATTCGGGTGTCGCGTTCTCTCAGGGATACGGCGTATAAGGCGTTACAGGTGAAGGAACGGCTGATGGCAGAGCAGGAAAAGGAGCCGAGCATAGAGGAAATTGCGAAGGAAATGGGGATGAGCCGAGAAAATATCGTGATGGCAATGGATGCCATTCAGGATCCGGTTTCCCTTTTTGAGCCGATTTATCATGACGGCGGCGACACGCTTTTTGTGATGGATCAGGTGAGTGATGAAAAGAACGGTGACAGGCTCTGGCTGGAAAATCTTTCTCTGAGCGAAGCCATGCAGCACCTCAATGAGCGCGAAAAGAAAATCGTAAATCTGCGCTTTTTTGAAGGCAAAACACAGACAGAGGTCAGCACAGAAATCGGCATTAGTCAGGCGCAGGTTTCCCGTCTGGAAAAATCTGCTTTGCAGCACATGCGAAAGTTTATGTAAGGGATTATGGGAAAACGAAAAAAGGTAGTCGAATATTCCTATAAAAGGTGTAGACAATTTTCTTTTGATAGGATAAAATGAAAAGCAAAGGGGAATTTTTAGATACCCGAAGGAAAGAAGGCTTTTTGAATATCAGGAGGAAAAATATGAAAATAAAAGCAGAAGATACCGCGGCATTGATTATCGATTTTCAGGAAAAACTGGTGCCTGCCATTGCAGATCATGATGAAATTGTTGCAAAGGCAGCTATTTTTGCGGCAGGGTTGAAGGAATTTGGCGTTCCTATGGCTGTGACACAGCAGTATACAAAGGGACTGGGCGAAACTGTTCCTGCGATGAAGGAAGCTATCGGCGCATTTGAACCCATGGAAAAAACAGCTTTTTCCGCAATGGGCTGTGATGCCTTTGTGGAATGGGTAAAAGCACAGGGCAAAAAGACAATTTTGGTTTGCGGCGTGGAAGCACATATCTGCGTGCTGCAGAGTATTATAGATTTGATTGGTGAAGGCTATCGTGTATTTATTGTGGCGGACTGCGTTGGCTCCAGAGTGGTATACAATAAGGAGTATGCAATCCAGAGAGCTGTGCAGGAGGGTGCATTCGTAACTACCTGCGAGGGCGCGCTGTATGAAATGACACAGGGGGCAGGCACACCCCATTTCAAAGCAATTTCAAAGCTGACAAAATAATGATTGGAGGCCTCAATTCCTGAGAATTGGGGTTTCTTTTTTGAGTAGGTTTTCAAGAAGGAATGAGAAGAATGCACATAAAAGAACATTTTCAGACAATTACATACCATAGAAGGCTGGTGCGGCAGAGCTGCTTCCGGGTTGGGCTTTACTGGCAGGGGCTGACGCATGATTTGAGCAAATACAGTCTGACAGAATTTTTGGTCGGTGCGAAATATTTTCAGGGTGATTGCAGCCCCAATAATGCAGAGAAGGAGGAGAAGGGCTATTCCTCCTCCTGGCTGCATCATAAGGGCAGAAATAAGCATCATTTTGAATATTGGATTGATTATTCCATGCCCGGCAGCAAGGGGCCGCTTCTGATTGGGATGAAAATGCCCCTGCGGTATGTGGTGGAAATGTTCATGGATCGCATTGCAGCATGCAAGGTTTATCAGAAGGAAGACTATACCGATGCAAGCCCCTGGCTGTATCATCAGAAAAGCAAGCGTGTACAGGCGGTGATGCACCCCGAAAGCCTTGCTTTGCTCAATCACTTACTGCAAATGCTGGCAGAGGAGGGGGAGAAAAAGACCTTCGCTTATGCAAAACAGCTGGTACAAAAGGACAGAATCAGCCGATGGAAAAAATGCTTTGGAAAAAAGCAGGGCAAACGAGGTGAATGAGATGAACAAAGGAAAGGTAGTAGTAGGGATGAGCGGCGGCGTGGACAGCACGGTTGCGGCATATCTTTTAAACAAGCAGGGCTATGAGGTGACAGGCGTAACACTGCGGATGTGGGACGGAGAAGGCACAGAGAAGGCGATTGCCGATGCAAAACGGGTGGCAGATTCCATCGGGATTTCCCATGAGGTACTGGATTGCAGAGAAGCCTTCCGTACCTGTGTGGTGAATGATTTTATCGGACAGTATCAAAAGGGCGTAACCCCGAACCCCTGTATCGTCTGCAACCGCATGGTAAAGGAAAAATCCCTTCTGGATAAGGCAAAGGAAATCGGTGGGAAGTACATTGCAACGGGGCACTATGCCCGTATCGAAAAGCATCCGAAAACGGGACGTTATGCCATCCGAAATTCTGCAACCGCCGAAAAAGACCAGACGTATGCGCTTTATCGGCTGACACAGGAGCAGCTTGGCGCAATGCTTCTGCCTATTGGGGAATATACCAAGGACGAGGTGCGTAAGATTGCGGAGGCTGTGGACGGCTTTGTGGCAAAAAAAGGCGAAAGTCAGGATATCTGCTTTATTCCCGATGGGGATTATGCCGCCTTCATTGAAAGAGAGGGCAAGCTGACGGAAACGCCCGGTAATTTTGTAGATATGGACGGGACTATTTTAGGTAAGCACAAGGGCTTGATTCATTATACCATCGGGCAGAGAAAGGGGCTTGGCATTGCGCTTGGCAAGCCTGCCTTTGTGTATCGTTTGGATACGGAAAAAAACGAGGTTGTTCTTTCCGATAATGCGGCATTATTCCGGACAACGCTTTGTGCCGACAATCTGGCATACATGGCGTATGATAAATTTGAGGACGGACAGCGTTTTCTGGCGAAAATCCGCTATGCGCATAAGCCTGCATGGTGTACTGTGCGGATGGTCGGGGAGGATAAATTAGAGGTTGTCTTTGATGAACCGCAAAGAGCGATCACGCCCGGGCAGTCACTTGTGCTGTATGATGGGGAATTTGTTGCCGGTGGCGGATTTGTATTGTAATTAAGCCAAAAATGAAAAAGCTTTTTTGAAAATGCAAAAGGGGAGGATTCAAGGGAAACGGGTTGGCAAATGTCGGCCTGTTTCTTTTTGAAAAAATGCTTCACAGCACAAAGGGCAGAAGCCGAAAATTCGGTTCTGCCCGGTGGGGTCGAAATGTGTATCGTATTTTTTTTGATTTACTTGAGTAAAATCAAAGACTTTCTTTTAAAATTTCGATGATTTCCGCTCGATTGGGAACGTGATAGCCGCCCTTCAGAATCAATGTGACATCTGCGATGCTCTCCAGCATATCCTCGGTTACGCCAAGCTCTGCAAGATGCAGCACTACGCCGATTTCACGCATCCAGTCTTCCATAGCAGAGAGACCCTCCTGTGCTACTTGCTCTGTTGCCTTGCCCTCTGCATTGATGTTCCAGACATTCACAGCAAAACGCTTGAATTTCGGGATGGCATAGGGCAGTATATGGCGATAATATGGCAGGGATACCGCAGAAAGCGTCATGCCGTGGGTCGCATCAGTATAGCCTCCGACTGCCTGCCCAAGCATGTGCACCATCCAGTCGGTATGCTTTCCTTTGTCAATGAGCGTATTCAGTGCCCATGTGGCTGTCCACATGAGATTGCTGCGCGCTTCATAATCCAGTGGATTTTGTACGGCTATGCGGCTGGAATGAATGACAGAGCGCATTAAGCCCTCGCTGATGTAATCACTGGTGTTGTCATCTTCATCCGAAAAATATTGCTCGCAGATATGATTGAAAATATCATATATACCGGAAACCATCTGATATTTCGGCAGTGTAAACGTATATTCAGGATTCAATATCGTAAACCGAGGCATGATTTTTTCATCGGCAAAAACATGAGCAATTTTCTGATGTGTTTCTGTGTTGGTAATCACGCTACCTGCGTTCATTTCGGAGCCGGTGCCGACCATGGTGAGGACGCAGCCGACAGGGACGATTTCGCAGCTCGGTTCTTCAAAGCGAACAAAGTATTTCTCCCAAGGCTCCTCCTCGCAATGAACGGAAACAGAGACAGCCTTGGAATAATCGCAGACAGAGCCGCCGCCTACAGCAAGCAGTAAATCTGCCTTATGCGCACGGGCAATTTCAATTCCCTCATGCAGCTTTGCAACGGTGGGATTGGGCATAACACCGCTAATCTCTGCAACAGTTTTATTATTTTTCTTTAAAAGAGCAGTTACGGCATCATAAATTCCATTTTTCTTAATGGAGCCGCCGCCGTATATCAGCACAACATTTTTGCCGTACTTGGATAGTTCGTCATTGAGGTAGTTCAAGGATTTTTTCCCGAAATACAGCTTGGTTGGATTGCAGTAAGAAAAGTTACCTAACATAATTGCTCACCCATGCCTTTCTTTTTAATTCTTATAAAAATCATGCACCTTTTGATGACTGCTCTTATTTTAGTCGTATTTATTCTGTGGGTTGTGCGAGGGGATTTTGGCGGTATCCCTCCAGCAGATTGTCATTTTCCATGATGAACGGCCGTGTTGTATCCTGCTCCCACGCAACATCATATTTTTCCATGAGATAATCACTCAGCTCTGTCCGATTTTTTAATTTTACCAGACGATATGGCTCCTGGAAGGCGACCTTCTCGATAAAATAAAGCTCTCCGTTTTCTGCGGGAAGCAAAATGCCGACATGACCGATAAAAAGCGTATTATCCGTATCCGAAAATTTGTCATGCAGAACGACGGAGATCAGGCGTGCCTTGTCGTCTGTAAACGAAATGCCGCGTTCCCTCCAGCCTGCCTGCAGAGCCTTGACCTGCTCGGTTACATCGGTACTGTTTGCAGCATTTACAGGTGCGAACAGAGCACAGAATTTGGCGGTACTGTCTCCGCAGAGAACAGAGGAATCCGCAGAAAGCGTTTCAAGATCCAGAAAAAGCGCATCCTCGCCTTGGGTATTCGGCTGATTAGCTCCCACTGTGACAAAGTCGCCGAATAGACTGAAGGCTGTGATCCTGCAATTATATCCGGGAAAGCTGCCGTTTTTTTTCATCCAAGCATCCTGCATTTCATAGGGATCATATTTGGTTTCAGTTGGTGCCGCGCTTTCAAAGCCCTTCGTTAGCCACTCACTTTTTACATCTGCACGAAAGGCATCGACCTTGGCAAAAAGGGTATCAATTCTGTTTTCCTTTACCCCAGCATCCGAGAGACCTTGGCGAAGCAGGCTGCGAGATTCTTCATCCGTCAGATTGGAATATACAGCGGTTTTCAGTGGCAGCTGTTGGCTGTCTGCTTTTGTTGCTGCACAGCCGCAAAAGCCGCTTAGGGTTAGGCTTGCAGCCAGCAGCAGGGTGGCATATTTTTTCAAATTCATGTGCATCTACCTTCCTTATAATGGATTTGGGTGGAGCATACTTCTTTCAAGGTGTTAGCCAAGAATGCGCCGGTCGAAATGTTGCAAGACTGGCGCAAACCGGATAAATATTGGATTTTTACGGTAGTTCAGATTATTCCCATTCTACAAAGACTAACGCTTTTTGTTTAGGAATTATTCTCTGTAATGTTTCTCGTTCTTTTGATTATTTGATATATCCATATTATCCTGCCTATACGAGCTAATGTTATCATTTTGTTATCGGCATTGATAACACCTACTCGATAACTGTGGATAATAACTATATGTAGCATGTCAAATTATAAGCTATTTTGCTTAGAGATTCAACACAAAACTGAAATTTTACTTTTCCTTATATTCATCTGGTATTGCTATTTGAAATGTTTCACACAACAGCATCACATCATGCACATCATTTTTATCGTGTTCATATCCCAAATGAAGCATTACCTGACTCAATGGTTCAATACAAGAAACAGTTATATCTCCAACTTTTCCAATACCGGAAAAAGTTTTTGATGGAAATATATCTCCCTCATAAACAATTCCGTCATCTGTAAATTCAAAACAATGTAAATCAATGATTCTTTGTTTATCATCTTTCCAGACAGTATGACCATCCGTTGTATAATCAGTATTTACTTCCTCAAATCCATGCTGCTTAATCACATAAATATAATCATGATAATGTTTCAGTTCAACAAACAAATCAATATCATTGTGTATTCTTGATTCTCTTTTAAGAAGTGCATCAACACCCCATCCGCCATCTAAATATACTTTAATTTCGTTTTGCAAAGCATATTTTATAATTTCACATGCATCTTCTGTACGTACCATAATCTATCCTCCAAATTCAAATCTTTGTATGCTTTCCAACTCACTAAAAGCCTGAAATTTGTCAGTCTTTCATCCTTTTTGTTATCAATCACCAATTAGCTGTAATCCATTAGGATTTAGCTGATATATTTTATCGCACACCTCTTCAATATACTTTCTATCGTGAGAAATGCTAATGACAGCCCCCGGAAATTCTCGGAGCATTTTTCTTATTACCGGACCGGACAATGGTGAAAAATTTCTTGTCGGTTCATCCAGAATAAGAACATTTGCACCACTTAAGCTCATCCTCAAGAGAAGCACTTTCGCCTTTTGTCCGCCTGATAACTCCCGAATCGGATGCTCCATTTCATCTGGTGTGTATTTAAGTGAACCAAGGTATGTTCTAATTCTTGTACGCTCTTCTTTATCTCCTGTTTTATCAAGGTAATCAACCGGTGTAACATCCAAATCCAGCAGGTCTTCATAAGTTTGAGGCATATATTCTGCTTTAATGTCATTCCGATTTAGGAGTTCTTCCGCTATCTTTTTTAGAAGAGTCGTTTTTCCTGCCCCGTTGGCTCCTATCATACAGATTTTTTCTGAACCTTTTATTTTTAAATGAATTCCTTCTGCTAAAATTCTTTTGCCATCCGGAGTCACAAGCTTTGAAAGTTCATATTCTATGACCGTTTTTCCTGCGGGAATGTGTGAGTTTTCATCCCCTAATTTGACAAAGATTGCTTCTTCCTGTTCCGGCATCTGAGTCATATTTTCATCTTCTTTTTCAAATCTTCGTTCCATTGCCTTAACCGTATGCATTTTGTCCTTTAAGTTTTTGGCAACAGACGGTGCTTGTCTGGTACAACTTCTTAATGCACCTTGTACACTCTGCATAACTCTTTGATATTTTTCATCGCGAATCTTTTTCTCCCTACGGTCACTCAGTGCCCGCTGTTTTTGGATTTCAAATTTATGAAGCCGTTCTTCCACATAGCGTCTATAGGGAAGCTTTGCCACGGTATATCTCGCCTTTGTTTTTCGTATAATCTGCTCGATATGTATCACCATGTTGGCAGTACGCTCTATCAGCGTTTCATCGTGTGAAATAAAAAGCACAATGTGCTTCCAGTCATTTATGATTTTTTCCAGTAATGTAAGCGTCGCAATGTCGATGTCATTGGAAGGTTCGTCCAACAACAGCACAGAAACATCGCGAATGAAAAGCCTCATAAGTTGTGTCTTGACTTTTTCGCCTCCTGAAAGACTACCCATTGTCTGGTTACTGTAGAAAAAATCATTTTTCATTCCAAATTTTCCCGCAATAACAGACAATTCTTTAGGCGTTTTCTCCCAGAATATTTCCTCTTCAGAAAAATATTCGTATATTGTTTTTTCCTTATCTTCATCGAGCATCTCCTGCGGAAGATAACCAAGACGTTCGTGTCCCATTATCCTTTCCCCATCTGCTTCTATATAGTTTTCTACAAGCGACGGATTGTATATCCACTTCATTAATGTCGATTTCCCATTTCCCTCTTCTCCAATAATAACTGCCTTATCTCCATCATTTAGCACAAGGTTGAAATCATTAAGAATTATTCTCAGGTCTTTTTTATGTGTTAAATTTAATTTTTTTATCTGCAACATTAAAGTTTCTCCTTTTCGAAGTCTGAGCCAATTATTATTTTGAACACACAAAAACGAGTCTTTTTTGCATACGCAAAAATAGACTCGCTAAATAGACCCTTATTTCTTTTCCAAAAGGAAAACAAAGGAAATGCCTCTTGCGATAATCCAACTTAAGCGTACACAAAACAAACCTATTCTCTACAGGCTCAATAACTATATGTGTCTTACTTAAATCAAATTATCTATTAATCATTTCCTCACCTTACACAAAATGTGCCTTTCTTTCTTCTAATGGCAATACTATCATACTGTATTTTTTGTGTCAATACATTTCACCTTATGGAAGTGCAAATTAAAATTTTCACTTCCTAATTATACATCCAACCATTACGAAATTCAATCTTTCACAACCTCTTTACAACCACAACCACAGCACTCCAGCAAACGCAGGAGCACCATACCGTAAAACGCTTATGTGTAAATCAACTCCGTTCCTACAACTTCCCTCACACAAGCCTGAATATTATTCATTCTTCCAATCCATTCGTAGGGATTATCTTTCTTTAATTGTTCCGTCACATCTTGTCTGTCGGCATATTCCTTTACCAGTCGAAGAAACATATCCTCTGCTTGCTTATCGACTTCTGCAAGATAACTATGCAGCTTTCCGCTTGTCAGCAGGTTCATATATAACACTTTATAGTGTTCCTTTAAATGCCTTGCATGTCGTTTCCCCCATAAACCAATCGGCTCTATTTCTTCTTCGGCTGGTACTGTGATGTTCGGCAATAAATAATCACCCACCTGTCTATAAGTTCCGCCCATTTCTTCAAAAATTGTCTTTGTCATTTTCCTTTTCCTCCTGTGATTTTTGTCTATCGTGATCGTGTATTATCACGCTTGCGACCTTTAACTGTTCTTGCCTGCTCCAACAAATCATCTATCTGTTTGCGACCAAAAACCTTACGGAGCAGGCTGTAATCTTTATTTTCTGCTTTTAGGATTTTGTTTTCTTCGGTCAATCTTTCATTGACTTTCTCCAAACGCTGATTGGTGCGGTATAACTGTGCATTCGCTGTATTCAGCCTATGATAGTTGTCCCACCCCTCAAAGCAGCGGGCAAGCACCGTTTTGACAAGTTGCTTCAATTTCCTTACAACCGGCTCTGCCATTTTGGTTTTATATGCCTTTGCAGTCATAAATTTCTCTGGTTCTGGCAACTGATATTTCGGTGCAGTATCAAGCTCTATTTCAAGATTTGACAGCTCGTCTTTTGCCTTATCATAGTTCAATACTCGTTCCGACAACACATCAAATTCAATCTGTTTCTGCTCGATTTTCGCACCTAATGCCGCCACTTCTTTTTCTCTTTCCTGCTTTTTATAATCCAAAACAGAAAGATGTTTTTCGTGTGTGCCTAAATGTTCCCACTCAATCCCATAACGTTCCATCACCGCCGCAAGCTGTTCTTTTTCGGACTGTATCCATTGCGACCACTCCGTATCGCCACGACTGCCGCCCTTAAAACCTTGCGTTGCAAGAGCCTGCTTTAGTGACACTCTTGTATCAAGTCCACGCTTGCTGCCTGTGGTAAAAGGTACAAAATCTATGTGCAGATGTGGTGTAGCTTCATCCATATGCAGATGAGCCGAGAACACCCGAAGCTGTGGATTTCGCTCCTGAAAACCCTGATAGTATTCATCTAAAATCTGCTTTGCCAGTTCTCCGTTTTCCGTATCGGCGTTCATATTTCCCTTACCGCCCACCTGTAAAATGATTTCGTGGAACGGTTTTTCCTGCTTGGAACTTCGGATTTTTTCATAATAATCTTTTATCTTTCGGTCTGACCTTATCTGCTTGGCATTGTATCTTTCCAATGCTTCATCAAACAATTCGTGATAAACTGTCTTTATATTTTCATTGCAGTAGTCGATATTGAGATGAGTACGAGTTCCGTCTACATTTTCTGCTCGGAACTTTCGGCTATTGTGATTGACCGAGCCTTTACCGACCATTGCACTTATCGTTCTCTGCATTTTTTCATCTCCCATCTGTAAATTTCAACATTCTCAGGTTTTGTTACTTTTGTCAAAAGTAACGCAAAAGCACTTTTGACGGGTACACCCATCAAAAATGCGACCTGTAAACAGGTTTTGCGTTCTCCGAAGGCTCTCCGAGGGGTGAGCGTGTGCCGGTGGCACACACGCCTGCGAACCGACCGAGCCAGCAGGCGAGACCAAAGAGCCGCCTTTGAAAAGGCACTCTCTGCACACTCCCCTAAACTTTATCCGGTGTCAAAGTGTGACGATGGTGACAATGTTTTTCACAGCGTGCTGCTCTCAAAAACATTGACACCTTTGACACCGTTTGTCACGCCGTCTGCTCGGTTTCTTTCCAAAGTGAAACCTTTCTTCCGTCGTGTGTGCGGCTGTTCTGATAACGGATACCGTAATCACGAAACAGCCTGCTTGCGTTGATACTGAGCCTTAAAGAAAGTACATTCGGCTTTATATCCACCGCAAGCCTTTCGCAAAGTTCCGAAGCAGTTCCTTCCCATCTGTCACTTTCCGAAAAGAGCGTATCCGCTATCTTCTCAAGCAGAGGTTCGGGCGGTTCTTTCCACATCTCCGTTTCCGATTTTGCAAAGTTCCACACCAATCGCTCGCTGTCCCTTACAAGATGGATTTTCATATCCTGCTGGTCTCTGCCAGCAACATCAAGTGTGGCATTGTTGGAAGCACGCTTGTCCTTACTGAGAACAAATGCACCGTCTGCCGCACCCATCAGACCATTCGTGCCTGAAATCATATCGAATATATCTTCCGATTTTTGTTTGCGTGTATGATGAACAATAAGCATTGAAACCTTGTAACTGTCTGCCAACGCTTTCAGCCTTGCCACAACATCATAATCACTTGCGTAGCTGTAATCTGCTCCGCCTGCTTCACGCACACGCTTTAAGGTGTCTATGATAATCAAGCCTGTGTCTGGGTGTTCCCTCATAAACCCTCTTATCTGTTCTTCCAGTCCGCCATTGACCGTTTTACATTCCGTTGCGAAATACAGATTGCCTGTCTCCTTTGCACCGAACATCTGAAACAATCGCTTCTGCAAACGTGGGTAATCATCTTCAAGGGCAAAATAAAGCACCGTTGCCTTACGCACCTTATACTCCCAAAGCGGTGTGCCTGTGCTGATATGATAGGCAAGCTGTGCCATCATAAAGCTCTTTCCCACTTTCGGGGAACCTACGAAAAGGTAAGTTCCCCTTTGGAGCAGACCGTCGATAAGTGGTGTCTGAACCTCAAACACCGTATCATACAGCGTTGTCATTGATACTGTTTTCAGATAGGAAGGGTCTAACTGTCTGAGTATTTCCCTTTGCATTTCTTCAAAAGATTGCTCGTACCCCTTGAAATCCGTATCCTGATTGACTATACTATTGTCAGTACATTTGGAAAGTGACTGTTCCGCATCTGTTGCCGCAGATACATTTGGAATAGTCATTTCTTTTTTATTCTCCATTCGCATCCTCTCCTTTCAAACCGCCGAGAATAATGGAAATCAGTTCTATTACACTCAGCAGTTCATCATCCACACCTTTTCCTGCTTCAATCCTTTTCAGTTCCGCAAGGACTGTGGCAAATTCCGTTTTCAACGCCTTATACACTCTCGGATTGCCCTGTACCACCACATCCTGATTTAAGCAACGGCGGTAACAATACTCCTGTTTTGGCAATCCTGATAGAGCTACAGCTCTGTTAATGAGTTCGTTTTCTTCGGGCGATACTCGAAACCCTACTGTGATATTCCTCCAACGATTTTTGTTATCTCTGTTCTTAGCTGACATTTTCAAAATCTCCTTTCCCTAAATCATCTAATTTTTCTGCCATCTCAATCTGCTTTGACGGAAAGAGGTGTGCGTACTGATAAGTAATATCAATACTTTCGTGACCAACTCGGTCAGCAATCGCCACCGCAGAAAAGCCCATATCAATCAAGAGTGAAATGTGGCTGTGACGGAGATCGTGAATGCGGATACGCTTCACGCCTGCCGCCTTTGCCCCTCTGTCCATCTCGTGATGAAGATAGCTTTTCGTCACCGTAAAGATACGGTCTTTCTTCTTCAATCCGTAAAGCATACCGAGATATTCTTTCATTTCCTCACACAGAAACTTCGGCATTTTAATCGTGCGGTTGCTCTTTTTCGTTTTCGGAGAAGTAATCACATCCTGCCCTTTCAAACGCTGATAGGATTTATTGATTGTGACTGTTTCCTTATCAAAGTTGAAATCTGCCGGAGTCAAAGCTAACAGCTCGCCCTCTCGGATACCGCACCAGTAAAGCATTTCAAACGCATAAAAGGAAACAGGCTTGTCCATCATCTCAAAAGAGAATTTCTTGTATTCTTCCTTTGTCCAGAACAGCATTTCCTTGTGTTCCTCACGTCCCATATTTCCCACCTTTGCCGCAGGATTGGAACGCAGTTCATAGTAGCGGACAGCGTGATTGAAAATGGCGGACAACTGATTGTGCAGCGTTTTCAGATACGTCTGTGAATAAGGCTTTTTCTTCTCATCACGATAGGCAAGCATTTCATTCTGCCAAGTAATAATCTCCTTTGTGGAAATCTCGCTGATTTTCAGTTTCCCGAAATACGGAAGTATCTTTGTGCGTATGATATGCTCTTTGGTAAGCCACGTGTTTTCCTTCAAACGGTTCTTCACATCATTGATATAAAGCTCCGTAAAGGCTTCAAAACTCATATCAAGGTCTGAAGAAGTCTGCAATTTGAACATTCTTTCCCATTCCTGTGCTTCTCGTTTGGTAGCAAAGCCACGCTTGCATTTCTGCTTGCGTTCCCCTTTCCAGTTCACATACCTTGCCATCACATACCAAGTACCGTTATCTTCATTCTTAAATACCGGCATTTACATTTCCCCCTTTCCTGCTCCGTAGAGCCTTTCGTAAAAATACTGGCGATTTACACGCCCTGCAATCGTAATAAAGCCCTTTGCTTTCAATTCCTCATTTAATTGTCTGATGAGTTTATATGCATAAGGTTTTGATACGTTTAGTTCCTGAGCCACATCTTCGGCTCGGATAAATCTGTTTTCCATATCCTTTTTCTTCCTTTCTTAAAATAATTTTTTGCTTGCCGCTTTCTCCGTGTTAAAGTTCCAACAGGCACTCCTGCTTGTCGGCAGGCGCTGTGCTGTCCCAATGCACCGCAGTACATCAGGCGCTCGCTCGTATAGGGGTTCCCGAAAAGTCGGAGACTTTTGGGGAAGAGGAGGAGCAGTGCAGCGAATGAGCTTTTGTGCTTGCACACAAGCGAACGATACGGAACTTGCTCCGACGAGGTCTTGGCGGTTTGGCTTTTCGGACGGTCATTCAGTTGTCGCATTAAGCATATTTGTTTAATTCGTAATTTATTTTACTAAACATATTTGCTATTGTCAAGTGGTTGCAAAGAAAATATTAAACATTTTTGTTTCGGTTTTTCTTGACTTCCACTAAACATTTC
This sequence comes from Anaerotignum faecicola, assembly GCF_003865035.1. Lineage (NCBI taxonomy): Bacteria > Bacillati > Bacillota > Clostridia > Lachnospirales > Anaerotignaceae > Anaerotignum > Anaerotignum faecicola. The sequence goes on from NZ_BHVZ01000010.1 coordinate 57,956, forward strand.
TGCTATACTTATTTCACTAAATATAAAAGGAGCGTATCATTATGGCTATCAGCGAAAGAATACATTTTTTCAGACTAATGCGTGGTATGACACAAAAGTATCTCGGTACAGCAATCGGTTTTCCAGAAAAGAGTGCTGATGTGCGTTTGGCACAGTACGAAACTGGTACACGCAAACCGAAAGCAGACCTTACAAATGCATTGGCACAGGTGCTTGATGTTTCTCCACAGGCTCTTGATGTTCCTGACATAGACAGCTATATCGGTCTTATGCACACTCTGTTTACCCTTGAAGATATTTACGGTCTTACTGTCAGTGAAGCAGACGGAGAGGTATGCTTAAAGGTCAACAAGGACAAAGGCAGAGAAGCATATGAACTCCTCAAAATGCTGTATGCTTGGAAAGAACAGGCAGACAAGCTATCTTCCGAAGAAATCAACAGAGAAGAATACGATAACTGGCGTTACCATTATCCAGAGTTCGACACCACACAGCGTTGGGCAAAAGTTCCATCACAGGAATTAAGTGACGCTCTCGTGGAAGCATTCAAAGACCACTTGAAAGATAAATAAGCACCTACAGGACCTGCCACTGGCAGCTCCCTACAGATGCTTTGGCAACGACAAAAAAGCCCTTAACTATGGTTATTAACCACAGCTAAGGGCTTAGTTTATAATATGGAATTTGTTCAGAGCCAAGCTCCGAACTTTAGTCTGCAAGCCACCTGTTAATTGTTCCGTTACCCATAAACCACTGGATAACAAGAATAATGGCACTTGCTATGACTGTTATCAATTTGTTATCAAAAGACTAATCGAAATCGCTGAAACCCGCATAAACACTGGCTTTTTTAAGCAACTCGATTTATTCAAACTCAATCGTACCGGTGGGCTTGGGTGTCAAATCGAACAGCACGCGATTTATGCCCTTAACCTCATGTGTGATACGGTCGGTGATATGCTGCAGCAGCTCAAAGGGTACATTTTCTACGGTTGCGGTCATAGCATCGATTGTATTTACGGCACGGATGATGGCGCACCATTCATCCACGCGCTTATTATCCTTCACGCCAACGGATTTCAAATCGGGGATAGCGGTGAAATACTGCCAAACCTTGCCCTCCAGACCGTTCTTTGCAAATTCCTCACGCAGGATGGCATCGGATTCGCGCACAGCCTCCAATCTGTCTCTTGTGATGGCACCCAGACAGCGCACGCCCAGACCGGGACCGGGGAAGGGCTGTCTGTAAACCATGCTGTCGGGCAGACCCAGAGCCTTGCCGCAGGCACGCACCTCGTCCTTAAACAGCATTTTCAGAGGCTCTACCAGTGCAAAATCCAAATCCTCAGGCAGACCGCCGACGTTATGGTGAGATTTGATTACCTTTACGGTTTTTGTGCCGGATTCGATGATATCGGGGTAAATCGTTCCCTGACCGAGGAATTCAATGCCTTCCAGCTTTCTTGCTTCCTCCTCGAATACGCGAATAAATTCCGCGCCGATGATTTTACGCTTCTGTTCGGGGTCGGCAACGCCTGCCAGCTTATCCAGGAAGCGGTCAACGGCATCTACATAAATCAGGTTTGCATCCATTTCATCGCGGAACACCTGAACCACCTGTTCGGGCTCGCCCTTGCGCAGCAGACCGTGGTTTACATGCACGCAGGTCAGCTGCTTGCCGATGGCACGAATCAAAAGCGCCGCAACAACAGAGGAATCCACGCCGCCGGAGAGCGCCAGCAGAACCTTTTTATCGCCAACCTGACGCTTGATGAGTTCAATCTGGTCGGCAATGAAGTTTTCCATGTTCCAGTTGGCTTCTGCCTTGCAGGTATCGAATACGAAATGCTTCAGAACTGTTTCTCTTTCTGCATCATCCGCAGGGAAAGCCGCGCCGCCTTTATGGTCTGCCTTTAAAATAGGAAGGCCTGCGTTGTAAACCGCCTCGGATGCATCAATTTCCACGCCATCCACCACGCGGTTCACGCCGCCGTTTAAGATAATCCCCTTTACGCCGGGCAGCTTTGCCAGCTCCTCTGCGGTAATATCGTGGGGATGAATTTCCGTATAAACTCCTAATGCACGAATCTCGCGGGCAATCTTGGGATTTTCCTCACTGCCCAGATCCAGAATCAAAATCATGTCCTGCTTCATAAGTACCTCCTAATGCTGATAACCATGTAACTGTTCTGTATGATATTTACTATGATATTTTATTGTACCATAGCGAAGGGAATCGGAAAACAGAAAATCGATATTTTCCGAAAAATTATTTTGCTGCCTTCACCGCGCGGATAATTGCCTGCTCCGCTACCCTTGCGGCAAGGATACCGACCGTATCTACGGGGTTTTCGGGGAATTCCAGCTCGCCTGTGGAAAGGCAGAAAATCGTATCTCCGTCAAGGGAGGTATGAATCGGGCGGATGCAGCGTGCCAGTCCGTCATGCGCCATGCCTGCCACCTTTGTTGCCTGTGCCTTTGTCAGCTTCACATTGGTTGCGACTACGCCGATGGTGGTGTTTTTGCCGCTGATGGAAAAATTGGATGCCATCTGCAAAAAGCCCTCCTCTGTAGAGGTAAAGCTGCCGTCATCTGCCCTTGTGCCTGCGATGATGCTGCCGTTTTCGTAAACATCCCCGATGGCATTGACCGCAATCAGCGCTGCCACGTGAATCCCGTTTGGCGTTTCCTCGCTCCATGAGCCGATGCCGCTGTTTGTGCAATGCGCCATGCCGCGCAGCTTGCCGACCGTTGCGCCGCAGCCTGCGCCGTAATCACCTTCCAGAAGGACAGAATCGGAGGCGTTTTCGCATGCCTGCATGCCCATTTCCTTATCGGGGCGAACGAAGGCATCCCCATATTCCAAATCAAACAGCACCGCAGAGGGGACGATGGGTACGCTTGTTACGCCGACATCAAAGCCGATGCCCCTTTTTTCAAGCCAGTTCATGACACCGCTTGCCGCCTCCAAGCCGAAGGCAGAGCCGCCCGAAAGCACAACGGCATGCACCTTCTCCACGGTATTGATGGGGTTTAAAAGGTCGGTTTCTCTCGTGCCGGGGCCTGCGCCGCGCACATCCACGCCACAAATCGCGCCGGTCTCTGCAAGCACAACGCTTACACCTGTTTTCGCAGTCGGATTTTCCGCCTGTCCCACCCTTATGCCCTTTATATCAAGGATATTTCTTTTTAATTCCATCTGAAGCACTCCTTTTTGTCCAAAAGTATCGTTTCCTCTTGATTTTAGCTGTTTTTCTCTTTTTTGTAAATATAAAACACGCACCGAATGGGCTCTCTGCCGATAGCATGAAGGTAAAGGAATTTTTGGAGGGAACGCCATGGGGACATATCTGGTGCGGGGCGGGAAGCGGATAGAGGGAGAATTTGCGGTGCGGGGGAGCAAGAATGCCGCTTTGCCCATTCTGGCGGCGTGCGTGCTTGCGGCGGATGAGGTGGTTCTGGAAAATCTGCCGCAGATTCGGGATGTATCGCAGACGCTGGAAATTCTGCGGGAGCTTGGCTGCTCTGTTACGCTGACGGGGCGGACGGCGGTGATAGACAGCCGCGAGATGCAGGTGACCGCGCTTTGCGGCGAAACGGTGCGGAAAATGCGTTCCTCCATCCTCTTTCTGGGGGCAATGCTTGGCAGAAGCGGTGCGGGCAGGATTGCGTATCCCGGTGGCTGTGCGATTGGCAAACGCCCGATAGATTTGCACCTTGCCGCCTTTCGCAGGATGGGCGTTTCCATTGCGGAGGAAAACGAGATTCTTGATTGCAGGGCGGAACGGCTACAGGGGTGTCGGATTGATTTGCCGTTTCCGAGCGTAGGCGCAACGGAAAACATTCTGCTTCTGGCGGTGTGTGCGGAGGGGGTAACGGTGCTGCATAACGCCGCGAGAGAGCCGGAGATTGTAGCTCTGGTGCGGTTTCTGCGTGCCATGGGGGCGGAAATTTACGGCGAGGGAACGGGCAGCCTTCTGATTGAGGGGGTGAAGCGGCTGCATGGGGCGGTTTTCACGATTCCTGCCGACCGTATCGAGGGCGGTACGTTTCTCTGTGCCGCCGCCATGACAGGGGGAGAGCTATGCTTGAAGGGACTGGAGCGAGAGCAGCTTGGCGCGGTTTCGGAAGCCCTGCGGATGACGGGCTGTCGGCTTTTCTGGGAGGAGGGAGGTCTCCTGTGGATGCGTCCGCCAAGGCGGCTGCTGTCGGATTTTTCGATTATAACGGGGCCGTTTCCTGCCTTCCCGACGGATATGCAGCCTTTGCTGATGGCTTTATTGACATTGGCGAAAGGACATTGTATGATTAGTGAAACAGTGTTTGAAGCCCGTTTTTCGCAGGCAGAGGGGCTTTGCCGCATGGGAGCCGATATCCGCATTGCGGGGAGAAGGGCTTCGGTTTTCGGCGTGGAGCGGCTCTTTGGTGCGGAGGTTTTTGCCAAGGATTTGCGCTGTGGGGCGGCGCTTTTGTGCGCGGCACTTGCGGCGGAGGGCGAAAGCCTTGTGCATGGCGCGGAATTTGTGGAGCGTGGCTATGAAAAAATAGAGACTGCGCTTTCGCTTTTGGGCGGCGAGATTCGTCTGACAGAGCAGGGCTGATAGAACAGAAAGGATACGATATGTTTCATCGGAAGAACAAACAACAGAAAAAACCACAGGAAATGCTTGATATTGACCTGATGGAGGAAATCGGCTACTATCAGAAAAAGCCGCAGAAAAAGGGGCTTGACCAGAAAATCGTGATTGCGCTGGTGCTTGTGGTGGTTGTGGCTGCATGCGTGCTGTTTTCGCCACTGTTTTCGGTGAAAAAGATAGAGGTGAATGGCGCAAGCCAGTTTACGACATCTGCGCTTTGCGAAAAAATCGGTCTTTCCAAGGGGGATAATCTGCTTCTGTTCAGCAAAGGCAGAGCGGAAAAAACGCTTGAGAAAAGCCCGTATATCGCCTCTGCGAAGCTTTCCGCCAAGCTGCCCCATACCATGAGGATAACGATAAAGGAAAGAAAGGCGAGAGGGTATGTGCCCTATATGGGGTCGTACCTCTACATAGACGAGGAAGGGCGTGTGCTTGAGGTGGCGGGCAGCTGTAGGGATGCACTGCCGCTGGTCAAGGGACTGAAATTTGACAGCTTTACGGAGGGGGAAATCCTTCCCGTGCAGAATACGGATGCGCTTGCGGTGATTCTGGAAATTTCGCAGCTGATGGAAAAATATGAGCTTCTGGATGAGGTTGTGGAAATTGATGTTTCCAAGCCGAAGGATATTTATGCCTATGTGAATCAGGTGCAGATTCATCTGGGGAATATGACGAACGGTGATATGAAAATTCAGTATATGCAGCAGATTGTAAAAAAGATTCCCAAGGAGGACAGAGGGATTTTAGACCTCAGCGGATTGGACAACCCCAAGGCGAATGTTACCTTCCAATACCTGACCTGATGGGACGGAGAAAAAAGAAAACGGCACTGAAATATTTTTTGCTGAATTTGTTATTTTCTGCTTGAATAAAAAGAGAAAAGATACTATGATAGAATATAACTGACAAAAACGGAAAAAGGCGTTTAAAAAAAAGCAAAAATTCGCAGGAAAACTTGTTTTTGCTATGGCAATCGGCTTTTCTTTCGTGTATAATATAAGTTGATAAATTTTCAGAACAACCTAGGAGGAGATTATAGCATGCTCGAATTAGATATCCCTATGAGTAATATGGCGCAGATTAAAGTAATCGGTGTTGGCGGCGGCGGCAACAACGCAGTAGATAGAATGATTGAAGACGGCTTGGATGGGGTGGAATTCATTTCCATCAATACAGACGGACAGGCTCTGTCTAAATCCAAATCCGCAACGAAAATCCAGATTGGCGAAAAGCTGACAAAGGGTTTGGGCGCAGGCGGCAACCCTGAAATCGGTCAGCGCTCCGTGGATGAAACACAGGATGATATCGCGCAGGCACTGCGTGGTTCCGATATGGTGTTCATTACCGCAGGCATGGGCGGCGGCACAGGCACAGGTGCGGCTCCCCGCATTGCGTCCATTTCCAAGGAGCTGGGCATCCTGACGGTCGGCGTTGTGACAAAGCCCTTCAATTTTGAAGGCAAGAAAAGAATGGGCAATGCGGAAAAGGGCATTGCAGAGCTGAAAAAGAACGTAGATACGCTGGTTATCATCCCCAACCAGAGACTGCTTTCCATTATTGATAAGAAAACAACCCTGACAGAGGCCTTCCGCAAGGCGGATGAAATTCTGCTGCAGGGGGTACAGGGTATTGCCGATCTGATTTCCAAGCCCGGCGTTATCAATCTGGACTTTGCTGATGTCAGAACTATCATGGCAAACAGAGGCATTGCACACATGGGCATCGGTCGCGCAAGCGGTGAAAATAAGGCTGAGGTTGCTGCGAAAATGGCAATCCAGAGCCCTCTCTTGGAAACAACCATCGAGGGTGCAAAGCATATCCTGATTAACTTCAGCGGTGACATGAACCTTGGTCTGATGGAAACAGAGGAAGCAGCAGAGCTGATTAGAGAAGCTATTGACCCCGAAGCAGAAATCATCTTCGGTACTACATTGAATGAAGAGCTGAATGACGAGGTTGTGGTTACGGTTATCGCAACAGGTCTGGAGGATGAAGCGCACACAGAAGCACCTGCCAGACGTTCCTTTGCGGAAACCATTGCTGCAAGAGGCGAAAGAGCAGAAAGAGCAGAAAGAGAAGAGGAGCATGCTGCGGAAACAGAGGAGGCTTCCGAAGAACCCGCACAGGAGGACGCACGTCCTGCCGCAAGAAGATTCGCAGATTTGGATTATGATTATGAATCCGAAATCAAGATTCCTGATTTTCTGACAAGAAAGAAATTCTGATTTTCTGCAATCAATTCAGACAAAAAATTACATAATTCGATTTTTAAACCTCATATCCGTGGAGTCTGTTCTGCGGTATGAGGTTTTTTTGTGAAAAACAACCGAAATAAAGAACAAAAATAATAGAAAAAATATTGTTTTTTTGTGGAAAAGTGCGGATAGCAAATAAAGATAAGATTGTATTTTTGCCAAAACAATTTATTTTGCGTCATTTTCAGTTTGAAAATTGTGTATTTCGTTCGGAATCTGTAGCAAAATCAGATAAATTATCTTATAATAAAAAACGGAAGAGGGGCATCTTCCTCCTTCTCTTTTGGAGAAGGAGCAGCAAAGTAAGAATTGGGGTGTATTTTATGAAAGAAAAGGAAAGAACAAAAGTGGTATTGGCGGATCGAGACGGATTTTATCTGCAACGCTTGAAGCGCTGTCTGGAAAGAAGGGGGGATATGACAGTGGTAGGCATGGCGGACAACGGTGTGGCCCTGCTGGATTTGGTGATACAGAAAAAGCCTGCTGTGCTTCTGACAGATATCCTATTGGGGGAGCGAGATGGCTTATGGGTTCTGGAAAACATCAAAAAGAGGGGACTTCCGTGTATCTGCATTTTTATTTCCGCGATTGACAGCGATAAGCTGGTGCGGCAGGCAATCAGCCTTGGTGCGGAGTATTATATGGCGAAGCCGATTCAGGGGGAGCTTCTGCTGGAGCGCATCCATCAGATGCTGAAGCAGGAAACGCCAACAAAGGAAGCAGCAAAACCGAAAGCAGCGGAGCGGAGGGAAAATCCTTTCGAGGAGCTGGAAAGCGAAATTTCCATTCTGCTCAGTCGCATGGGAATCTCTGCCAGCATAAAGGGGTACCACTTTATTCGCAAAGCGGTGATGATGGCAGTGGAAAATCAGGATGTGCTGGTCGGCATTACGAAGGGGCTGTATCCCGATATTGCCAAGCAGTATAAAACAACCGCAAGCAAGGTGGAAAGAGCCATTCGCCACGCAATCGAAAGCGTATGGAAGAAGAACGGGCCGCAGGTTTATTTTGAGGTAGCAGGCTATCTGCCGACTGAAAAGCCGACGAATGGGCAGTTCATTGCCGCCCTGTCGGAATATTTTCGCATTAAGGAAAAAGGAAAATCGAAAAAAATTAGCTGAAAATAAATAAGAAGAAAAAAGGAACGAAGCTTGTTGTATGACAATTCGTTCTTTTTTTCGGTCGAAATTCACAAATTTTCATTGTAATTCTTGCCATATCATTATAAAATAAGAAACTAGAAAGAGTATTTTTGAGAAAAACAGAAAAGGGGCGGTTGGGATGGATACGAAAAAAGCAGTGCTGAAAGGCGTTTTGACGATGGTGGTTGTTGCATTGGCAGGCTTTCTGCTGTTCAATGGCATCGGGCGGCATCCCTATCAGCCGGATGAGCTGGAGGGCGTATTCCGCAAGGAGGCAGCCGCGCGCAGTGTCAGCGGCGAGGGTGAGGTAATTTCCGAAACCTATGGCAACAGCATTACCTTTGCCATGCAGACGGCAGACGGCAAACGGGCATGTGCAACCTATGGACGCAGCATGTTTTTTGATAAATATAAGGAGCTGGAATTTTATACCGGCGTGCAGGGAGAGGAGCCTGCGGAAAATATTGTTTATGCGGAGAGGAACGACACCATAACGGGTGACAGCATCACCTATTCCGTAAACGATGGCGCGATTGCCTATCAGGCAACGGTTCGCTTTGGCAATGACATCGGGATTCAGTTCAGCGATGAGGTGAGACCGATGATGTATCTCAAATTCATGGTTGTCTGCCTTGCGGCAATGGGCATCTTCGGGGTGCGTATTTTCCTTGGCAGACGGCAGGCATGAGTACAAAAGAAAATAATGAGGTGAAGAAAATGGAATTATCGAAAAAAGCAATGAGCATCAAACCTTCTACAACAATGGCAATTTCCTCCCGTGCGGCTGAAATGAAGGCAGCGGGGGTGGATGTGGTTTCCTTCGGCGCAGGGGAACCCGATTTTGATACCCCTGCACACATCGCGCAGGCAGGCATTGATGCCATTCAGAACGGGCAGACACGCTATACCCCTGCGGCAGGGACACCGGAGCTGAGACAGGCGGTTTGCGATAAGCTGAAACGGGATAATGGTCTGGAATACGAACCGGCACAGGTGGTAATCAGCAACGGCGCAAAGCATTCCCTGATGAATACCTTCATGGCAATCCTGCATGAGGGGGACGAGGTGATTATTCCTGCGCCCTTCTGGTTAAGCTATGCGGAAATGGTGCGTATTGCCGGCGGTGTGCCTGTGATTATTCATACGAAAAAGGAAAACGGCTTCATGATGACCAAGGAGGAACTGGAAAATGCCTATTCTGCAAAAACAAAGGCAGTTGTGCTGACAACACCCTCCAACCCCACAGGGCAGGTGATGAGCAGAGCAGATCTGGAAATGGTGGCAGAATTTGCGGTCAGCCATGATATTCTGGTGGTTTCCGATGAAATTTACGAAAAGCTGATTTACGAGGATGATAAGCAGCACATCAGCATTGCATCCCTTGGGCAGGATATTTATGACAGAACCATTGTCATCAACGGTGTTTCCAAAAGCTACGCTATGACAGGCTGGAGAATCGGCTATGCGGCGGCACCCTTGCCGATTGCAAAGCTGATGGCATCCCTGCAGTCCCACATGGCTTCTAACCCCAACTCCATCGCACAGGCGGCAACGGTGGTTGCGCTGAATGGTCCGCAGGATTGTGTGGCAGAAATGTGCGTGGAATTTAAAAAACGCAGAGATTACATTTATGAAAGAGAGGAAGCCATCCCCGGCATTTCCGCACTCAAGCCCGAAGGTGCCTTCTATCTGTTTGTGGATGTTTCCGGACTGTACGGCAAGGCATACGAGGGGCAGAAAATCGAATCGGCGGCGGATTTCGCATCCATTCTTCTGGAAAAGAAGTATGTGGCGGTTGTGCCCTGTGCCGATTTCGGCATGCCCGATTATATCCGCCTTTCCTATGCAACGAGCATGGAGCTGATTAAAAAAGGCATGGACAGAATCGAAGAAATGGTAAAGGAATTGAAATAAGAAAACGCAGGCGGTGCATCTTATATCTGAACGATAAAGGGAGTGCCGCCTTTTTCAGGAGAAAGGAAGCGAGCCAATGAGCTATGAGGTTTTGGAAAGCAGGAAAACCTATGAAGGGAAGATTGTGACGATTACGGTCGATAAGCTGCGGATGCCGGATGGCAGTGAGGCCTATCGCGAAACCGTAATCCGCAAGAAAAACGCCGCAGGCGTGCTTGCGGTGGATACGGATGGGAGGCTTCTGTTTGTCCGCCAGTATCGGCATCCGTTTCGGGAAATGCTGCTGGAAATCCCTGCCGGTGTGATAGAGGAGGGCGAAAGCGGCGAAGCAGCCGTGCTGCGCGAGCTGGAGGAGGAAACGGGCAAAAGGGCAGGCAGAGCGGAATTTCTCTGCGAGCTGTATCCCTCTGTCGGCTTCTGTACGGAAAAAATTCAGCTTTTCTTCGCCACAGAGCTGACCGCAGGCACACAGAAGCTGGATGCGGATGAATTTGTGGAGATTGAAAAATATACTTTGGAGGAAGCCATTGCAATGATTCATAAGGGCGAAATCAAGGACGGAAAGACCATTGCGGCGCTTTTTGCATGGCAGGCAAGAAAAAACGCATAATTAAAACAGACGAGCCATACCTTGTATCAGGGGGGATGGCAATGAAAAGGCAGAAACGAAGGACAGACAAACAGCTGCAACGAATTATAGGCATTGTCTGCCTTTCTTTTTTATTGGGGACGGCAGGCGGCGCGCTTCTGGCGAATCTTCTGCCGCAGGGGCAGCAGGGGCAGCTTTCTGCATTTTTGCAGCAGGCGCTGGCAGATGGAGACGAAATCAGCTTTGCGGCAATTTTCTGGAAATATCTGAAATATGATATCATCATCTGGTTAGGGGGATGGATGCAGCTGGGGCTTTTCTTTGCGGGGGCGGCGTTCCTGTTTCGGAGCGTCTGTGTCGGCTTCACCTCTGCCATGATGATGGCGGCGTATGGCATGAAGGGGGTGCTTCTTTCCGCGACTGCGTTTCTGCCGCAGAATCTTCTGCTGATTCCCTGCTATATCCTGATGATGTCCGCCTGTGTGTATTATCTGCTTTCCTGGCAGGAGGAGGGCGGCAAGCGGACGCTGAAGCGAGAAAAACGGCGAAAGCAGCTGGAATATTGCATTCTCTTTGGGGGGTCTGTGCTGCTGCTTGCGGCGGCTTCTGGGGTGGAACGGATGCTTTTACTGCTGTGAGGGCTTCTTATCGAAAAAAATAAACGTTGTTTTGTAAAAAATTCATGTGAAATTTTGCAAATTGTTCACAAAAAGTTCACAAAATTAACATTTTTCAGCAAATCATATCGACAAGCCATGGAAAAATAAGTATAATTTAAAGAACTAAAGACGAAGGGGATTGTTGAAATGGAACAATGTATTGCTGATTTTACCGCATATTTACGGAATGAAAAAAAATCACCGGAAAATACTGTTCTCTCCTACAGCAGAGATTTAAAGGGGTTCTGCCGCTTTATGCAGGAGGCGGGAGTTTCGGATGCCGCAAAGGTGAATCGCACGAATGTGATGGCGTATGTCTATGAGCTGCAAAAGCAGAAAAAGGCAGGGGCAACGGTTTCCAGAAATATTGCGTCCATTCGTTCTTTTTACCAGTTTTTGCAGAAGAAGGGCATGGTGACGGAAAACCCTGCGGCGGATATAGAGCTGCCGAAGGTGGAGAAAAAAGCCCCTGAGATTCTTTCTCTGGAAAAGGTGGAGCTGCTTTTGGAGCAGCCGAGAGGGGAAGAGGATAAGGAGGTGCGCGATAAAGCCATGCTGGAGCTGCTTTATGCGACCGGCATTCGCGTGACTGAGCTGATTTCTCTGAAGGTTTCGGATTTGAATCTGCCCTTGGAATATATCCATTGCGGCAGCGAAGCAAAAAGCCGTATCATTCCCATCGGCGCACAGGCGAAGGCATCTCTGCATAAGTATATGGAACGGGTGCGGGAGCACATGATTTCCGTTCCGGAGGAGGAGGCGCTGTTTGTCAACTGCAACGGCAGACCCATGACCAGACAGGGCTTCTGGAAGATTATCAAATCCTATGCAAGGCGAGCGGGCATCGAGGAGGATATCACACCGCATATTCTGCGGCATTCCTTTGCGGCGCACTTAATCGAAAACGGTGCGGACTTGCGCTCTGTGCAGGAAATGCTGGGTCATTCCGATATTTCCACCACGCAGATTTATACGAAGCTGACGAATCAGAAGCTGAAAAATGTATACGCAAAAACGCATCCCCGTGCGTAAATCCATAAGAAAGACGAAGCTCTCCAACGAGATTTGGAGAGCTTTTTTGATGGGGAAAACCACTCCACGGAGCGTTTGTTGCTTTCGGAAGGCGGATAAAGTAAGATAAGAAAGAAGGTCTGTTCCGCAAAGGGCTGTGAGAAATATTTGTCGAGGCTTTAGGAGGGACAGCCCCTTTGAAGAAACGCGGAAAGTATGCTATACTGGAAAAAATATACCGAAAAAAGAATTTCTGTGCAAAAGGGGGAAGAAGCATGAAAAAGGTATTGTTTGTGGATTGTTGCATCCGCAGGGAGGCTTCCCGCTCCAAGGAGCTGGCGGAGTATTTTATCCAAAAATTAGAGGAAACGGGTGCGTATGAAATTGAGCGGCTGTGCCTGATGGATGAAAATTTATCTTATTTTTCCGATGGGTTCTTTTTGCAGAGAGAAGCCCTTCTGGCGGAGGGAAAATTCGACCATCCTCGTTTCCGCTATGCGCACCGGTTTGCGGCGGCGGATAAAATCGTGATTGCCGCGCCCTTCTGGGATTTAAGCTTTCCTGCGCTTTTGAAGGTGTATATCGAAAACCTCTGTGTGGACGGCATTACCTTTCATTCGGATGAAACAGGGCTGCATGGGCTTTGTAAGGCAGACCACATGGTTTTCCTGACGGCAAGGGGCGGTATTTATACGGATTCCCCCATGGAGCAGGGCGCACGCTACTTGGAGCAGATGGCGGCGTTCTTCGGCATTGCAAAATTCGACTGCGTTGCCGCGGAGGGGCTGGATATCGGCGCATGGCCTGTTGTGGAGCTGATGGAGCAGGCAAAGGAGAAGGCGGCAGAGGTCGCAAAGGCATTTTAAATAAAAGAAACACGGTATGACATGGCTCTGATTCCGAAAGGGGTTTTCTGTGATACCGTTTTTTATTAGGAAGGATGCGGGAGGAACTATGAAGCTATTTCATATCAGTGATTTGCATTTAGGCAAGCGGATATATGAATTTTCCATGCTGGAGGAGCAGAGGGAGCTGCTTTTGGAAATTCTGCGGAGCATAGACGAGGAACAGCCGCAGGCACTGCTCATCAGCGGTGATATTTACGATAAGCCTGTGCCGCCGACAGAGGCGGTGAAGCTGTTGGATGATTTTCTGACGGAAGTATCCAAACGAGGACTGCATACCTATCTGATTGCAGGCAACCATGATTCCGCACAGCGTCTGGAATTCGGCAAGGAAATTTTCGGCAGGGAAAGCATCCATATCAGCGGCAGCATTGGCGAGGGATTGGCGCATGTTACGGAAACGGATGAATATGGTACGGTGGAAATCTGGCTGCTTCCATTTTTCAAGCCGGCGCATGTGAACGCCCTGCTGCGCGAGGAGGAGGCTTCTTCCTATGCGGCGGCGGCAAAGCTTTTGTTGGAACGAGAGAAGATTGATTTTTCCAAGCGAAACGTGATTCTGGTGCATCAGTTTGTGACGTGGAGAGGGGCGGCGGAGCGCAGTGATTCCGAAACGCTTTCCTTGGGCGGCGTGGATGAAATTGATGCAGGGCTGTTTTTTGATTTTGATTATGTTGCACTGGGGCATCTGCACAATCCGCAGAAGTTGGGAAGGGAAACGGTGCGCTATGCCGGCTCTCCCATGCCATATTCCTTTTCGGAAATCCGCAGGAAAAAGGGCATTACGGTTGTTGAACTCAAGGAAAAAGGTGTGGTTTCTCTGGATTTTATCCCACTGGAAACAAAGCGGCAGTTTCGGGAAATCAAGGGCCCGTTGGAGGAAATCCTTGCGGCAGGAAGGGAAACGGGCGGCTCGGAGGATTATATCCGCTGCATCCTGACGAACAGCGAAGCCCTGCTTGACCCTGTGGGACAGCTGCGGCGCATTTACCCGAATTTAATGACGCTGGAATTTGAACAGCAGGCAGCTTCGTTTTCCGATGAGGTGCTTTTGGATACAGAGACTGCCCGCCCGGAGGAATTGTTTGCGCGCTTTTTTGAAAGGCAGAACGAAAAGGAACTGGATGAAACGCAGAAAAAGCTATTGGAGTGCATCTGGAAGGGAACGGAGGAGAAGGCATGAAACCATTAGAATTGACGATTTCCGCCATTGGCCCCTTTGCGGAGCAAACGGAGATTTCCTTTGAACGGCTGGGAAAGCAGGGGCTTTTTCTCATCAGCGGCGACACAGGCGCAGGGAAAACTACGCTCTTTGATGCCATCTGCTTTGCGCTGTTCGGTGAGGCGAGCGGCTCGAACCGTGGCGTGGACAGTATGCGGAGCGATTTTGCGAAGCCGCAGACCAAAAGCTTTGTGTCGCTGACGTTTTCCCATCAGGGCAGACAGTACCGCGTGGTGCGCAACCCTGCGTATCAGCGACCCAAGCTGCGCGGCGAGGGCATGACGGCGGAGAGTGCGGATGCGGCGTTGTATCAGGAATCGGGCGCGGAGCGGGCAACACTTGCGACCGGATTTACGCCTGTGAAAAACGAGATTGAAACGATTTTGGGCGTGGATGCAAAGCAGTTCAAGCAGATTTCCATGATTGCGCAGGGGGAATTTCTGAAGCTGCTTTATGCGGACAGCACAGAGCGCGGCAATATTTTCCGCAGGGTGTTCCATACCGACCTCTATGCCGCCTTTCAGAAACGGCTGAAGGATGCGGAGCGAGAAAAACGCATTGCCTTGGAGGACAGCGAAAAGCAGCTGTTGAGACATTTCAGCGAAATGACGGGGGAAGCCTTGAAAAAGGAAGCACTTTTCGACGGGGAGGAGCTGCTTTCCGTGCAGGAAAAACGCTTGCAG
Organism: Anaerotignum faecicola; assembly: GCF_003865035.1. Classification (NCBI taxonomy): domain Bacteria; kingdom Bacillati; phylum Bacillota; class Clostridia; order Lachnospirales; family Anaerotignaceae; genus Anaerotignum; species Anaerotignum faecicola. The sequence goes on from NZ_BHVZ01000010.1 coordinate 72,973, forward strand.
GAAATGGAGCGGAGCCTACAGGAAACAGACGAAGCCCTGACAACACAGCAAAAACGTCTTAGCGAGCTGGAGCATGCCATCAGCGAAGGCGCGGAAACGGAGCAGCTTTTTGCGAAGGCGGCGGCAGCACGGCGGCTTTTGGAAACGCAGGCGGCACTTCTGCCCGAAAAACAGGCAGAAACGGCAAGGCTGAGAAAGCAGCGAGATGCGCTTGATTTTGTTTTCCCCTTGGAGCAGGCTTGGAAAACGGCGGAAAAAATGCGGGTAAACCGGCAGAGAGGTGCCATCGAAAACGCGGAAAAGGAGAAGCAAGCGGAGGAAATACTTGCCCGTTTACAGGCGGAAAGGCTGCTTCTGGATGCAGAAAAGCCACAGCTTGAGGAAAAACGAAGTCTTTTGCGCAGATTGAAGGCAGACGAAGAACGGGTTTGGCAGAGGGAAAAAACAAAGCAGGAGACAGAGCGGCTTGCTGCGGAGAAAAGCGCGGCAGAAGCCGAGATGCAGGCGTTGCAGGAACGGCTCACGGCGCAGGAAACGGCACAGCAGGAATGGCAGGCGATGCTTTTTATGCAGGAAAAGCTGCTGTTGGAGAAGAAAGCACAGGAGCAGACGATTACCCGAAAAAAAGAATTTATCGAAAGCATCGAAACACTTCTGCAACAGAAAACAGATATCTCCAAAAAGGAAAGGGATTTGCAGGGCATGCAGAAGAAATACCTCGCGTCGGAGGAGGCATGGCAGGCGGCGAAGGCAGCGGCAACGCAGGCGGAAACGCTTTATCTGCGCGAACAGGCAGGCTTTCTAGCGGAAAACCTCACGGAGGGGATGGCTTGCCCTGTCTGCGGCGCAACGCACCATCCCCATAAGGCGGCGCTGACGGAAAATGCCATTACGCAGGCGGAATGGCAGGAGAAAAAGGCGCAGGAGGAAACGGCAGGCGCGGCTCTGCGAAGGGCATCCGAGCAGGCGAAGGTTGCAGGGGAAAAGCTGCTCCTGGCGCAGGAAGCGTTCCGCACAGGCTGTGAAAGGCTGGGGACAGCTGCGGAGGGGCTTTATGCGGAAAAGGAAACGGCAGAAGTCGCATTCAAGCAGGAAATAGCACTGCTGGCAGAGAAGCAAAGGAGGATAGACGAAGCAGAAGCCCTGCGCCCCGAAAAGGAAGGCTTGCAGGAACGCATTGCGAAAAGCCAAGCCGCCTTGGCAGCATTGCAGAAAAGGGCGGAGGAAACGAACACCGCTTTGCGGCAGAAGCAGGGCGAATATAGCCTGTTGCAGGCGCAACTTGGAAATTTGACTGCCGCAGTGCTGACAGAGAAATGCGCCGCTTTGCAGAAGGAAATTTCTCTTGCGGAGAAAAAGGAATTCGACTTGCAGGAGACTTTGCAGCAGACACGAGAGAAAAAGGAGCGTTTTCTTGCCCTGCGCAAGCAGGCAGAGCAGGAGAGCCAAGCCGCCGCAAAGACGGAGCAGGGAGCGGAAGCAGAATTTTTTGCCGTTTTGCGGGAAAAGAGCTTTGCAAATCAGACAGAATATGAAGCATATCTCACAGAGCGCACGGTATTGGAGTGTGCGGAGGAAGAAAACAGACAGTTTTTCGCAGCTTTGGAAAAGCAGAAGCAACTGGCAGAAATGCTTGCGGAGAGCTGTGCGAAAAAGGAGCGGAAGGATGTTTCCGCTTTGGAGGAGGAGCGAAAAACGCTTTTGACGGAACGCGCGGCGAAAAAGCAGATGGCAGATGAAACAAGAAAACAGGCTGCTGTTCTGGCAAATTTCCTGCAAAATGCAAGGAAGGAATGGCAGGAGAGGATGCACGCTGCGGCGGCGTATCTCCCGATTCGGGAGCTTTCTCGCACTGCCAACGGGGAATTGCCCGGTAAGGAGAAAATCGCCTTTGAACAATTTGTGCAGGGGGTTTATTTCCGAAGGATTTTGCAGGCGGCAAATCTGCGTTTGCAGGATATGACAGAGGGCAGATATCTTTTGCTGCACGCAGAGAAGGCGATGAATAAACGCTCGCAGGCGGGCTTGGAGCTGGAGGTGTTGGACCATTATACGGGCAAAAGCCGCTCGGTGCGTTCACTTTCGGGTGGGGAAGCGTTTAAGGCTTCGCTTTCCTTGGCATTGGGGCTTTCCGATGTGATTCAGGCGCACGCAGGCGGTGTCCGTGTGGATGCGATGTTCATTGATGAGGGCTTCGGCTCTCTGGATGAGCAGTCAAGGGAGCAGGCGGTGCAGGTGCTGCAAAGGCTTTCTTATGGGAATCGTCTGGTGGGAATTATTTCCCATGTTTCCGAACTGAAGGAAAGCATTGATAAGAAGATTATCGTGAAAAAGGGCAGTGCCGGCAGCAGCATTGCATGGCAGGAATAAAAAAGAAATAAGGAAATAAAAAACCTCTTTCCTCAAAGCGTATGAAAATGCTAAGGGAAAGAGGTTTTATTATTATCAGAAAAAATTATTCATCCCAGTTATGGTAGGTATTCTGAACATCATCGTCATCGTCGAGCATTTCCAGAAGCTTATTCATCTTCTTGATATCCAGAAAACCTTGATAAATCAATGGTTTCAGAGCTTTTTCAGAACCTAAATTTTTTCTTCAATTATGACATGCAACAGCAAATACATTGAACATATATCATCACTGAAATTGTACAAAAATCATCACTGAATGTCAAGAAAAGACTATATTTTTTATTTTTTATTGCATTTTTATATAGTAAAATACATAGGGTAAAAGAGAAACAGGTAGAGATGTTTATTCACTCATAATTTATTGAAACAAAAAAATACCTTAATTCAAGGTATTTTTTATCCCTCCCCATCACCTTTTAGGTTTCCAAGTATAACCGCAATTAGAACATCTATTTACAGTTTTACTTGCACCAATAAAACCCCACAGATAGTTTACTCCCCTTGCCCCTGTGGAGATTGCCGTAGAGCCGCATTTGGGACAACGTGGTTGGTTGGATTGGGATTTTTGAAGACTGATTTGTTGTTCAATTTGATTGATTTTCAGTTGATATTCAATAATGTCATTTTCTTGCAAGTCAACCATAGATTGCAGAAATTTTTTATCTCTTGATACTTGTTTTAACATATCTATTTCGTATAAAGGTATATTGATTTTGTTATGAAAAATTATGCAGTTATCAGATATACATTTTTCACATTTGTCAAAGTACATGTCTGTTAACCTACCAATGTGCTTACAGTCAATGCAATAGTAAAATCCAGTATTTCTATTTTCTGACATAATATCTCCCCCGTTTGTGTAAAAATATTCCAAGTATTTCTATTTAAGTATATCATTCAATATAAGCGTTGTAAACAGTGATAAAAATGGGAAATTAAGTATCCCTTTATTTGATATGCTTCGCACTACGGGTGAAGGAAATCCTACCGTTGGACAAGGAACTGAAAGATTTATTCAAGCTATTCGCTCTGCAAGCGAAAAAGACTTAATGGGCAAATTGAATATCGGGAAATTGGCAAAAGGCATTGGTGAAGTAGATGCCAGAGCCGTAGAAGCTGCCAAACATATGCAACAGACATCTGGCAGCATAGAAGATTTTAACAAGACGGTTGGTGCAGCAGGTACTGCCAGTCAGGAATTCGGTGAAGCCGTAAAAAGTGCAGTTATCAACATGGGTGCTATGCTTTTAGTCATGGTAGCCATCAAAGGTGCTATGTGGATATTCGACAAACTGAATGTCACCACAGAAGAACAGCAGGAAATTGTTGATGACCTGACAGAAAAGGTTAAAGGGCTAAAGGATGAGTATAACGAACTATATGGTAGAAATGACCTAACAGAAGCAGAAAAACAGAAGTTAGATTATCTGCAACGTCAGCTTACTGTTAACGAACAGATTCTAAAGCAGGAACAGAAAAAGCTGGGAACAGTAATATTTCTAATTGGACAATTTGTCCCTTTTGAATTTTCAAAGTTAGCATAAATTTGCATGTACAATAAAAAATACTTGACGAATACAAGAGAAGCACTTATACTACAGCTGTGGCTAATGGACAAGTGTGTTTTTATAGATGCTTACCGAAGCTATCACTTGAGCTTGTCTTGGGTGCTTCAATTTTTTGAAAGATATATTTCAACGTGTCACTTTCATGTGCTTTTCTAATAGGGGACAATGCCTTTCATGGTAAATGATTTTCACATCAACCCTTGCGGACGTTGAAAGAAACTTTCCGCTTTGTGTTTCGTCAAGGGTGTCATACAGTTTTAATTACAGATACCTTCTTGTATAACAAGTGTATCTATTGTTGCACGAAGCAGTAAGCTGTCTGTGAATTGCCGTAGATATATGGTGGTGTACGAAGCAGTAATTTGTCTGTGGATTCCATTCATCAGAGGTTGCCAACCTTGACAATTAAAGAATGATATCCCTGTTATAGCATATTGATATTCATAACGATTTCGTATATAATCACATATAGAATCGTTATTTTTTGATTGCGGAGGTGATTATCATAACACTACAACAAAAAGTTAAGGTTGCCTGTGCTATGGCTGGAATTAGTTTGACAGAATTAGCAGCCAGAATGGGAACTTCACAACCAAATCTTTCTAAAAGGCTACGGGTAGGCAGATTTACAAAGGAAGAACTAGAAGAAATGGCAACATATTTAGGATGTGAATACATTTCATTTTTTCAATTTAAAGACGGAACGAAGATTTAATAATTTATACTGAACGCGAAATGCACAAGAATTTTTCTTGTGTTTTTTATTACTCATGGAAATAACTAAAAAGTTATAATAAATTCGATTATAGTATTGATATAACCAAATAGTTATGATATAATGCTTTTGAAATTCATAATCAAAAAGTTATATATTATATCTCAAATGTATAAGGAGTGTTGGAAGTATGGCAGGAATTAAAAAAGCATTAGAAGTACCAGAGATGCCAGTAGGCAGATTGAAGCAGGAGTTAAAGATTGGTGCAGCCGTTACCGTATCAAAATACTCTCTTCTAAAAGATTATACATATATTCAGCGTGAGAAACGCAGCGGAACGGTAGCGGTACTGTCAAGATATATTGTTGTATTAGACTTTGGATGCTATCAAGAGTGTTTCCGCTACACGCAGTTTTTTGAATGTGGCGGTGACAGATTAAGACTGCAATAAAAGGAAAGGGAGAGTGCAGAACATGAAAACAAATGGATTTTTTCACAGCAACGATACTACAACAGGTATAACCAGAGTAATAGACGAACTTGGAAGGCTTGTTATCCCAGCTGAGGTTCGGAAAGAGTTAGGAATGTTTCCTAAGGAAGTTTGTAAAATAATTCCGTATGAAAACGGTATTTTCGTGCAAGTTTTTCATTCTGGTTTAAAACTTGAGTTAAAAAAACTAATTGATAAATATGATATGAATTTCTCTGACCCAACTATTATTGAAAGATTAAAGGGAATTTATGAAGAAATGACAGTTTAAAAAATATTTTGTTCCTTAGACAGCATTATTACTAGGGAAATAATAGGGTATATGCCCCAGATTTAAGCGTTATATTTTTGGTTGACTTATTTATCGACTTGAAAATAAAAACGGCTTACAGGCTTATATACCCTATTTTTTTATAAGGGATAATGACAAATAAAAAAATCTTTTTTAAAGATGTGTCGATTTTCATTTTTACTAAAAACGCAAATCAAACAGAGAATAACATAGTGTAACCATTTTTAAAGAATGGTAAGGGCGTTTGTAGGCTGTTGTTTCGACCTACCCCAGTTTGGGGGTGGTCGAAGGTGTCAGGTTTCATATTTACAATAAAAACAAAATTTCATTGGAAAAGTGACCCCAACAAAGCCCGTAAAATGGGGATTTATTTAATGTGTATTTTTAAGAAAGGATGATTTTTACATGAATGAAAGAACTAAAAGTTTCTACAAGAAAAAATTTGATGATTTAAGGCAGTATACCTATAATTTCATACCACAGGAAGATGAAATTTTTAAACAATGTAATGGTATAACAGAACCTCCTTACTGGTTTATCAGCAACTACGGTAGATTGTTTTCTGTCTATTACAAGAATGAACCATTGAAGCAGATTAGAGTGAACTATACAAAGAGTGGTACAGAGAGAAAGCAGCATGACTGGTCTTATGTGACGCAGTACAAGGGAAAGCAGAGAGAGCCACGCTTACATAGACTGGTTGCAAAATATTTCTGCAAAAACGAGTTTGACGGATACGCAGAAGTTGCAGGCGAACCTTTAGAGGTACATCACATTTTACCCGAAAGCACATTTGCAGAAGATGAACCATTCAAGGCAAACAGAAGTGAAAACTTGCAGATTCTTCCAAAGTCGGTACACAGGGATGTGTCGCACATTGGCAGCCTTGAGAAAAAGATTGCTGCACATGATAGCTTACCATTGTATTTTTTCGGTGATAAGTTTATACAGGCTTTGCAGAAACATATTGAAGATGGACGTTTAGCATATACTGTGCAGCAAGACGATAAAAAAGTTACTGCAAGACCATTGAAGAAAGAACCAGAAGAAGAATAATAAAAAACAGTCATTGTGGGGGTGTGTTATCCTCCACAGTGCTATTAAAAAACATAGGAGTGATTGAATGAAAAGTAAAGTAATATTTAAAAGTTTTTGTTTTGAGATAACACGAAAATGTAATATGAAATGTCTACATTGTATGCGTGGAGAAGCACAAGATTTGACAATCAGCAAGCAAGTGATAGATGAATGTTTAGATAACATAGCAGGTATGTATGATTTTATTCTCACAGGTGGAGAATCGTTTCTTGAGCCAGATATGATTGAATACCTCTTTGATGAAATCATTCGTAGAGAGATAACGGTATATGGCTTTTCGTGCGTGACAAATGGCAGTGTACGCAGTGAAAAGGTGGCTAAAGCATGGAATAGACTTGCTGACTATATCGCAGCAAGATATAAGCTGACAGAAGATGCAGAGGGTGATAGAAAATACCTTCGTTCTATCGGTCGAATTACTGTATCATACGATAAATATCACCAACTGGAATATGACGCATTGGAAACGGTAAAATGGTACAGGCAATATCTGAATAATCATTGTATTGCACTTAGAGAAAACTTAGAAGAAAATGAAACAATTCATGCACTAGGTAGAGTTTTGGAGAATGACGATATAATGCGAAGCGGTAAGATTGATTATGTTGTTTGTCCTCATAGAATTTCATTGTTGAAAGATACAAATATGGTAGAGACAGGGGTGCAAGTCGGGTGTAATGGTATTATAACGTGTGCGAAAGATTCATCATTTGAGCAGCAAGACAAGAAAAATTTTGGAAATATTCTAACAGAACCATTATTTGATATTATGCAACGTGGTATGCGTGCAGAGCCTTTTACAGAAAAAGAAGCAGCAGTATATGACAGAGTTTATACAGAGTTGCGTACAGGAAAAATTGACTTAAAACAGGGAAACGAACTATTGACATACTTTGATTCGGTATACACAGCAAGAAAAGTGTGTCAAAAGATTTATCCTTGGATGACCTTTGAAGAAATGGTAGAAGCGGTCTATGATGATATGAATATTCAACTGAGGAAAACAGAAGATAGTCCTTATATATTCACAATATATCCTCTTGAAGAATATAAGGTTACGAGGGAAGAAAGTATAAAAAGGACACAGACAACAAAGATTAAGGCATTGCTTACAGACCCACTATCATACTTTTCTAATTTATCGAGTTTGAAGGCAAGTATAGAAGAAACACCGTTGAAGATTTGGGACGGGTTTAAAAGGTGTGAATGATTGTTAAAAGGCTTAAAGGGTTTACCCCTAAAGTGATAACCTCTAAGCTGAACGTGAAGTATGTAAAATATCGTGTTTTCATGCTTTATTCTCGATAACGTATCGATACGCCATTGTTTCAAACAATCTGCAAAGAAGCTTTATGTTATGGGGTTTGTTGTAGGTAAGTGCTTAATCCATACTATACAAATATGAATTGATTCAAGTCAACAAATGCCGTATTTAAGCAATTTGTGCGATACGGCATTGTTATATTTCAAATCGAAACGGAGGTAACAAAAAATGAACAATGCTTATGTATGCCGTAAACTTTACTTAAATATTTTCTTGCAAAGCAAAGGATTCAAGCCGTTTGCACAGAGAATGGATAAATTTGATGCAAAAAAAATGGTTTGGATTTATAATAATAACACAGATTTGCAAGCGGCTGTCACTGAATACTATAATTAGAGATAAAATCGGAGGGACATACTTTGGAAAAATACTTACAAGACGTTATAAATATTGACGATTTAAAGACAGGAAAAATAAATATTATCGAAGCACCATGCGGCAGCGGCAAGACAACCTTTGCTATTCGTAAGCTACAAGAACACTTTAGAAGATGCACGACGCTTTACTTAACTGACACAGTGAATAACAGAGAGAGTTTACGAAACAGCTTCAAAGAAGGGAAACAATACGAACATGACGAACAACCAGAAACAATGAATTACGCTTTATTTGGAAAGTGTTGTGCTGAAAATCAAGATGCATTCGACATGGTAGATATTTTTCTCTGTGATGAACTATCGAATTGCGTGAATTTTTCTAAGATACGGCAGGAAGTTGATGATGTCAATTTGCATGATGAAGCACTAAAATATCTACACGATAGATATTTAAACGAACACACCTACATTATAGCTATAGACGCTACACCGCAGAAAATTTTTGACTATTATAGCCATTATCCTAATTGTTTTCATCTTGTGCCGTTGCATGGCGAACCAATATCTTATCAGCAAGACGAAACGATAAAATATACCCACATCAACACGATACTCACGCAGTTAGACCCAACGCAGCGAGGTTTAATCTATACGCCAAGAATAAAAAAAATGAAGGAGATTATCACTTTTTTGAATGGTAGAGGAATTACTTGCAACGGTATCTGGAGTAAAAAGAACGAAGCGGAACCAATGACCAAAGAGCAGTTAGGATTGCGAAACTATGTTTTGACGAAACAGCAGATACCAAATGATTTAAACGTGCTTGTGATAAACAAGAGTTCAGAGAGAGGTATTAACATTCATTCCCAAGTCGATTATGTGATTGTTGACGATATAGAAAAGGATGTACAAGTGCAGGCTAGAGGGAGAATAAGAAGTGATATTCGCACACTATATCTAAAATCGTATGAAGCGGAAAACGAAATTTGTTTACCACACGAATACTGCGGAGAAAAATTATATAGAGAACAGAAGGAAGAACTTTGCAAACTATTTAATATTGTTGAAAACGGTAGACGTTGCGGCTGGAAAACAATAGAATGTATGCTTGAAGAAAACGGATACACTATTGTTGATGGGAGAGAACCAAAAGGCGGAAAAAGGTATAGTATCATTATGTGATGTGTTTTTTAGGGGTACCAAACTTGTTGTTTTGTATATAGGAAAACAACAAAAATGGTACCCTTTTCAAAAAGTAATTTTTATTGTTATCCTGTTATCTTGAATGAGCGCAGCACAATCATAAAGAGTAGTATTAAATCTAACCTTGTCTTAAAAAGTATTAAAAGTTATTGACAATTCATGAAAAATGGTATATATTTTAAGTATCAATTCTAACGAACGTCAAATTTAATATGAAGGGCGGTTGCACTATGAATAAGATTTATGGTTATTGTAGAATCTCTACGAAGAAGCAGAGCATAGAGCGGCAGATAAGAAATATTAAAAAAGCATACCCCGATGCAATTATTATTGAAGAAGAATACACAGGTACAACGATTGATAGAAAAAAATGGAACAAACTGTATTCTCATGTTACAACAGGAGATACGATTATCTTTGATAGCGTATCCAGAATGAGCAGGAACGCAGCAGAAGGGTTTGAAGCCTATGATGAATTATACCGCAAGGGTATATCATTAGTATTTTTGAAAGAGCCACACATCAATACAGATACTTTTAAAAAGGCTTTATCCGATGCCGATTTGAAAAAGACGGGGACAAATGTTGACTTCATTCTTGAAGGGGTAAGCAAATATCTGATGGCACTTGCAAAGGAACAAATAAAAATAGCATTTGAACAATCTGAGAAGGAAGTGCAGGATTTGCACAGGAGGACTGCGGAAGGGATAGAAACAGCAAGGTTGCGCGGAAAGCAGATAGGACAGAAGCAGGGTACAAAGCTGACAACGAAAAAGAGCATAGAAGCAAAAAAGGTTATTTTTGAACATTCCAGAGACTTTAACGGTACTTTGAAAGATTTGGATGTTATGAAGCTGACAGGTCTTGCAAGAAATACATATTATAAGTATAAAGCAGAAATGAAGCAGAATAAACAATAATGAAAAAGGGGGGACAAAAAACTTTCCTCCCCCCTTTTTTTGTTTGCTGACTGTTAGGCTAATTCATTTACACACCAGAGTGTTTTATAATTTCATCAAAGGACTGGATGTAATAGCCATATCAATAATCGCACTATCTTCTATAGATTGCAGATAACGTTTTGTAATAGAAATATTTTCGTGTCCCAACAATCTTGATACGATGTAAACATCTAAACCGTTTTTTAGACACATTTGTGCAAAGGTATGTCTACAGGTATGTGGGCTACATCTGATTTTTTCATCAACATGAGCAGCAATGCCGCAATCCTTCACAACTCTTTCAACCGTTTCGGGAGTAAGCCTTCTTCCTTTTTGGCTTAAGAAATAGTAATCTGTTTCATAGTTCCATCTTTCACGAATATAATTTTCTCGCTTGATTTCATATTTCAACATAGCTTTACGCAGGAGAGGAGAGATAGGAACTAATCTTTGTTTACTGCCTTTCCCATGAATTAAAATGGTTCGTTCCCGAATATCTTCACATTTAATGCTGCAAAGTTCATAATTTCGAATACCTGTATCAAACAGCATGGTTATCATACATCTATTTCTGGAATTCAAGAAGTTAGAAGTATCATATATACTTAACATTCTTTTGGTTTCTGCGGCAGTAAAGGTTTGAATTAAAACTTTTTCCTCTATCTGTAATTTGATTTGAGAAGCGGGGCTAGTGCTTAAATATTCTTCTCTTACCATGTAATTGAAAAACGCTTTTACATTTTTTAGAATACTATTGATATAGGTGGGTTTTAGCCCTAGACTTTGTTTGTAGTGCAGATAGCCTTTGATATGAACCCGTTTGATATCCTCGATTGCAGTCAAATTATATTCAGTTTCTAGCCAACAAAGGAACAGTGCCATATTATTTTTAGCAGAGCGCACAGTCCTTGGGGAGCAATTCCGCAGTTTCAAATCAAACAGATACTCGTTTAATGCAGTCTCGTTTTTCATGAAAAAACCTCCTTAATTATAGTGCTATTGCACGTCATAATTAAAGAGGTTCTGTACGTCATTGTTGGTTGTATTTTCATACAAAAATTGATGTATAAAAGTGAATATTAAGATGAAAAATGTTGATTTTACTGAATTTCATAGTGATAAATTATTCATCCCAGTTATGGTAGGTATTCTGAACATCATCGTCATCGTCGAGCATTTCCAGAAGCTTATTCATCTTCTTGATATCCTCTTCGTCTGTCAGCTCCGTATAGGTCTGGGGAATCATGGTTACCTCGGCGCTTGCCATAGGGATACCTGCTGCCTCCAGTGTTTCGCGCACTGCGGAGAAATCATCGGGTGCGGTTGTGATTTCGTAGCTATCCTCCTCTGCGGCGAAGTCCTCTGCGCCTGCATCCAGAGCAGCCATCATCAGTTCTTCCTCATCCATATCGATTTCTTCCTTATCAATCACAATCAGACCCTTTTCATCGAACATGAAGGATACACAGCCGCTGTTGCCCATGTTGCCGCCGCCCTTTGTGAAGGCGTTTCTAACATTGGCTGCTGCACGGTTTCTGTTATCTGTCAGCACTTCTACAATAACAGCTACGCCGTTGGGGCCATAGCCTTCGTAGGTTACGTTTTCGTATTCTACGTCTTCACCGCCGCCGGCAGCCTTTTTGATACTTCTGTCGATGGTATCATTTGGCATGTTGTTGGCTTTGCATTTTGCGATAACATCACGCAGCTTACCGTTTACGGCAGGGTCGGGGCCGCCGGCCTTTACCGCAACCTGAATTTCTCTGCCCAGCATGGTAAAGATTTTACCTTTTTTTGCATCGTTTTTTTCTTTTTTATGTTTGATATTTGCAAACTTAGAATGTCCTGACATTAGGAACCCTCCTCCTTAAAATTTCACCAAAATATTTTATCATTATTTTCTGCATAATTCAAGGAATTTCGTATCGGAAAGCCTGTTTTTTATAGAATTTGGCAAAAATCGTCTTATTTTCGGATTTCCTCCTGCTCATAGGGGAAAACCTCTGTCAGGAAATGCTTGCGCCGCAGGGCATCCTCAATCTCATCCAGAATTTCCTCGCTTTCGGCGGAAACATGGTGAAAATGATACCCTGAGGTGACATTTAAAAGGGGAGTGGATTTGCCGCTTTCCAGATTTTTCAGAAACGCCTGCACATCTCTGCGGTTTTTGATTTGCAGGGGAGCAGAAACCTTCCCATAGACTCTGTGGTTTACCATGACATCCACGACACAGCCGCCTAAATCCACAATGGTCGTCAGTTCCTCCTCTGTTGCCGCGGCATCATGGAAGACCTTGAACAGCCGTATGGTATCCGCAGGCTCTTCCAGAAGATAGCCCCTTGCCGTTGCCAGAATGGAATGACCCTCTGTGCGAAGCAAAGCAATATCCTGCACAATCACCTGACGGCTGACCCCTGTGGCAGAGCCGAGCGCACCGCCGGAGAGAGGTGTTTTTGATTCCCTCATCAGATTTAATAATTTCTTTCGTCTTTCTGTGCCAGTCATTTTTTCAATCACTCCTGCTTATTCTACCGCATGGAGATTTTTCAGGCTGATATCCAGAATAGGTGCGGAATGGGTCAGCGCACCGCTGGATACATAATCTACCCCAAGCGCTGTGATGGTTTTGATATTTTCGATTGTCATATTGCCGGAGCATTCGGTTTCTGCTCTGCCGTCAATGATGCGGATGGCCTCCGCCATTTCCGCAGGGCTCATGTTATCCAGCATGATGATATCTGCGCCGGCTTCGACTGCTTCTCTTACCATATCCAGAGTTTCCGTTTCGACCTCGATTTTGCGGACGAAGGGAGCATACGCCTTTGCTGCGGCAATGGCTTCCTTTACGCCGCCTGCCGCGCCGATATGGTTATCCTTCAGCATTACGCCGTCGGAAAGATTATAGCGGTGATTCGAGCCACCGCCGACGGTTACGGCATATTTTTCAAACACTCTCATACAGGGAGTGGTTTTTCTTGTATCCAAAAGGGTTGTTTTTGTACCCGCAAGCAGCTTTGCAACGGCATTCGTATAGGTTGCGATGCCACTCATGCGCTGCAAATAATTGAGGGCGGTGCGTTCTGCGGAAAGCAGAACACGGATATCCCCCGTCACGGTTGCCAGAAGCTGCCCCTTTTTCACAGCATCCCCATCGGCGGCATGAAAGGCAATTTCTGTTTTTTCATCCAGAAGCTGAAACGCCCTTGCGAACACATCCAGACCGGCAATGATGCCGTCCTGCTTGCAGATTAAATCGACTGTGCCAAGCTGATACCGCGGCATGACTGCGTTGGTGGAAACATCCTCGCTGTTGATGTCCTCCTCCAGAGCCATGCGGATATATTTATCTGCTACAATTTGCATGGTAATCGGGTTCATTCTAATCCTTCCTTTCCTGCAATGTGCTGTGCTGCTTTTTCTGCGAAAACAAGGCTTTCCAGAAGGCTGTTGCTTGCCAGTCTGTTTTTGCCGTGTACGCCGTTGCAGCTGGTTTCGCCGACAGCGTAGAGATGCTCCATGGTTGTTTTGGAATGACGGTCTACATGGATGCCGCCCATAAAGTAATGCTGTGCCGGCACAACGGGCGCAGGCTCTTTTTTGATATCATAGCCTGCTTCCAGACAGGTTTTATAGATATTCGGGAAATGATTTTCAATATCCTCCGCAGGAACGGGAGCAAAGGAAAGCCATACATGCTTTGTACCTTCCTTTTCCATTTCCGCATGGATGGCGGCGGAAACCTTGTCTCTGGGCAGAAGCTCATTGACAAAGCGTTCGCCCTTGCTGTTGAGCAGGATTGCACCCTCGCCGCGGGCGGATTCGGAAATCAGAAAATGTCTGCCGGGCTTTTCGCTGTAAAGGCTGGTGGGGTGAATCTGCACATAGTCCATATTTTCCAGCTCCACGCCGTATTTTTCCGCCAGACGGAGTGCATCCCCCGTCAGGGAAGGGAAGTTTGTAGAATGTTCATACAGACCGCCGATGCCGCCCGTTGCCAGAATTGTGTTTTCTGCATGAATCCGCAGGATATCGCCGTTTTCTGCCTTTGCAACGATGCCATGGCAGGTGTTTCCCTCCACCAGAAGGTCTTCCATAACGGTATAGTCCTTAATGGTGACATTGGGCAGTGCCTGCACATTTCTGAGCAGCGTTTCTGTGATTTCCTTCCCTGTGATGTCCTTATGGAAGCAGATACGGGGCTTTGCGTGCGCACCTTCTCTGGTATATTTTAAACTACCGTCCGCTTCCTTGTCAAATCTTACGCCGAGGGCAAGCAGGTCATTGATCACGGCTCTGCTGTTGCGAATCATGATATCCACGCTTTCCTTGCGATTTTCGTAATGCCCTGCCTTGAGGGTGTCCTCGAAGAAGGAATCGTAGTCGGTTTCATCCCTCTGTACGCAGATGCCGCCCTGTGCAAGCATGGAATCGCAGCTGGGCAAATCCTCCTTGCAGATGAGAAGAATGTTCTGCTCTTTGGGCAGCTTGAGTGCGGCATATAAGCCGCTGACTCCTGCGCCGACGATGACGGTGTTATAGGTAAGCTCTTTTTCCATTTTATGCTCCTCCTTATTTGCTCAGCTCCAGCATGCGTGTCAGGGTGTTGCCTGCGGCTTCTGCCTGTGCTCGGTCTACGGATGCCTGATTTTCCTCTGTCTGCAAAACATGCAGCACCTTTTCCAATGTAATCAGCTTCATGTCCCTGCAGGTGGGTGCTGTTTTCGGGAAATAGAAGGTCTTGTCGGGGTTGCGTTTTTTCAGCTCATACAGCACGCCGATTTCCGTCCCGATGATAAATTCCTGCTTTTCGCTTTCGGTCGCATGCTTGATGATGCCTGTGGTGGAGCCGATGTAATCTGCCAGCCTTGTCACAGCTTCGGGACATTCGGGATGCACCAGAACCTCTGCATTGGGGTGTGCGTCCTTCAGCTCCTGTACCTCGGCAGGAGAGATATTCTGATGGATGGGACAGTAGCCATTGACGAGAATGATGTTTTTTTCAGGCACCTGCTCTGCAATGAAGCGACCGAGGTTCTGATCGGGGATAAAGAGGATATTCTGATTGGGCAGGTTGCGGACAATCTGTACCGCGTTGGCGGAAGTCACGCTTACGTCGGACCAGGATTTGATTTCCGCTGTTGAATTGATATAGCAGACAACCGCCAAATCCTCGTAGGCTTCTCTTGCTGCGTCAACCTCTGCCTTTGTTACCATGTGCGCCATGGGGCAGTCCGCGCTTGCATCCGGCATCAGCACCTTCTTTTCGGGGCTTAACAGACAGCCGCTTTCCCCCATGAAGGAGACACCGCAGTAAACGATGATAGGGTTGGGCAGGGTTGCCGCCGTTTTGCTCAACGCGAAGGAATCCCCGACATAATCAGCGATTTCCTGAATTTCATCCGCTACATAATAATGCGCCAGAATGACTGCATTTTTCTGTTCCTTTAAGGCTTTGATTTCATCTTTGATATTCATGCTTTTCCTCGATTCTACTGTGTTTTGTAAATAAGTATTGTAAATAAATTTTTTTGCAGTGGAATTTAGTATAGCACAATTATTTACAAGTGACAAGACAGATGAAAGAAAAGTTGTATTGTTTTGTATTTTTTCAGAAGCAGCTGTTGTGTCGAATAAAAAGCAAAAGCCTCCGCAGGGTCGTACCCCACGAAGGCTTTATGTCTCAATAGGCTGAAATTCCAATTTCGGCTGAGTTATTATTGGCATAGAAGAAGATAAATATCATTTACGTTTGTGCCGGTTGCCCCTGTGATGAGCAGGGCATCTGCCGCCGCCAATGCGGCATTGGAATCATTTTCCGCAAGAACCGCAGGAATGGAAATGCCCTTTTCCGCAAGGATACCGCAGGTTTTCCCGTCCACAATACCGCCTGCGGCATCGGTCGGCCCATCCGTACCGTCAGAGCCTGCCGCAGCAACCACAATGCCTTCCATGCCGGCAATGCGCTCCGCCGCCGCAAGGGCAAGCTCCTGATTTCTGCCGCCCTTGCCCTTCCCGGTGATATGCACAACGGTTTCGCCGCCGCAGAGAACGGCGCAGGGCGGGCGCAGGGGCAGACCGTCCTTCCGGATTGTTTTTGCGATGGATGCAAGAAATCTGCCGGCCTCCCTTGCCTCGCAGTCAAGCATATTCGTCAGAACCAGAGGAGCATAGCCAAGCTGCTCTGCCGCCCTTGCCGCATCGGCGCAAAGCTGTGTCACGCTGCCTGTGATTTCCATAGTGACGTTGGCAAGCGTTTTCGGCGTTTCCATGGCAAGCTGCTTTTGCATTTCCTCTGTCAGCTTGAGCTTGTATTTTTCCGAGATGGCAAATGCTTCCGCCACCGTGGACGCATCCGCGCAGGCAGGGCCGGAGGCAATGGAATCGGGGCGGTCGCCCAGAATATCGCTCAGAGCAATGCAGTACACCTGTGCAGGGGCGCAAAGCTTTGCAAATTTGCCGCCCTTTACGGCAGAAAGATGCTTGCGGATGGTGTTGATTTCCACGATATCTGCGCCGCATTTCAAAAGCTGGTCGGTGATGTCCAGAAAATCCGCAAGGGTCAGCTTGCCGGCAGGACATTCAAAAAGCGCAGAGCCGCCGCCTGAAACCAGAAAGAAAACCGTATCCTTTTCAGTTAAACCGGAAACGGCATCCATGATTTTCTGTGTGCCGAGAATCGTATTTTCATCGGGAAGGGGATGCCCTGCTTCAAGGATGGTAAAGCCGGGGATTTCGCCCTTCGCATGGTCATATTTCGTCAGAACAATGCCTGTATCAATCCTGTGGGGGATATTTTCTGCCGCCGCCTTTGCCATGTTCCAAGCCGCCTTGCCGATGGCAATGACAATCACCTTTCCTTCAAAAGCGAAGGTCTTGCCGCCGATGAACTTTTTTACGGCTTCATCGGGAAGGGATGCCTGAATGGCAGTGTGGAGTATCCTTTTTGCATCAGATAAAATCTCATTCACAGAAACTGCACCTCTTTCTTTTGTATATCAGTTTTATATTTGTTTTTTCAAGTATAGCAAATCAGAGGGGAAAATACAATCGAAAAAGGCGCATAAAAAGGCATATATAAAGGGAAAAGAGCCACCGGGGAAGTGGCTCTCTGTAAAGGGGAGGGTATGTATACTATGTTTATTCATTATCCTCTTCCTTGAGGACATCTTTATCATACCCTGTCAATATGAATCTGATGTGGCTGAAATATGAACGTTTTGTAAACAATGGGGAATATCTTTGAAAAACCCCGTTGCTTCTGCTGATTTTTCGCAGAAAATATGATACTATCTTCCTTAGAAAGAAGCAGGAAAAGAAGAAAGAGGCAGGAAGGGAGCAGAGGAAAATGTTTGGAAAAGAAGAAGTAAAGGTATTTCTGAAGGAAAAAGGAATCCCCTTTCATTGGGTGGAGCATAAAGCGGTTTATACCATTGAGGAGATGGAGGAGCTGGGCTTGGAAAAAATGGAGGAGACGGCAAAAAATCTCTTTTTGCGAGACCAGAAGGGCAAATGCCATTTTCTTGTGGTAATTCGTGCCGATAAGCAGGTGAATCTGAAGGAGCTGGGCGAGAAGCTTGGCGGCGTAAGGCTTTCCTTTGCATCGGAGGAGCGTCTGGAAAAATATCTTGGATTGAAAAAAGGGGCAGTGACACCCTTGGGCATTTTGAATGATACTGCCTGCGCCGTAAAGGTTTTTCTGGACAAGGATTTTCTGGGAAAGGAGGAAATCGGGGTGCATCCCAATGACAATACGGCATCGGTTTATCTGAAAACGACGGATCTTATGCAAATGATAAAGGAGCATGGCAACTCTCTTGAGGTGCTTTCCTTTGCGTAAGCCTTTTCTGCAAGTTTTGGGGAAAAATCATTGAGAAAGCAGGGAAGGTATGCTATACTGAAATATACTTGTGAAAGACTGTCTTTTCATAAGAATTCAGTTTCGAGAGGAAGAAAGAATGGAAAGGAAAGCTGGAACTGCTGTTAAGCCGGGCGAAACAGAGCTGGCAAGACAGCTGGAATATATCCGCGCC
The DNA here is from genome assembly GCF_003865035.1 of Anaerotignum faecicola. Lineage (NCBI taxonomy): Bacteria > Bacillati > Bacillota > Clostridia > Lachnospirales > Anaerotignaceae > Anaerotignum > Anaerotignum faecicola. The sequence goes on from NZ_BHVZ01000010.1 coordinate 91,363, forward strand.
ATTCGTGCGGAAAATGATGCCTTTGCGGCAGAAAACGGCAGAAAGAAAAAATTCTATTCCCTTGCGATGGGCTGTCAGATGAACGCGCATGATTCCGAAAAGCTGGAAGGGATGCTTGACGAAATGGGCTTTGACAGAACAGACGAGGAAACAGAGGCCGATTTTATCATCTACAACACCTGCTGTGTGCGCGAAAACGCGGAGCAGAAGGTATACGGCAAGCTGGGCTGGCTGAAGCACTATAAGGAAACAAAAAATCCCGATGCGGTGATTGCGCTTTGCGGCTGCATGATGCAGCAGGAAACGGTTTTGCAGACCCTGCGGCAGAAATATCGTCATGTGGATATCGTCTTCGGCACATTTAATCTCTACAAGCTGCCGGAGCTTGTGGCAACACGCATGGAAAGCGGCGAAACGGTGTATGATATCTGGCAGGAGCAGCGTGAGGTTGTGGAGGATTTGCCTGCGATTCGGCATTTCCCCTATAAGGCATCGGTCAATATTATGTTTGGCTGCAACAACTTCTGTTCCTACTGCATCGTGCCGTATGTGCGCGGCAGAGAGCGCAGCCGTACCCCTGAGGATATCCTCGCGGAGGTAAGAAGGCTTGCGGCGGACGGCGTGAAGGAGGTTATGCTTTTAGGGCAGAATGTAAACTCCTATGGCAAAAATCTGGAAACACCCGTTTCCTTTGCAGAGCTTCTGCGGATGGTGAACGAGGTGGAGGGGATTGAACGGATTCGTTTCATGACCTCTCACCCGAAGGATTTGTCCGATGAGCTGATACAGGCAATGGCGGATTGTGATAAGGTATGTAAATATCTGCATCTGCCTGTGCAGAGCGGTAGTGATGAAATTCTGCGCCGCATGAACCGCCATTATACAAAGGAATCCTACATGGAGCTGGTGCGCAAGGCAAGAGCGGCAATGCCGGATATCACCCTGAGCACGGATATCATCGTGGGCTTCCCCGGGGAAACGGAGGAGGATTTCCAAGAAACCTTGGATGTCATCCGCAAATCCCGTTACAGCACCGCGTTTACCTTTATTTATTCCAAGCGGACAGGTACCCCTGCGGCAACTATGGAAAATCAGGTGCCGGAGAATGTCATTAAGGATCGCTTCGACAGGATGCTCAATATTCTTAACCCAATCGTGCATGAGGTGCATGAGGAGCAGCTGGGCAAGGTGATGACGGTATTTGCAGAGGAAGCAAGCAAGCAGGATAAGACTGTTCTGACAGGGCGTGCCGATAACAATATGCTGGTGCATTTTAAGGGCACGGAGGACTTAATCGGGCAGATGGTTCCTGTGAAGATTACAGAAAACAAAACATTTTATTTAATAGGCGAAAGGATGTAAGGTGAAGCATTATGGCAACGATTTTTGAAATGGCAAGAGCATTGGGTGAGGAATTGCAGAAAACCCCTCAGGTGGAAGCGCTGGTAGCGGCAAAGGCTGCATACGAAAGCGACCCCGAAATTGCAAAGCTGGTAGAGGAATACACAAAGCTGCATTATGATTTTGAAGCAAAGATGAATGCAGGCGGCATTTCCATAGAGGAGCAGAGAGCCTTCAATGAACAGATGAAGGCAAAGGGCGAAGCAATCAGAACCAATAAGCTGGCATCTGATTTGTACGTTGCGGAACAGAATTTCAATAACTTCGTAAATTCCGTATTCAACATCATCACAGCAACCCTGACAGGCGAAGAACCCGAACAGGGCGGCGGCTGCGATCCCAGCTGCTGCTCCTCCTGCGGCGGCGGCTGCCACTGATTCAAATAGAAATAAAGGAAGAAAAGCCCGAATAGAGAATCCGTTCTTTATTCGGGTTTGCTTGCAGAAAAAGGAGAAGGAGGACAACATCCATGGCGAAAATCACACCCATGATGCAGCAATACTTTGAAATTAAAGAACAATATAAGCATTGTCTGCTTTTTTTTCGTTTAGGGGATTTTTATGAGATGTTTTTCGAGGATGCGGTCATTGCCTCGAAGGAGCTGGAAATCACCCTGACGGGGAAGGATTGGGGGCAGGAGGAACGAGCCCCTATGTGCGGCGTGCCTTTCCATTCTGCGGATGGATATATTGCCCGTTTGGTGGAACGTGGCTATAAGGTTGCCATCTGCGAGCAGGTGGAGGACCCAAAGACGGCAAAGGGCTTGGTCAAGCGCGATGTTGTGCGTGTCATTACTCCGGGGACGGTTGTGGATAACACTGTTCTGGATGAAACAAAAAATAACTATATTCTCTCCGTTTTCAGCAGCGCAAACGGCTATGGCATTGCGGTCTGCGATGTGACAACAGGCGAATTTCAGACAACGGAATTTCGCAGCGTGCAGGCGGCGGCAAAAATTCTGGATGAAACGGCAAGGTTTTCCCCTGCGGAGCTTGTCTGCAACAGCGAATTTCTTTCCACCCCTTTGGCGAAGGAAATCGAGGAACGGTTTCACCTGTATCTGAATGATATTGACAGCCGCATGTATGAATATAATACCGCAAAGGATACCCTGCTTGCGCATTTCAAGGTGAAAACACTGGAAAGCTTCGGTCTGCAGAAAAAGCTGCTGGCGGTTTCGGCTTCGGGTGCGCTGATGTGGTATCTGAATGAAACGCAGAAAAACGATTTGAGCCATATTTCCGCCCTGAAATATTACACAACAGGGGATTTCATGCTGTTGGATGTTTCCAGCCGCAGAAATCTGGAGCTGACGGAAACCATGCGCGAGAAGAACAAAAAAGGATCGCTTCTGAGCGTGCTGGATAAAACCCAGACTGCGATGGGCGCAAGGCTTCTGCGCAAATGGGTGGAGCAGCCCCTGCTTTCTAAAGAAGAAATCAATCAGCGTCTGGATGGGGTGGAGGAGCTGTTCCAAGACCTGTTCCTCAGAGAGGAAATTAAGGAAATTCTCCATTCCATGTATGACTTTGAACGTATTATGTCCCGTGTGGTGTATCAGAATGCAAACGCAAGGGATTTGGCGGCGCTGAAAAATTCCGTGGAAAATCTGCCGTTGCTGAAGAAGATTCTTTCTCGCTGCAAGAGTCCATATCTGTCCACTCTGCATGACAGACTGGACACGCTGGAGAATATCCATGCGCTGATTGCGCAGTCCATCGTCGAAGACCCTCCGTTTTCCGTGCGCGAGGGCGGCATGATTCGTGAGGGCTTCAATGAGGAGCTGGATACCTACACCAAGGCGAAGGAAAACGGCACCACATGGATTCATCAGCTTGAGGAGGAGGAGCGCGAAAAGACGGGCATTAAAAACCTCAAGGTGCGCTACAATAAGGTGTTCGGCTATTATATTGAGGTCACAAAATCCAATCTGGAGCTGGTGCCGGAAGGCTATATCCGCAAGCAGACGCTTGCCAATGCGGAGCGTTTTATTACACCCGAATTAAAGGAGCTGGAGGAGCTGATTCTCGGCGCGGAGGATAAGATTACCACTCTGGAATACGATATGTTCTGCGAAATTCGCAATGCCGTTGCGGCAGAGGTGGAGCGGATTCAATATTGTGCGTATATCGTTTCTGTTATTGACTGCCTGCAGTCCCTCGCAGAGGTGGCGCAGAACAGAAGCTATGTGAAGCCGCTTGTGGATGACGGTGATGTAATTGAAATTAAGGGCGGCAGACACCCCGTTGTGGAAAAAATGATGGACGGGCAGTTTATCCCGAATGACACCTATTTAGATCGGGAGGACACCAGACTTGCCATCATCACAGGCCCGAATATGGCAGGGAAATCTACATATATGCGGCAGACCGCGCTGATTGTGCTGATGGCGCAGATTGGCAGCTTCGTTCCCGCGGAGCAGGCGCATATCGGCATTGTAGACAGAATCTTCACCCGTGTCGGTGCATCGGATGACCTTTCCGCAGGGCAGAGCACGTTTATGGTGGAAATGACAGAGGTTGCGAACATTCTGCATAACGCAACGAACAAAAGCCTGCTGATTCTGGATGAAATCGGGCGAGGCACAAGCACATTTGATGGGCTTTCCATCGCGTGGGCGGTGCTGGAATATATCGCGGATACGAAGCAGATTGGCGCGAAAACGCTTTTTGCAACGCATTATCATGAATTAAGCGAGCTGGAGGGCAAGCTTTCCGGCGTGAAGAATTACTGCATTGCCGTGCAGGAGCAGGGCGAGGATATTATTTTCCTCCGAAAAATTCAGCGCGGCGGCGCAGACCATAGCTACGGCGTGCAGGTGGCGCGTCTGGCGGGTCTGCCGAATAAGGTGATTCGCCGCAGCGGACAGATTCTCAAGCAGCTGAACGCGGCGGATATTACGAAAAAAGCAAAGCAGATTGCAGTGGAATCCAAGGAGCAGCAGGAGGAAACCGCACAGCAGATGGATATGTTCCATATTGCGGAAACGCAGCTTGCGGATGAAATCTCCAAGCTGGATGTGATGGCGATGACCCCTATTGAAGCACTGCAAACGCTTTTTGAATTGCAGAAAAAGGCAAAAGGGCTGTAAGCCGAGGAAAGGAGGAGGTCTATGCAGAAAATCCGACTGTTGGATGCAAAAACCATCAATAAAATTGCGGCAGGGGAAGTAGTAGAATCTCCGAAATCCGTTGTAAAGGAGCTGACGGAAAACGCCATTGATGCAAACGCCGGCAGTGTGACGATAGAAATTAAGGAGGGCGGCATTTCCTATATCCGCATTACCGATAACGGCACAGGGATTCCCAAGGAGCAGGTGAAGGAAGCCTTTTTGCGCCATGCTACAAGCAAAATGTCGCAGATTGAGGATTTGGAGCATATTTTTACACTGGGCTTTCGCGGCGAAGCATTGGCGAGTATCGCGGCGGTGGCGCAGGTGGAAATGCTGACAAAAACCAGAGACGAGGAAACGGGCACGCGCATTGTGATTCATGCCGGAGAAATACAGGAGCTGGAGGATGCCGCCTGTCGGGAGGGCACTTCCATTACGGTGCGGAATCTTTTTTACAACGTGCCTGCGCGCAGAAAATTTTTGAAAAAGCCTGCGACCGAAAGTGGCTATGTTTCGGATTTGGTGAACAAAATCGCACTGGGGCATCCTGAGGTTGCGATTCATTATATCAATAACGGCAATACTGTTCTGCATACGGCAGGGAACAATGACCCGAAAACGGCGGTGTTTTATGTTTACGGGAAGGATGCGGCAAACAGCATGCTCCCCATTTCCTACCGCAAGGGGGAATATGCCGTCAGCGGTCTGATTGGGAAGCCCGAATTTTGCCGTGCGAACCGCAATTATGAAAATCTTTTCATCAACGGCAGATTTATCAAAAACCCCGTGGTTTCCGCTGCGGTGGAGGATGCGTATAAAACAAAGCTGCTGATTGGGAAATTTCCTGTTTTCGTGCTGAATCTTGCGGTTGAGCCTGCACAGGTGGATGTGAATGTGCATCCTGCGAAGCTGGAGGTTCGCTTTAAGAATGACGATGAGGTATATGAATTTTTCTACAACGCGGTTGCGAAGGCATTGCAGGAAACGGTGCTGATTCCCAAGGCGGTTCTGGAAAAGAAGCCGAAGGAAAGACTGCCGCAGGCGGAACAGCAGACCCTTGCGGATATGCCAAAGGAAAGCATCCTGAAGGAAAGCATCCTGAAGGAAAGCGAACCAAAGGCAGAGCCGACAGCAAATCCCTCTAAAGAAATTCCGCTCCCGCAATCGCAGGGCGTGATTCTTTCCAAAGAGGAAAGGGAAAAGCTCCTGCGTGCGGCAGAAAAGCCGCAGACCCCCACATCGGGCGGACGCAGTGTGGATGAGCTGCTGAAGCGCACCCCAAAGGCGGAGAGCTTTGCACAGACGGCAGTGCCGTACCGCAGGGAAGAGCTGAAGCCGAAAGAGGAACAGCCGATAGAATTGAAGCCGATTGTTTCTGATGAAAAAACGGAAGAGGTAAAGCCGACAGAAGAAAAGCAGCCGTTTTTCCAGAATTATAAAATCATCGGGCAGGTCTTTCGCACCTATTGGATTGTGGAGCAGGGCGATTGCCTGTATCTGATTGACCAGCATGCCGCGCATGAACGGGTGCTGTATGAGGAATTTATGAATAAATTCAAGGAAGAAAGGGTCGCCTCGCAGCGGTTGCTGACACCTCTGATGCTGCAGCTGACACCAATGGAAACAGAGGTACTGCGGCGCAATCTGGCACTTTTGGAAAGCTTCGGCTTTGAGCTGGAGGAATTCGGCGAGAAATATGCCCTGCGCGCAACGCCGTATCTCTTGCAGAACCCGACAGAGGTCGGCTTTTTTACCGATATTCTGGACAGGCTGACAGAGGAGCGCATTTCCAATGTGTATGATACAAAGATACTGGCAGTGGCAACGATGGCGTGTAAGGCGGCGGTCAAGGGGCATGATGTGCTGAGCACGAGAGAGGCGGAGGAGCTGATTCACAGACTGCTTGGTCTGGAGCATCCCTTTACCTGCCCCCATGGCAGACCGACGATTATCGAGCTGACGAAATATGAAATGGAAAAGATGTTTAAACGCATCCAGAATTGAGCAGGTGAAATGATGAAAAAACCATTGATTGTGATTGGCGGCCCAACCGCCTGCGGCAAAACAGGCTTTTCGATTCGGCTTGCAAAGGAAATCGGCGGCGAGGTGATTTCTGCCGATTCCATGCAGATTTACCGCTATATGGACATTGGGACGGCGAAGGTGACACCCGAAGAAGCGGATGGTGTGCCGCATTATCTCATTGATGAGCTGAACCCCGATGAGGAATATAATGTTATGCTCTTTCAGCAGAAGGCAAAGGCGTATATGGAGGAAATCTGGGCGAAGGGAAGGATTCCCATTCTGGTCGGCGGCACGGGGTTTTATATCAATGCCCTGCTGTATGATAATGATTTTACCGAAACGGAAAATGATACCTCCTATCGGGAGGAGTGCTACCGTATCGCCAAGGAGGAGGGGCCGCAGGTGCTGTATGAACGCTTACGGAAAATCGACCCTGCCTATGCGGAAACGATTCATGCGAACAACGTCAAGCGTGTGACGCGTGCCTTGGAATACCATTACCTGACGGGACAGAGATTTTCCGAGCATAATGCGGAGCAGAAGGAAAGGGAAACCCCCTACAATGCGGCGGTGATTCTCCTGACGATGGAGCGGGAAGCGCTATATGCACGCATTGAGCAGAGGATTGATTTGATGATGCAGCAGGGGCTTCTGGCAGAGGTGAAGGGACTTCTGGACAGGGGCTATTCACCGAAGCTGGTTTCTATGCAGGGCATCGGCTATAAGGAATTTGTGCCGTATTTCAACGGAGACTGCACGCTGGACGAAGCAGTTACGCAGCTGAAAACCAATACGCGCCGCTTTGCAAAGCGACAGCTGACATGGTTCCGGCGGCAGATTGAAGGGCTTTGGATAGACATGAGCAAAACAGACGGGGCAGGCGCACTGGCGCAGACGATGACATATTTAAAGGAACGGGGCGTTTTGCAGACAAATAACAATTCATAAGGAAGGGATTGCGATGTGGTCAACCGTTTGGTTTTCGTTTACTTTTTTTGAATTATATGCGTATTTTATGATTTACAGCTTTCTGGGATGGGCAATGGAATCAACGTATGTTTCTATCAATGCGAAAAAATGGGTGAATCGCGGCTTTATCAATGGTCCGTTCTGCCCCATTTACGGCACAGGCGCACTGCTGATTCTTCTGGCACTGGAGCCTGTTTCGGATTCGATTTTGCTGCTGTTTCTGGGCGGCTTTGTGATTGCAACCGTTGTGGAATATCTCATCGGGCTGATATTGGAAAAGCTTTTCCATGCCACATGGTGGGATTATTCCCAAAAGCCCTTTAATATCAAGGGGCGCGTCTGCCTGGAGCGTTCCGTGGAGTGGGGCGTTCTGACAGCCTTCGTGATGCGTGTGGTGCAGCCTGTGATTGCAGATTTTGTGGCGGCGATTCCCCGTGCATGGGGCGAATTTGCGGCAACACTGTTGCTTGCATATCTGGCTGTGGATACCACGATTACGGTGCTGCATATCCTGCGGTTCAACGAAAAGCTGGCATCCCTCAGCGAAGCGCACGATGCGCTGCAGAAAAAGCTCGAGGGAACGAGGCTTTATGCTTCCCGACAGGAAATCATTACGCGTTTCGAGAGCATGCCTGCTGCGGAATTTCTGCGTGAATTTAAGGAACGCATGGCAGAGGAAAATGAAAGGCTGGAGCAGCTGCGCGAGGAGGAACGTCTGCGTCGGCAGCTGGTTCAGGAGGAAATCAAGGAAAAACTGGAAGCCCGTATCAATGCTTTGCAGAAGAGCAGCCTTATCGAGCGCCGTTTGATGCGTGCATACCCAGGTATGCATTCCAAGCGGTTTGATGAAGAATTGAAGGCGTGGAAACGGGAGCTTATGGAAAAGAGAAGTAAGAAAAGCAGAAAGGATGTTTCAAAATGAAAAAATCTTTCGCAAAACTGACTGCCTTATGTCTGGCGGCGGCGGTAGCGTTTGGTGCAGCCGGCTGCGGTAAGGAGAAGAAGGAGACACAGCAGGATAAAAATGCTGTGGCAGCGGATGATACAAAGGAAGACAAGAAAACCGAAAAAGCGGCGGATGCCTTGCAGACAGCAGTAATGCTTGCGGATCAGGCACCTGAGCTTCAGGCAGAGGCGGCAATTTTGATTGAGGCATCTTCGGGGACAATTCTGTATGAAAAAAATGCCACCCAGAAGATGTATCCTGCCAGCATGACAAAAATGCTGACCGCTCTGGTGGCGTTGGATTATTTCAAGCCGGAGGATTTAATTGTGGTTGGTTCTGAAATCAATGAGGTTTCTCTGGATTCCAGCAAGGCGGGGCATGAGCTGGGCGAAACGCTGACAGTAGAAAATGCTATCCGCGGTCTGATTATCCCCTCCGGCAATGACTCTGCAAATGTGGTTGCGGCAGCAGTTGCGAAAAAGGCGGAGAATGACGAAAACATGACCTTCGGTAAATGTGAGGTTGTTTTCACAGACCTGATGAATAAAAAGGCGGAGGAACTAGGCGCAACCAACAGCCATTTTGCAAACGCGCATGGCTACCATTCCGATGACCACTACACCTGCGCGCACGACCTTGCGCTGATTGGCAGAGCGTTTATGGAAAATAAAACGCTGGCAGAAATTGCGAAGGAAAAAAGCTATTCCGGCAACGGCGCAGAGGGCTTAGTCAAAGCGGAGGATACTTCCGTAAAAACACAGGATTACAACTGGCGCAGCCATAACCTGCTGATTACGGATGGGGAATATAATTATCCCTATGCCATCGGCATTAAGACAGGCTTCACCGATGAAGCAGGGGACTGCGTGACAGCAGCGGCGGAAAAGGACGGCGAGGAGCTGATAGCGGTTATCTTCAAATCCGAAGACCCGAACCGTTGGTTGGATGCAAAAAATCTCTTTGAATACGGCTATAACCAGTATGAAAAGATTACAGTTGCAAAGGCAGAGGAAGCTATTGCAGATGCACCTCTGACAAAGCATAAAAAATCCGAAGGGAATACGGTTCCTGTTGTATTCCGGAAGGAGGTTACGGCAATTCTTCCGAAGGATACCGCAAAGGATATGAAGCTGACCGTTTCCTATAACGATACCTATGCGGTAACGGATAAGGAGGGCAATGTTTCCCTGAAGGCTCCCATCGAAAAGGGTGCGGAAATCGGTACGGCAACGTATGAGGTGAAGGGCAAAACCGTTCTGGAGGCTCCCGTTTACGCAGGCAGAGATGTTTCTAAGGGTACCATTTTCAGTGCAATCGGTGATTTCTTCAAGAATCTGTTTACAGTGAAGGGTCTGCTGAAGCTGGTTATCGTCATCATCGTGATTGCGATTATCATTCTGATTATCAAATTCATCAACGGCAGAAGAAACAGACGCGGCTACAGCTTTGGTTCTCCGCGCCGCAGCAGTGGGCTGAGCTTTGGCGGCGGACGCAGAAGACGCAGAGGCGGCAGAAGAAGATTCTGATAAAGGCTTTCTGTGAAATTTCATAAAGACAAAAAGAAAAGGATAAGTCCTCTGAGAAATGAGGATTTATCCTTTTTTTGATGCGTTTATGTTCAGTTTTCTTCAGTCTTCTGCTTTTTCGGCGGACGAGGACCTTCATACTGATAATAATCCGTTTTGATGCGCCCGTTGAACAGCTTTCTCTTTCTGTCTGCCTTTCTGCCAAAGAGGGATTCAAAATATTCCATGGAGGTGATAATATAGGTTGACCAGGTGGGGTCGGTCTGCATGGTTGCGCCAAGCGCACGATACATATTTTCAACCTCCTTCAATTCCCCGATACGCTCCCCATAGGGAGGATTGGAAATCAGCACGCCGTATTTCCCGGGCAATACAATCTCCTGCGAGGGCTTTACCTCGAAGGTGATGCAGTCATCCACGCCTGCAAGCTCTGCATTTGCCTTTGCCAGCTCGATTGCCGCAGGGTCAATGTCACTGCCGTAAATTTCGGGCATAACATCATAATCAATCGCTTGATATGCCTCTTTTCTTGCCTGCTTCCAACGCTCCTTGCCGATGCGTTCCCATTCCTCGGATGCGAATTTGCGATTCAGACCGGGGGCAATGTTGCGTGCAAGCATGGCGGCTTCAATGGGAATTGTTCCTGAGCCGCAGAAGGGGTCTAACAGGATACGATCCTTTCGCCAGTAGCTGAGCTGTACCATGGCGGATGCAAGGGACTCCTTCAGGGGGGCATCCAACGCACTCGCACGATAGCCGCGCATGTGTAAGCCACTGCCGCTGGTGTCAATCGCAAGGGTGACAACATCCTTTAGAATCCCGACCTGAATGGTATAGGATGCGCCTGTTTCATCAAACCAGTCTGTTTTATATTTTTCCTTCAGCTTTTCGACAACAGCCTTCTTGACGATTGCCTGACAGTCCGAAACGCTGAACAGGGTGGATTTTACGGATTTCCCCACAACGGTGAATTTCCCGTCCTCCGGAATCCAATCTCCCCATGGCAGTGCCTTCGTCCGGTCGAATAGCTCCGTAAAGGTAACGGCGGTAAAGGTGCCCATTTTCACCCAGACACGCCCGGCGCATCGCAGCCAGAGGTTTGCCTTTACGATATCGGATTCGTCCCCTGTAAATTCAACCTTGCCGTCTGAGGTTTTGATATTCTGAAAACCGAGAGCCTGACACTCTCTCTTGACTACGGCTTCTAAGCCGAAGGTGGTTGTTGCAATCAGATTGATGCTCATTTGTTCTCTCCCATCTTTTTTCTGTAACGATATGATTTCCTAAGGAACAGTCTATCATTTTTCCTGCCAAAAGAAAAGGCTAATCGGCAGATTTTTCCTGACAGGTTTTTCCCGCATTTTTTGCAAATTTTGCTGCCACCTCTTGAAGAAAGCACGAAAAAAGGGTATCATAGAAAGAATAGAAAAATTTTGATAAAGTGAGGAAAATTATGTACAAAGTATTGAAAAAATGCGGCAGAGCAAAGCGTGCCGAATTCCATACCCCTCATGGAGTAATCCAGACACCCGTCTTTATGAATGTCGGCACAGCGGGTGCGATTAAGGGGGCTGTTTCCACAGAGGATCTGGAGCAGCTGAAATGTCAGGTGGAGCTTTCTAATACCTACCATCTGCATCTGCGCCCCGGGGATAAGCTGATCAAGGAAATGGGCGGTCTGCATAAATTCATGGTCTGGGATAAACCGATTTTGACCGATTCCGGCGGCTTTCAGGTATTCTCTCTTGGGCTTCTGCGCAAAATCAAGGAGGAGGGCGTTTATTTCAGCTCTCATATTGATGGCAGAAAGATTTTTATGGGGCCGGAGGAAAGTATGCAGATTCAGTCCAATCTTGGCTCCACGATCGCGATGGCGTTTGATGAATGCATCGGGCTGCCTGCGGAACGCCCTTATGTAGAGGCATCCGTTGCCAGAACAACCCGTTGGCTGGAACGCTGCAAAAAAGAGATGCACCGCTTGAATCAGCTAGAGGATACCGTTAACCCCAAGCAGATGCTGTTCGGCATCAATCAGGGGGCAACCTTCGAGGATATCCGTATCGAGCATGCAAAACGGATTTCCGAGATGGAGTTGGATGGCTATGCCATCGGCGGTCTTGCGGTAGGGGAATCCCATGCGGAAATGTATCGTATTCTGGATGAGGTTGTACCGTATCTGCCGGAGGAGAAGCCGACTTACCTGATGGGCGTTGGGACACCCGAAAATATTCTGGAGGCGGTAGAACGCGGCGTTGATTTCTTTGACTGCGTCCTGCCTGCAAGAAACGGCCGCCATGCTCATGTGTATACGAATAAGGGTAAGCTGAACCTGTTAAATGCGAAATATGAAAAGGATGATTCGCCCATTGATGATACCTGCGGCTGTCCTGCGTGCAGAAGATACAGCAGAGCCTATATCCGCCATCTGTTCAAAGCAAAGGAAATGCTTGCTATGCGCCTTTGTGTGATGCATAATCTGTATTTCTTCAACAGCATGATGGAGGAAATCAGACAGGCGATTGAGGAAGACCGCTTCCACGCATATAAGGCTGCAAAGCTGGATGGATTTCGCGAAAACGGGAAATAAGCGCTTTCTTACACATAGGCTACTTGACGGAAAATGAAAAATTCTATATAATTATCTACTAGATGTAACATTAAATTTAGAAAAAGTTAGGAGAGAAAAAAATGGGATCATTTTTACTTGACACAGTCGTAAAACCTGCCGGCGAGGCAGCAAAAGCAACCTCCGGCACAACACAGAGCACAGGCCTTTTCGGCACATGGATGACAGACCACCCCGTTATGCTGATTGTGGTTTACTGCGTTGTTCTGTTGGTTATCATGTATTTCCTGTCCATCAGACCCACACAGAAGAAGGAGAAAAAGCTGGCTGAGCTGAGAAATGCAATCGAGGTTGGTGACAGTATCATCACAAACAGCGGATTCTACGGCAAGGTTGTTGATACAACATACGATACACTGATTGTGGAATTCGGTCTAAACAGAGGAATTCGTATCCCTGTTGCGAAAACAGAGGTTTTCGGTAAAGCAGAACCCAATATGTCCAACGAAGCACCTCCGGTAGAAGAAGAACCGAAGAAAAAGGGTCTGTTCCGCAGAGGATAATTATGAAATAAAGAAAAAGCATTGGTTTCGATAAAGGCCGATGCTTTTTATTTGCAAAATTTGCAAAGAATAATTTATCCGGCTTGGCTGAGGAGGAAAAGCAGCTTTACAGGAACGTATTTCATAGCTTTACGGCAATGCGGATTATTTTTGGAAAAGGAAAAGGTAAATGAAAAATAGATTTTTTGTAAAGGAAAAAAGCCTTTTGCTGATTGCAGGCATTGTGTGGCTGATGGCAGGCTTTAATGTTGCCCGATTGGGTGTGCTGTCCTATTTGCAGATTGAAAGGCAGTGGTATTTATATTTGCTGTCCATGCTTGTGTTTTTTCTTTTTGGAAGAATGTTTTTTAAGATGAGCAAAAAGCATACAAAGCGCATTATAGCCTATGAGGAATATCGTCCGTTTTGGCATTTTTTTGATAAAAAGGCTTATATTATGATGGCTTGCATGATGGGTGGCGGCATTGGTCTGCGTGCCGCAGGGGTTTTTCCGGATACATTTGTTGCGTTTTTCTATTCCGGCTTGGGCTGCGCCTTGGCATTGGCAGGCGTAGTGTTTGCAAGAAATTATTTATGCTATCACAATTTGATGGAAAGGGAACAGGAAGCATGAGAGAAATTATTTGACAGCTTACGGACTCTATGGCAGCATAGAGTTCGTTTTTTGGTAATAACCAAATAAGGACGTTCATCAAAAAAGAAAGAACGTCCTTATTTATTGTTTTTTAGTTGCTTAGATATTTCATCATAACCTGAAGCAAAACATTCATGTCAATAGGCTTAGCAACATGGTCATTCATGTCTGCCTCCAGTGCGGCCTGCTGATCCTCGGAAAAAGCATTCGCTGTCATTGCAAGAATGGGTATTTCTGTTTTTTTTCGATTTTCCAGCTGCCTGATTTTTTTCGTTGTCTCATAGCCGTTTAGAATCGGCATTTGAATATCCATCAGCATCAAGTCATAATAGCCATCCTCTGCATGACTGAGCATATCCACACACATCTGACCATCCGCGGCGTGTTCAAAAATCGTATACAAAGAATAGAACAGCGCCTCTATATCCTCAGCCTCTAATCGCAGGGTGGCTGTTCCGCTTTCGATGCGGGCAATCAATTACCCACCAGACAGTCGGAATCCATCCGGCAGTCGGGGCAATATCCACCTACCAGGTATCGTTCGGAATCCCACATTCAACGGTAAGGCAATTTTGGGGATATCTTTTTGGCTCTTTTTACGGCGGTGCTGCATTTATCCATTTCGGGGTACTCCTTTTAGAATAGTATTTTTACGAGATAAATCATATTTATTTATGATGGAAGCTTATTCACCTAAAGATAACATAACATGGATTTTATGTACACGTCAACAGATTGATAAAAAAAGGGGGTGCGGGCAAATAGCCCGCACCCCCAAGAGTGAGTCTGTTTTCTTTTCGATGCTTTCCGATTTATCAGTCCGCCTGCATCGGCTTAGTATTCTCAACGAAGCGGTGAAGCATGGCGGCGATCTCAGCGCGGGTCGCCGTACCCTGTGGATCAAGCAGAGTTTCGGCTTTTCCCTTTATCAATCCGTTGCCGACTGCCCATTGCATTACTGTGTTTGCGTAATCCGTAATCTTGTCCGCGTCCTCGAACTTGTCAAGATTTCCTGTGACGGTCAGTTTGTAGCCCTTGTAGTCCGCGTAGCGGTAGAAGATGGCGGTAAGCTGTTCTCGGGTAATGGGATCGTCCGGGCCGAATTTGTCCATGCTGTAGCCTGCAAAGATGCCATTCTCTGCCGCCCATGTGATTGCGTCGGCGTACCACCTTCCGGCTTCCACATCGGTAAAGCTGTTTTCGCCCTTCGGCGCGAGGCTGCCCTCCATGCGCCAGAGAATGGTCGCCATCATGCCGCGTGTCACCGTCCCGTGCGGACTGAACAGGGTCTTGCTCGTGCCGAGCATCAGACCATTTTTGTAAACGAACATCGCATCGTTGTAGAACCAGTCCTTTTCGGAAACATCAGTAAAGGGGTTTACGACTATGTCCGGATTTTCATCCGCGCGCCAGCCTGCGTATACGGTCATATTTTTCGTAAGAGAAACCTCAGAAACCTGATTTGTCAGGCTACGGTCGCTGTACCAGCCGATAAAGGTATACCCATGCCGAGTCGGAACGTATTTTGTCAGGCTGATTCGGGTGTTGTTTTCTTCCCGCATGTCGGTTATAGTACTGCCGCCATTGGTTTCAAAATGCAGCGTGTAATAGGTGACGGACGGTTTGCGGCTGCCGCCACCGCCGCCACTGCCGCTACTGCCGCCGGCAAACTTCGCCGTCAGCTTGGTTACATCCGCCGAGACGCTTTCGCTGGGCGCGTAAAGGTTTCCGTCACTGCCAAGCCACTTAAAGTAATTTTCGGTATTTCCGTCCGGGCGGGTCAGACCATCGGACGCAGGCGCGGTAAAGCTCTCGCCATTTTTCACGATGATTTGAATATCCTCAGCGCTACCGCCCAGCGTGCCGCCGCCAAGGGCAAGGGTAACGGCCTTCAGTCCGCCAGAACCCAGTGTGTCAGGGTTCAGGACTTCAAGGACGGGGCGGAAACCAAGGGTGACATCCCGATCCGAGGACGAGCTGCAACCCCAGAAGCGGGCCGAGTGGAACCCGCGAACCGCACGGAATGGAGTCGAATTATCGGGTCTGGTGTCTTGCCCCCAGGAAGCCATCCGCTTCCAGTTTTTGATATATCCGTCGTTCTTGTCCAGCATCTTATCCCATTCGTTGATTTGTGGCGTGCCGTGTTGGGACTCATCCGAGCCTGTACGACCACTTCCCGCGGACGGCGCACGCAGTGTATAGTTCACGCCGCCTGCGGCGTAGTCCTTGCCGAAAATCAGATCTGCGGTATTCAGGTCATTCCAGCTTATCGTATGCGTTACATTGTGATTCGCAATAAACAGGCTGTGGGGATATTTGTTCTGCTGTGCATATTTCTCGGTGGTTTCCTTCTCCGATGTGAGCTTGTAAGCATCCACTGTTCCGGCGTAGGTAAAGGGAACATAGTGCAGCGTCGTATCCGGCAAGGAAGTCGCGCCAAAGATGTTTCCGGTGTTCACCGTGCCGGGAATGCTCGCGCCGGAGAGGTCAAAGTAATAGGTGCCGCCGGGAACGAGGTTGAACTGCTCTGGGGGAGCAAACTGTGCCGTCAGCTTGGTTACATTTGCCGGAACGCTTTTACCGGGTGCGTACAGGTTTCCATCACTGCCAAGCCACTTAAAGCTGCTGCCGTTATTTCCGTCAGGGCGTGTCAGACCATCGGACGTAGGCGCGGTAAATGCACTGCCGTTTTTCACGATGATTTGAATATCCTCGGAGCTATTCCCCAGCTTGCCGCCGCCAAGGTCGAGGGTAACGACCTTCAGCCCGTCAGCGCCCAGCGTGTCCGGGTTCAGGACTTCAAGGATGGGGCGAAAACCGAGGATCGTGTAGTTGTTAATAGCAGAGCTGTAGTTGGTCCAGTAGCGGGCCGAATTGGATCCGCGAACCGCACGGAGACTCGGAGCATATTTCGCATTATCCTGTCCCCACGAAAACATCCTGCTCCAGTTTTTGACGTATCCTTCGTCCTTGTTCATTATCATGTCCCATTCGTTGCTTTGGGGGTTGCCGCGTTCTGAATCACCCGAACCTTTACTGGCACTTCCCTCGGACGGCACTCGCATGGTATAGTCTATGCCGCCGCTGGCGTAGCCTTTGCCGAAAATCAGCCCTGCGGCATTCAGCTCATCCCAGCTTGTTTCATTCGTTACGGCATAATCCGCAATGAACAGGCTGTGGGGATATTTGTTCTGCTGTGCATACTCATCGGTGGCTTCCATCGTTGACGTGAGCTTATAGGCATCCGCTGTTCCTGCGTAGGTAAAGGGAACATAATGCAGGGTGTTGTCCGGCAGATCGCTGTTTGCCGTGCCGGGGATGTTTTCGCCGAAGAGGTCAAAGTAATAGGTGCCGCCGGAATCAAGGTTGAACTGCTCCTCGACCGTATGCTCCTGCGCACGGATAATGGCGTAGAGCCCGACAACATAGATATTTTTCAGATCCCCCATCGATGGATCGCCGGTGCCATCCTTGCTGAACATAACGGAGCCAAGGTAGGCATCCTCCTTCCCGTCATAGGCGTTCAGCGCCTCGGTAAGTGCCTGATGGTCCGCATAGCGCGTAATAGGGTTGCCGTTGAATGTCAAGGCAGTCTCATTTGTGATGGGCTTCTGCGTGTAGAAGGCGAAATACAGCAGATAGATGTTGTCCTTCTCGTAAGTATCATCCGCTTTCAGCTTTTTGGGCTCGCCGTCCTGCTGCCACAGCGCGCGGCCAAAATCAAGGAACGTCAAGTCGCTGGCGAATGCTGCCGAGCCGTCTCCTATCTTTTTGCCTTCCTCCGGTTTGGGGAAGGTAATATCGACGCTTGTCAACGCTTGCGTAGGCGTATCCTCGTTGCCCTCGGCAAAGGCCGCCGTCGGCATAAGGCATAGCACCATACACAAGGTGAGCAGGATGCTGAGTATTCGTTTCTTCATAGGCTTTCTCCTCCTGTTCGTTTCGGTTGGACTTGCTCGTCCCACCTTTTTTCTGATTTTCTCTGTTTCTGAGCCGAATGCACAGCGCGATAATCGCTGCCGCCGCTGCAAAGGAAACGAAGGTCATCGGCACATGGTCGCTCGCGTTCTCCCACAGCAGTATCGTGCCGAGGCTGCATCCAACGGGTGTTTTCGCGCACTCTTTGCTTGACGAGCGCGACTCGTATTGCGGTATCGTACATATCGTTCGAACCTCCTTTCTCCGTTTGTGTGAAGCTTTGGCTGAAAAGTCCTTTCACTTATATAGGTACATAAAATCGGAAAAACTCTCACCCAAAATGCAAATTTTTTTAAATTTTTTCAATTTTTTTTAACAATGTGGCTCTTGGAAATGGATTGCCGCTCGATGGCGATACCCTCTATTTGCAATCAATTCGCATATTGACAAATGCAAAGCAGTACGGTATACTAATTTGCAAATAAGTTGCAAATTGGAGGGGTGGCTGATGGCAAGGTATCTGACGCGGCAGCGCAAGCAGCTTCTCGAATATCTTTCAAAGCATACAGATGAACAGATGACCGCACGGCAGATAGCCGATGCACTGACGGCAGAGAGTATCAGCATCAGCGCCGTTTATCGTAATTTATCCGCCTTGGAGGAGGAGGGAATTCTGAAGCGCAGTATCCGAGAGAACACCAGAGAGGTGTATTATCAATATATTGCCGCAGAGGGATGTAAGGACAGTCTGCATCTATCCTGTCGGGTATGCGGGAAAAGCATTCATCTTGGAGAAAAGGAAACGGAACAGCTTCTGCATAGCACGCTGGAAAGCACAGGCTTTCAAATCGACAAAACGGAAACGATTCTGTATGGCGTTTGCGCCGATTGCAGAAAATAAAAGAGCAGAAAATAGAAGGGTGGTGAGCAGAATGGAAAGAAAAAAGAGAAATAGAATTGCAGCATTGCTTCTTGCCGTGACCATTCTGGTCATCATGCTTTACTCTGCTTTTTTTGTTGCGGCAGAAGCCGACCACGATTGCGTGGGCGAAGGCTGCCCGATTTGCTATCAGATTGATGCTTGCCAAAACACACTGAAAAGCCTTTCGCTTGCTGTATGCGTTACAGCCGTTGCTGTTGCGTTTACATATATTTTGTGCAGGTGTATTTCTCTCTGCACGGACTATGCACAAAGAGATACCTTGGTATCTCTCAAGGTGAAGCTTTCGAATTAAATAAGAGCCTTTTACAAGGGTGAAGTCTATCTGTTTTCGGATAGGCTTTTGCGGCGTTGCTGTTACCCTTGTATTTTTGTGCCTATTTTTAGTTCTTATTATAATTCGGAGGTAAATATAATCATGAAAAAGATAACTGCGCTGCTGCTTGCGCTTTTCATGCTTGTCGCCGCTCTTGCCGGCTGCGGAAAGCAGAATGATACCAATCAGACAGACAAACTGAGCATTGTCACCACCATTTTTCCCGAATATGACTGGGTTAGGGAAATCCTTGGTGACAAGGCTGACAACGCAGAAATCACAATGCTGCTGGATAACGGCGTTGACCTGCACAGCTATCAGCCCACGGCAGATGATATTGTTAAAATCTCGGATTGCGACCTGTTTATCTATGTAGGCGGCGAGTCCGACGAATGGGTGGAGGATGCCCTGAGAAATGCCGCCAACGGGAATATGAAGGTTATCAATTTGCTGGAGGTACTGGGTGATTCCGTAAAAACGGAAGAAATTGTTGAGGGGATGCAGGAGGCGGAGCACGAGTACGAGGATGCAGAGGAACACGAGCACGAGGATGCCCATGCACATGAGGATGCAGAGGAGCACGAGCACGAGGAGGAAGCTGACGAGCATGTTTGGCTGTCCCTGAAAAATGCCAAAATGCTGGTCAGAGTGATTTCCAAAGCCTTGCAGGAGCTTGACCCCGATAACAAGGATATCTATGCCGCCAATGCCGATGCTTATGTAAAGAAGCTGTCTGCTCTTGACGCAGAGTATCAGGCAGCCGTGGATGCAGCAAGCAATAAAACCATCCTGTTTGGCGACCGTTTTCCGTTCCGCTATCTGGTGGATGATTATGGTCTGCGCTACTATGCCGCTTTTGTTGGCTGCTCCGCTGAAACCGAAGCCGGCTTTGAGACCATTTCGTTTCTTGCCAAGAGGGTGGACGAATTGAAGCTGCCCTGCGTGTTGACTATTGAGGGCGCACAGCACAAGATTGCCGAAACCGTTGTCCGGAACACGACAGCGAAAAATCAAAGGGTGCTGACGATGGATTCCATGCAGTCTACCACTTCTAAAGATGTGAAAAACGGCACGACTTATCTCTCCGTTATGGAGAAAAACCTTTCCGTGCTGAAGGAAGCATTGAGATAAGGAGGCAGGTTCATGGCTCAGCTCACTTGCCAAAGGCTCTGCGTCGGCTATGAGGGAAAGTCCGTTCTGCAGGAACTCAATTTTGAGGTTTTTGCAGGCGACTATCTCTGCATCGTAGGAGAAAATGGTTCCGGCAAGAGTACACTTATGAAAACGATTCTCGGCTTGCAGCCACCTATCAGCGGCAAAATTTTGACAGGCGATGGGCTGAGGAAAAATGAAATCGGCTATCTGCCGCAGCAGACCGTTGTCCAGAAGGACTTCCCGGCAGCCGTGAGAGAAATCGTTCTCTCCGGATGTCAGGGACGCTGTGGCAGCCGTCCTTTTTATAGCAAAGAAGAAAAGCAGCTTGCGGCGGCGGCTATGGACAGGATGCAGCTTGCGCAGCTTGCAAAACGCTGCTATCGGGAGCTGTCCGGCGGACAGCAGCAGAGGGTTCTGCTTGCTCGTGCGCTGTGTGCCACTCGAAAAATGTTGCTTCTCGACGAGCCTGTTTCCGGGCTTGATCCCAAGGCGACAGCGGAAATGTATGCGCTTATCGAAGAGCTTAACCGAAACGATGGCATTACGGTAATTATGATTTCGCACGATATTACTGCCGCAGTTCAATATGCCAGCCATCTTCTGCATATTGGAGACACCGTTTTTTTCGGAACAAAAGCGGAATATCTCAGAAGTCCGCAGGGGCGGCTGTTTGCCGCAGAGAAGGGGGGCGATGAACAATGACCGCTATTTTGGAAAAGCTGACCCTCTATTGGACATATCCCTTTGTCCGCTATGCGCTGGTAGTCGGTGTGCTGATTGCGCTATGCTCGTCTTTGCTGGGCGTGACGCTGGTGCTGAAACGGTTTTCCTTCATCGGCGACGGACTTTCCCATGTGGCGTTTGGCGCAATGGCGATTGCCGCCGTGCTGCAAATCACAAATGAAATGCCACTGGTAATGGTCATTACGATCAGCAGCGCCGTGTTGCTTTTGCGTACAGGGCAGAACGCGAAAATCAAGGGCGATGCGGCGATTGCCATGATTTCGGTGGGAGCGCTTGCCATCGGCTATCTGGTGATGAATATTTTCTCCACCTCATCCAACCTTTCGGGCGATGTGTGCAGTACACTGTTTGGCTCCACCTCCATCCTGACACTGTCTCCTGTAGAAGTGTGGCTTTGCGTTGGAATGTCGGTGCTGGTTGTGGTGGTGTTTATCCTGTTTTACAATAAAATCTTCGCTGTGACCTTTGATGAGGACTTTGCAAGGGCAACCGGCACAAAGGCAGGGCTTTACAATCTGCTGATTGCAATCGTTGTTGCCATCATCATCGTGCTGGCAATGAACCTTGTCGGCTCTCTGCTCATCTCCGCACTGGTAATTTTCCCGGCGTTGTCCGCTATGCGGATGTTCAAGAGCTTTCGTAGTGTGACGATCTGCGCCGCAGTTTTGTCGGTGTTGTGTTCGCTGATCGGTATTCTGGCATCTATCCTCGCCGGAACACCGGTAGGCTCGACAATCGTTGCTGTTCAGATTGTCGCTTTCGCTCTATCGTGGCTGACAGGTACAGCTATCGGAGGTGTGAGAAAATGAAAAATCTGTTTTGCGTAGTACTGATTGCCCTAATGCTTTGCTCTCTTGCCGCCTGCGGAGGTGAGGAGGATAAAGAGACAGCCGATAATCAGACACCGAATACCTCTGCTTCACAAAATCAACCGATGGAAAAGGAATCGGTGTCTGCGCCTGCTGCCTCTGAGTCTGTGCAAAGCGCAGACGGCATTGATGTTGATCTGACAAAGCTCAGCAGTACAATGGTCTATTCTGAGGTTTACAATATGCTATACACCCCTGATGATTACATTGGGAAAATGGTTAAAATGAAGGGTGCTTTTGCATATTACGAGGACCCCGAAACAAAGGAGCAATATTTTGCCTGCATTATTGCCGATGCGATGGCTTGCTGTTCACAGGGATTGGATTTTATTCCGACCGACGAGTACACCTATCCGGACGATTATCCGGAGCTAAACGCAGAGATAACAGTCACAGGAACCTTTGAGATTTATGAGAAAAACGGAATAAAGTATTGTAGGCTTGCGAATGCTGCGATTGAGAGCTAAGGCTGATGGTGTGCTCTGCTTTCCGAAGCATGATTCAAAAAGTGGTGACAAGAAAATGCTCTGTATGCTGCATTATAATTTGCTATCAGAGAAGGGCTTATAATTAAATATCTGAACGAAACAAAGGCAGCTGACGAAAAAATTACAGCTGTCTTTGTTGTTTGAAAAATTGCGTATACAGGAGGGCAAAGGGCTGTTTTGTGTAAATGCAAGAAAAAAGCAAGAATATAAGCGTGGCGTTTTTTGCGAATGATGTTAAAATAGCAATATATGTATCGCAAAGGAGGAGCTATTTCGTGTCAAAAACAACCTTGATTGATTGTTGTATCAAAAAATACGCTTATCGTGAAATATCGGAAATTTATAAAGAGATTGGGGCTTCCCCGCAGGGACTGTTTCCCGAACAGGTGGATGGCATGCGCCGGAGATACGGCGAAAACAGCTTTGCAAAAAGGAAGAAGGATACCATGCTGCGCTGCTTGCGTCGTGCCTTTATCAACCCGTTTCATATTATTCTTTTTGTGCTTGGGATGATTTCCTTGGCAACCGATGTTGTGCTTGCCTCTAATTTTGCCAGAAACGCCACCACTGCTATCATCATTTTCTCCATGATTTTGACGAGCGGTGTAATCCGTCTGATTCAGGAGCTGCGGGCGAAGAATGCGGCGCAGCAGCTGGAACGGCTGATTCACGAAAGCATTACAGTTCGGCGAGCGGGAGATCTGCAGGAAATATCGGCGGAAGAATTGGTGGTCGGGGATATTGTTCTGCTTTCGGCGGGAGACCGCGTGCCTGCGGATATCCGTTTGACGAAGGTCAGTGATTTATTTATTTCGCAGGCTGCCATCACGGGCGAAAGTGCGATTCTGGAAAAAAATTGCAATACCCTCAGCTATGGCAGTACGGAAACGCTGACACAGCTTGAAAACCTTGCCTTTATGGCAACAACGGTTATCGGCGGCAAGGGCGAGGGAATTGTGCTTGCGGTTGGGAAGGATACGTTATACGGCAGCTTTGAAAAATCGGATGCAGAGGAGAAGCAGTCATTCCAAAAGGGTGCCAATTCGATTGCATGGGTAATGCTTCGCTTTATTGTGGTGCTGATTCCCATTGTGTTTGTGCTGTTAAGGCTGACGGGCGGAAAATGGTTGGAATCCTTTGCGTTTGCGCTTTCCGTTGCGGTAGGGCTGATGCCGGAAATGCTGCCGATGGTAATTACCGCCTGCCTTGCGAGGGGCAGCCTGAGCATGAGCCGTAAGCAGACCATCATCAAGGATATCAACGCCATGCAGGGCTTTGGCAGTATGGATGTGCTTTGTATGGATAAAACGGGAACGCTGACGAATGAGAGCATTTTGCTGGAATACTACATGGATGTGCTGGGGAACGAAAGCACAAGGGTGCTGGATTTTGCCTTTTTGAACAGTATGTATCATTCGGGTGTCTGCAATCCCATTGATAATGCCATTCTTGCGTGCCAGACAATGCCGGGGCGCAGTGCGTATTATACAAGATTGCTTGCGCAGTATCAAAAAACGGACGAGATTCCGTTTGATTATGCCCGTAAATTTGTCAGCACGCTTGTGACGGAGGCAGACGGAGCAGGGCAGCTCATTATCAAGGGGGATATTGCGCATGTTGTGGCGCGCTGCGGTTTTGTGGAATATCGGGATGCCGTTTTGCCGATGGATGAGGACAAAATGCGAAGCGTGGCCTCTGTGGTGGATGAAATGCTGCAGGATGGGATGAAGGTGATTGCTGTTGCACGAAAGAGGATAGAAAAGCAAAATCGGATTTTGCCGGAGGATGAACAAAGCATGATTTTGATGGGCTATCTTGCCTTTTTTGATGCACCGAAGAAAACCGCAAAAACCTCTGTGGAGGCGCTCAAAAGGCTGAAGGTTACCCCGAAGATTCTGACGGGAGACCAAGCAGATGTGGCAGTTTCCGTCTGCCGCAGGGTGGGGATTCCTTCCGAAACGGTGCTGACAGGTGCGCAGATGGATGAGATGACGGATGCAGTACTTGGCGCAGCCGTTGAAAAAATCCATGTTTTTGCGGAGCTGACACCGGGGCAAAAGGTGCGTCTGGTTTCCGCCTTGAGCCAAAATGGGCATACTGTCGGATTTTTGGGGGATGGCATTAACGATATTCCTGCACTTTGTGAGGCAAATGTAGGCATTTCGGTGGATACTGCCGTGGATGCGGCGAAGGATGCGGCGGATGTGGTGCTGTTGCAAAAGGATTTGGGTGTGCTGGAGCAGGGCATTTTGGAGGGGCGAAAAACTTTTACCAATATGCTCAAATATATTAAAATTACAGCAAGTTCGAACTTCGGCAACATTTTTTCCATTGTGTGTGCCAGTGCGTTTTTGCCGTTTTTGCCAATGACCTCCTTGCAGATTTTGCTGTTGAATCTGCTGTATGATGTGCTGTGTATCATTCTGCCCTGGGATAATGTGGATGAGGAGGAAACTCTTTCTCCAAGGGATTGGTCCGGGAGGACATTGGGGCGGTTTATGCTTTCCTTTGGGCCAATCAGCTCTTTGTTTGATATCGTGACGTTTTTGTTTTTGTATTATATTCTCTGCCCGATGCTGTGCGGCGGAGTGACGTATCAAAGCCTTACCGATTCTGCAATGCAGATGCAATATATAGCTCTGTTTCAGACGGGGTGGTTTTTGGAGTCCATGTGGACACAGGTGTTGATTTTGCATTTCCTGCGTACACGAAAGATTCCCTTTGTGCAAAGCAGACCATCTGCACCGGTGATTTGCATTACCCTTGCGGGTATCATTGCTTTTACCGCAATTACCTTTACCAAGGGGGCGGCATTTTTCGGCCTGACGCATTTGCCATTTTGGTATTTCATATTTTTGTTGATTGTGGCATTGCTGTATATGCTTCTGACAACGGTGGTTAAGGCCTTTTATCAGAAGAAATATCATGAGCTGATTTGAAAGGAGGAATCCGTCGTGAAAAAGAAGATTGGTTTTGTTTCAATGGATTCTGTCCTTGCACAATGGCTGCTGGAGAAGCTGATACAGGAGCCGCCGGAAAGTGAATGTGCGGAGGATTTGCTTTCGGGCATACATGATATGCTCAGCGGAGAGGCAACGTCACTGCTTTTGAGTACCTCGAAGGAGGCGGAGTCCTCTCTCCCGCCCTCCGATGAAATACGAATCGGTGCGCTGGAAATTTATCCGAAGAGCAGGAGAGTGAGGATGCAGGGAGCGGAGGTTTCTCTTACGCCGAAGGAGTTTGAAATCCTCTATTTTCTTGCACAAAACAGAGGAGAGGTTTTTACAAAGGAGCAAATCTATAAAGCGGTTTGGTCTGAAAATTATCTTTTGGATGATAGCAATATCATGGCGTTCATCCGAAAGCTGCGAAAGAAAATCGAACCCAATCCGGATGAGCCGAAATATATTCTGACGATTTGGGGCATTGGCTATAAATTTAATGATCGGGTGTAACAAATTTGGCGGGCATATTTTTGTCCGCCAAAATTCTTGCTAAATCGCAAGGAAATCGCAAGGTTTTAATCATGTGATTTTCCTTGCGATTTTTGTATTCTGTGAAAGGCACCGAGAGAAATGGTACCTACAAGCCATTGGTTTGCGATTGCCATGATTGCATGGTTCATTGTGGCAGGCTTTGATGTTTGGTATATCGAAAAAAGCAATCGGTATTACAGAAAATAATCGCAGAAAAAGGAGGTATGAGAAATGAACAAGAAAGAAAACCGCATGGCTGTGCGGCAGACGGTGGAAAAGGCAGTGCTGCGGGATGAGCAGAACCAGCGTATTCAATTTGCGGCTGCCAATCCTGTGCAGGAGGTTTTGAAAAGCCTGCATACCACCCTGCGGGGACTGGATGCAGAGGCAGTGGCGGTCAGCCGCACCAAGTACGGCTCAAATAAAGTGACACATGAGAAAAAGCAATCTCTGGCGAAATGTCTGGCAGGTGCTTTTATCAATCCATTTACGGCGATTTTGTTCTGTCTGGCTGTGGTATCCACCATAACGGATATGGTGTTCCCTTATTTTGCACTTTTGGGGAGCGCGCCGGAGGACTTTGATCCCTTAACCGTAGTCATCATTTTGACAATGGTTATTATTTCCGGCACACTGCGCTTTGTGCAGGAATCCAGAAGCGGCAATGCAGCGGAAAAGCTGCTGGCAATGATAACAACGACCTGCACCGTTACTCGCAGAGAGCAGGAAAAGATAGAAATTCCGATGGATGATTTGGTTGTGGGCGACATTGTGCATTTGGCGGCAGGGGATATGATTCCTGCGGATGTCCGCATTTTAGAGGCGAAGGACTTATTCATCAGCCAATCCAGCTTGACGGGCGAAAGTGAGCCTATCGAAAAAACACCGAGCAGAAGTGTGCAGAAGGAGAGTATAATCGATTATACCAATATTGCATTCATGGGAAGCAACGTGATTTCGGGCAGTGCAGCTGCGGTTGTTGTCAGCACCGGAGACGCTACGCTGTTTGGCTCTATGGCATCTGCGATTGCAGGGGAGGCTGTGGAGACGAGCTTTACCAAGGGGGTCAATGCGGTTTCGTGGGTGTTGATTCGGTTTATGCTTGTCATGGTGCCTCTTGTTTTCTTTATCAACAGGATTACGAAGGGGGACTGGCTGAATGCCTTTTTGTTTGGCATCTCGATTGCTGTCGGCTTAACACCGGAAATGCTGCCCATGATTGTGACAACCTGCCTTGCCAAAGGTGCGGTTTCGATGAGCAAAAAGCAGACTATTGTGAAGAATCTCAATTCGATTCAGAATTTTGGTGCGATGGATATTCTTTGCACCGACAAAACAGGGACACTCACGCAGGATAGAGTTGTTTTGGAATATCATTGGAATGTAAACGGCGAGGATGATACAAGAGTACTGCGCCATGCCTACTTAAACAGCTATTTCCAGACAGGCTATAAAAACCTGATGGATGTGGCGATTATTCATAAAACGGAGGAGGCAGAGGAGACCGATTCCAGATTACTGGATTTGTCCGAAAACTACGTGAAGGTGGATGAAATTCCCTTTGATTTCACACGCCGCCGTTTGACAACTGTGGTGCAGGATAAAAACGGAAAGACGCAGATGGTAACCAAGGGGGCTGTGGAGGAAATGCTCTCCATTTGTGCCTATGCAGAGTGCGACGGCAGTGTGCATCCTCTTACGAAGGAGGTTCGCCGGCGGATTTTGAAAACAGTGGATGAGCTGAATGAAAAAGGCTTCCGTGTGCTTGCGATAGCACAGAAAAGTAACCCTTCTCCTGTAGAGTCTTTTGGTGTGAAGGATGAGTGTGATATGGTGCTGATTGGATATCTTGCCTTCTTAGATCCCCCGAAGGAATCCACGGCAGATGCCATTCGCGCATTGCAGGCGCATGGCGTGACAACAAAAATTTTGACGGGCGATAATGATAAGGTAACACGCACCATTTGTAAGCAGGTGGGGCTTGAGGTACGCAATATGCTCCTTGGCTCTGATTTGGACGGCATGACGGATGAAGCCCTTGCAAGAGCGGCAGAGACAACGGATGTTTTTGCAAAGCTGACACCCGACCAGAAATCCCGCGTGGTTTCGGTTCTGCGGGGAAACGGGCATACGGTTGGCTTTATGGGGGATGGCATCAATGATGCCGCCGCTATGAAGTCTGCGGATATCGGCATTTCTGTAGATACTGCGGTTGATGTGGCAAAGGAATCGGCAGATATCATTCTTTTGGAAAAGAATTTGATGGTTTTGGAGCAGGGAATCATCGAGGGGCGCAAAACCTATGCGAATATGATGAAGTATATCAAAATGACAGCATCTTCCAATTTCGGCAATATGTTTTCGGTATTGGCGGCATCTGCACTGCTGCCCTTCCTGCCGATGATGAGCGTGCATTTGATTTTCCTGAATTTGATTTATGATTTATCCTGCACAGCAATCCCTTGGGATAATGTGGATGAGGAATTTATCGCAAAGCCGAGAAAATGGGATGCCTCCAGTGTGGGCAGCTTTATGATTTGGATTGGGCCTACCAGCTCCATCTTTGATTTCACAACTTACATCTTTATGTATTTTGTGTTCTGCCCGCTGTTTATCTCGAAGGGGATTTTGTTCAATGACTTGGCGGCACACTATAGCGGCGCAGAGCTTGCGGCAATGCAGGCGCGGTATATCGGGCTGTTCCAGGCAGGATGGTTTGTGGAATCCATGTGGAGCCAAACACTGGTTATTCATATGATTCGTACCCCTAAGCTGCCGTTTTTGCAAAGCCGTGCCTCTGCCTCTGTGACACTTCTGACCATGACAGGCATTGCCGTTTTGACAGTGATTCCCTTCACGGCATTCGGAAGAGTGCTTGGGTTTGTGGCTTTGCCCGCTGCATATTTTGCATATTTGATTCCCTGTATTCTGCTGTATATGATATTGGCAACCAGCTTGAAAAAAGCCTATGTTCGTCATTATGGCGAGCTGTTATAGGAGGTGTAGGAAATGATGAATTGGAAAGAAATCTGGGTATCGCTTTTCGGAGGCTGTGAATGGCTTGGCTTGAATATCGGCTTTTGGGTATCCATGGCTGTGGTAATCGGGATTGTTATTCTGATGAATGTTGTATTTTGGGGCATGAAGCCGCAAACGCAAAAGAAAGAAAAATAAAAGCAGGAGGTCTTTTTCGCTTTTGGAAAAGGCCTTCTGCTTTTTTGATATAGCTGTATCCATCCCTTTTGCAGGGTGCTTTTGCGTTGGCTTTACAAACATTTAACGGAAAGAAGGGCTTTTATTTTACAAAAAAATCTTATCATAAGACTGTATCCTTTTGCCATGAAGCAGAAGGGTGCGATCTTTTATATATATTAAGGAGGGAAAGAATGATTGCTGCAGTGATTGACATCGGTTCAAATACAATGCGGATGTCTGTATATAAAATCGAAGGACAGAAATTTACGGTTCTGCTTTCAAAAAAGGAAACGGCAGGCTTGGTCAATTATATCACAGAGGGGGAAATGTCCGAGGAGGGCATTGGTGTTCTTATTGATGTGCTTCAACAATTTTGCAGTTCCCTAGAGGAGATTTCCGTTAATAGCATCAATGCCTTTGCAACGGCATCCCTGCGAAATGTTGCCAATTCCGAACAGGTGCTTGCGCGCGTTTTTCATGCGGTTGGGCTGAAGGTAGAATTGCTTTCGGGGGAGGAGGAGGCGATTTTGAGCTTTTCGGGAGCGGTTCATGCTTCTCCGTTTGCGGATGGCTGTCTTTTCGACTTGGGCGGCGGCAGTACGGAAGTTGTCGCCTTTCGGGAAAGGAAGCCCTATTATGCCAAGAGCATGAATATTGGGTGTTTAAACCTTTATAAACGATATGTCAAAAAAATTTGGCCAAAGAAGCTTGAAATTGAGGAGATGAAGCTGTTTATCGAAAGAAATCTTGCGGAGGCGGCATTGCCGGAGCATCCACAGCCGTTGCTGATTGGTGTCGGCGGTACGGCAAGGAGCCTGCTGGAGCTTATCAATCTGCGGGAAAAGCGGGATGCTTCCCATAGGGAAATTACAATGGAGGAATTGCATACATGCGTTTCCTTTCTGCTGAAAAGGGATACCAATGCCAAGGATGCGGTGCTGAAGAAATGTCCGGATCGGATTCATACGATTATACCGGGGGCGTTGCTGATGCAGGCCTTGGCGAAAAAAATGAAGGCAGAACGGTTATACATTAGTGAATATGGTGTAAGAGAGGGTTATTTATGGAAAGAGTTTATCAAAACAACGATTTGAGTTATACGCAAAACAGAGAATTAAGCTGGCTGCAATTTGATTTGCGAGTGCTGGAGGAGGCGGAGAACGAGGAGGTTCCTTTACTGGAAAGACTGCGGTTTGCCTCGATTTTTACAACAAATCTGGATGAATTTTTAATGGTTCGTGTCGGCACCCTGATTGACCTTTCCATTGTGGAGCCGGATGAGCGGGATAACAAAAGCGGCTTAACACCTGCCGAGCAGCTTGCAAGGATTTATGAGGCGGTTCCGCCGATGCTGCGCCGCAGAGAAAAGGCTTATGCGCATATTATGAAGCAGCTGAATAAACAGGGGATAACAGAGGTGGATATTTCTGAATTAAAGGGAAAGGAAGAAGCCTTTGTGCAGGAGTATTTTGATAAAAATATTCGTCCCTTGCTGTGTCCGCAAATTATCGACCGCTCCCATCCGTTTCCTCATTTGAAAAATAAGGCATTATATGCGGCGGCACTGCTGCGCGCGGGAGAAAAGAAGATTTTGGGAATCGTAGGTGTACCGGATGCACTGCCTGCTCTGGTCTATTTGCCGACAGAAAAGGGGGTTCGCTTTTTAAGAACAGAAAGGATTGTGCTGGAAAATTTAAATCGAATTTTTAAAATTTATACCGCAGAGGAGCAGGCGATTATTTGCGTAACCAGAAATGCGGATATCAGTCTGGAGCATGACGAAATGGGAGAGGAGGCACCCGACTACAGAGAGCAAATGTCTAAGCTGCTACGTGCAAGAGACCGCTTGGCACCCGTTTGGCTTGAGGTGGAAGGGAATACCCATAAATTAGGGAAGCTGCTGGCTGAAAAATTGGGCTTGAAAAAATATCAGGTGTATTATGCAAAATGCCCCGCAGTGCTTTCTTGGGCATATCAGCTTGCGGAGGATAGAAAGGATTTGCTTTATCCTGCCTTCCATTCGCAAAAGCCTACCTATTTAACGGAGGATATGCCGATGAAGCAGCAGATTCGCCAAAGAGATATTTTGCTGTTCTATCCCTATCATTCCATGCAGCCGTTTTTGAATTTGCTGAAGGAGGCGGCCTGGGATAAATCGGTTGTTTCCATCAATATTACATTATACAGATTGGCACGAAATTCTCAGGTTGTAAAGTATCTGGTTGAGGCTGCGGAGAATGGGAAGAATGTTACGGTTTTGGTAGAGCTGAGAGCCAGATTCGATGAAAAGAATAATATCGAGTGGGCAAAGGTGCTGGAGGAGGCAGGCTGCCGCATCGTTTATGGGCAGGAGGGCTTTAAATGTCATTCCAAGATATGCTTGATTACATATCAGGAGCGGAACACGATTTCCTACATCACGCAAATCGGCACAGGGAATTACAATGAAAAAACAGCAGGACTTTATACGGATTTTTGCTTGATGAGTGCGAATGAGGAGCTAGGACAAAATGCGGCTGCATTTTTTTCCAATATGTTGATTGGGAATTTGGAGGAAAGCTATTCCCGCCTGCTGATTGCGCCCTATGATATGAAAAAGGGACTGCTTCGCTTGATTGACAATGAGATTGCAAAGGGGAAGAATGGCAGAATCATCATTAAAACAAATTCCATCACAGAGCGGGATTTGATTGATAAGCTATCCGAGGCCTCCTGTGCAGGCGTGCAGATTGATTTAATCGTGCGTGGGATTTGCTGTATTTTACCAGGGATTCCCGAAAAAACCGAGAATATTCGCGTGACGAGCATTGTCGGGCGCTTTTTGGAGCATTCCCGTATTTATTGCTTTGGCAAGGGAGAGGCACGGCAGATTTATATTTCCTCGGCAGATATCATGACAAGAAACCAGCAGCGCAGGGTGGAAATTGCTGCCCCGATTCTTTCCAAGGAGCACAAGGATTGGTTTTCCTTCTATCTGGATTTGATTTTGATGGATAATGTGAAGGCAAGAGAATTGACCTCCTTGGGTACTTATGTGAAGAAGGGGAAAAACGGGAGAGATAAGATTGGTGTGCAGCAGTATTATATTGACCATCCCATCCAGTTTGCAAAATCTGAGATACAGAAAAACGGTTTCCTGTGGAGACTGGAAAGATTGCTTGCAAGGGTGTAAGGAGAAGAAAGAGGGAAAGAATATGTCAAATAAACAGGTGAAGCTGCAGCACGTCGCTGATGCGTCAGTTCTTTATCATTACACAAAAAGCAAGGGAGTCAACGGGATTTTACATTCAAATTGTTTTTGGGCAACCAAAAGCGATTTTTTGAATGACCCCAAGGAGTTTTCTTATATTGAAACGATTATTCGTGAGGTCTGCTGTGAGTTAATCGAGGAAAAATCCCTGTGCGATATGTTTTTAGAGGATGTTTTGGAGGAAAATATTCTCTGCGGCGGCGGCAGGAGCAAGGAATATTTCGTGCTGTCCTTTTCTAATTGCAGAGACAGCATTACCATGTGGTCTGAATTTGGGAATGAAACCGGCTATAACATCGGCTTTGACAGCAAGCGGCTGATTGCACGCATTGAAGAAAACAATACCATTGAGTATCATGGCTTGGTGCTGTATGAAATGGAAGAACAGAAAAAGATTGTTCGCAGAATTTTAAACGAAGGGATTCCGAATGAAATGCAGCTTTCCTTTTCAGAGATTATCGAGGCAGGTGCAAAAAACAGAGATTGTGAGGAATATAAAAAGGCATGCAGAAAATTCCAGAAAATCACAGCGATTTATGCCATGTTTTTCAAAAACAGTGCCTTTCGGGAGGAGCAGGAATATCGGTTTATCTTCAAAAAGAAGGGGACGGGTCTTTATAGAGAGAAGGACGGCTTTCTTATTCCCTATGTGCAAATTCAACTGACGGATAAATTGCTTCCGATTAAAGAAATTGTAGTAGCGCCGAAAAACCATATTGATTTGGCAAAAAAGGGTATGGAATATATGATAGCAGAAAAAGGCTATGATGCGCAGGTATCCCTTTCCAATATCAATTTAAGATATTAAGGGAAAAGGATAATTGTGATAGATGGCTTGTTTCCACCTGTTCAGATGCGGAAAAATGAAAAAAAATTCCTCTATTTTACAGCTGCATAAGTGTTGAATGGAAAAAATATGTATAATTTATTCATTCTTTCGTTACAAAAAATTTACAAAAAACTTTTGTTAGCACTCTTTACAAGCGAGTGCTAACAGTATATAATAGGTCTTGTGATAAGGAGATACCCGAATGGAGCTATCCCCCATCACCTGAATTTGTAAAAAACATTTGAAAGGTGGAATGGTTATGAACTTACAGAAATTTACACAAAAATCTTTGGAGGCCATTCAAAACGCCCAGTCGAATGCAGTTGAATATGGGAATCCGCAGTTGGATCAGCAGCATTTGCTGTTGGCTTTGCTCCAGCAGGAGGATGGCTTGATTCCGGGACTGCTGCAGAAGATGAATATCAATGTCAACGGCTTGACGCAGGCAGTGGAGAATGAGGTAAAACGGCTGCCTCGTGTCAGCGGCGGCGAAACAAGAGTTGCGGTTGATCTGGAAAAAGCACTGACCGCGGCAGAAAAGCTGGCAGAAAATATGACGGACGAATATGTTTCCGTAGAGCATATCTTTATGGCAATGGTCAATGCACCCAATGCCGCTTTGAAGGAGCTGTTCCGTCAGTACAACGTGGACAGAGACGGCTTTATGAAAATTCTGGCAACCGTCCGTGGCAACACCAGAGTAACCAGTGATTCTCCCGAAGCAACCTATGATGCTTTAAAGAAATATGGCACAGACCTAGTGGAAAAGGCAAGAAGCAAAAAGCTTGATCCTGTGATTGGGCGTGACGATGAAATCAGAAACGTCATCCGTATTCTGTCCAGAAAGACGAAAAACAACCCTGTTCTGATTGGTGAACCCGGTGTCGGCAAAACCGCCATTGCAGAAGGTCTGGCACAGCGTATCGTCAAGGAGGATGTACCCAACAGCCTGAAGGATAAAACCATCTTCTCTCTGGATATGGGTTCTCTGATTGCAGGCGCAAAATTCCGTGGTGAATTTGAGGAGAGACTGAAAGCCGTTCTGAATGAGGTTAGAAAGAGCGAAGGTAAGATTATCCTCTTTATTGATGAGCTGCATACGATTGTCGGTGCAGGCAAAACGGACGGCGCAATGGATGCAGGCAACCTGTTGAAGCCTATGCTGGCAAGAGGTGAGCTGCATTGTATCGGTGCAACTACACTGAATGAATACAGACAGTATGTGGAAAAAGACCCTGCTCTGGAACGTCGGTTCCAGCCGGTTATGGTCAATGAGCCTACGGTTGAGGATACCATCGCTATTCTGCGTGGTCTGAAGGAAAGATATGAGGTTTATCATGGCGTAAAAATTCAGGATCAGGCAATCATTGCGGCGGCAACCCTGTCCAACAGATACATTTCGGATAGATTCCTGCCCGATAAAGCGATTGACTTGGTGGATGAAGCGTGCGCGATGATTCGTACCGAAATGGACTCCATGCCTACCGAGCTGGATGTAATCCAGAGAAAAATCATTCAGCATGAAATCGAAGAAGCGGCACTGAAAAAAGAGGATGATAAGCTGTCTAAGGAGCATTTGCAGGAAATCCAGAAGGAACTGGCTGAAATGCGTGAAAACTTCTCTGCTTTGCAGGCAAAATGGCAGAATGAAAAGGATGCCATCGGCGTTGTGCAGAAGCTGAGAGAGGAAATTGAAGATGTCAATGCCGAAATCGAAGCGGCAGAAAGAAAATATGACCTGAATAAGGCGGCAGAGCTGAAATACGGCAAGCTGCCTCAGCTCCAGAAGGAATTGCAGGAGAAGGAACACCTTGCAGAGGAAAACAGTGGCAGAAATACCCTGCTGCGTGACAAAGTAACAGAAGAAGAAATCGCCCGTATCATTGAGCGTTGGACGGGGATTCCTGTTGCAAAGCTGATGGAGGGCGAAAGAGATAAGCTGTTGCATCTGGAGGATATTCTGCACGAAAGAGTTGTCGGGCAGGAGGAAGCCGTTACAAAGGTTTCCGAAGCAATTCTGAGAAGTCGTGCCGGCATCCAGAGTGCAAACAGACCCATCGGTTCGTTCCTGTTCCTCGGTCCTACCGGTGTTGGTAAGACAGAGCTGGCAAAAACACTGGCAGAATGCCTGTTTGACGATGAAAAGAACATGGTTCGTATCGATATGACCGAATACATGGAAAAATTCAGCGTGTCTCGTCTGATTGGTGCGCCTCCCGGGTATGTCGGCTATGAGGAAGGCGGTCAGCTGACCGAGGCTGTTCGTCGGAAACCTTATTCCGTTATCCTGTTCGATGAGGTGGAAAAAGCCCATCCCGATGTATTCAATATCCTGCTGCAGGTATTGGATGACGGCAGAATCACAGATTCGCAGGGCAGAACGGTGGACTTCAAGAATACCGTTATCATCCTGACCTCCAACCTTGGGTCCTCTTATCTGTTGGATGGCATTGATGCCAACGGCGAGATTACAGCGGACGCAAGAGCGGCAGTAGAAGCATTACTGAAGCAGTCCTTCCGTCCCGAATTTTTGAACCGTCTGGATGAAATTGTATTCTATAAACCGCTGACAAAGGATAACATCACCCATATCATTGATCTGATTATGAAGGATCTGAATGGCAGACTGGCAGATAAGCAGCTGAAATGCGAGCTGACAGAGCGTGCAAAGAACTACATCATTGAAACGGGCTATGACCCTGCCTTTGGTGCAAGACCGCTGAAGCGTCTGGTACAGCGTCATGTGGAAACCCTGCTGGCAAGAAAGATTATTGCCGATGAGGTAGAGCCCGGCACAACGCTGACCGTGGATGTGGATGAAAATGGGAACTACGTTGTTCTGTAAAAGAAAATAAGAATAGAAACCATGATTGTTTCGTGAAGAGGGTGCCCTCCGTGTCACAATAGAGTGATGCGGAGGGCATTTTTCGGTTCTAAGTATATGCAATTATTTTACAGATTGTATAACATAACGAACAGAAAAAAGATAGTCGATTGTGTAGTGAATTCAAAATTGCACCGATACATTCTGTATAATTATACCCATACAATTCTGGAATGTTATGCCTGAGGGATTGGATACCGTATTTTTCCATGATAGAATTGTAAGCAATTCAGAGAGATTTCACAAAAGAAAAGGTGAAAGGGTTAAGAAAGAGAGGAAGTAAAATGAACAGCAGTACCTATTCAGTCAAAGACATTACAAAAACAGCAATGATGGCAGCGATTACCTTCATCGGGATTTATACCGTAAAGATTCCTTCTTTGCATGGCTATTCCCACATGGGGGACTGTATGATTTTCCTGAGCGTTCTGATTCTGGGTACCAGAAAGGGCGCGTTGGCAGGGGGCATCGGCGCAGCGCTGTCCGATCTTCTGGGCGGCTACATGCACTGGGTTATCCCGACATTTATCATTAAGTACATCATGGCAACGGTCATGGGGTTGTTTATTGATAAAATCATGCCAAACAGAAAAGGAAACTGGCTGATCGGCTCCATCGTGGGCGGTATCGTACAGATTATCCTGTATACCGTGTTTAAGGTTTTCCTGTTCGATTGGGCGTATGCCATCGGCGGTGTACCGGGGCTGACTTCGCAAACAATTACAGGCGTTGTTCTGGCAACAGTTCTGGTGGTATTGTTCAATAAAGCAGGCATTATGCAGAAATTAAGGGAGATGTAAAAAATGGATGTAAAGGAATTTAAAAAAATAGACGCGCATGCACATATTGGTGAATTCGGCGGCTGGGCAAAGCTTTCCATTAACGCAGAGCAGCTGATTGCACAGATGGATGAATTCAATATCGAAAAAACACTGCTTTGCTCTGAACCGAATGAAATCTGTCTGGATGCAGTAGAGAAATACCCCGACCGCTTTGTGGGGATGGTATATCCTAACCCCTATGACGGGCAGAAGGCGGTAGATATGATTTATGATTATGTGCAGAATAAGGGCTTCAAGGGCATTAAAGCGAATCCTCTGAAGCATGCCTATGTTGCAGATGCAGAGCTGATGGACCCCATCATGGAGGCGGCAAAGGATTTGAATATTCCCGTTTTCATGCACTGCGGACACCCTCCTTATTCTTTGCCCTGGAGCATTGCGCTTCTGGCAGAACGTCATCCCGATGTGAAGCTTGTCATGATTCACATGGGGCATGGACATGGGGTATATATTGATGCTACCCTGAAAATGGCAAAGCGTTATCCCAATTTGTATCTTGAAATGAGCGGCATGCCGATGCCCTCCAAAATCAGAGAGGCGTATGAGGAGGTTGGTGCTGACCGCATTATGTTCGGCACGGATGCACCCTATCATCCTGCGGCAGTCGAAGCCATGAAGGTTATGACAAGCGGATTGACAGAGAAACAGATAAAGGATGTTTTCTATAATAACTGCGCAAAGCTGATGGGCTTTGATAAAAAATAATTTTCCAAGAACCAAGAAAAAAGCGGCAAGCCGAGGTCTCCTCGGTCAGCCGCTTTTTTCGTTAATCGTCTGTTTTCGGCGCAGTTTTGGCGAAATGCCGCAGGGCAGTCATGGTGCGGATTTCACTGCCGTTTTCGGTGAGTATCTGCTGTATATCCTGCGGCAGGCTTTTGTAAAAATGCTTTGCACGCTCGTTGTTTAACAGCAAATCTGCCAGATCTCTGTATTCTCGTCCGAACATGATATCCTCTCCTTTCGATAGACTTAGGATGGACAGAAAAACAAAATTCCATACAAAAGCGGACTTGAGTGCGGACAGGGAAATATGTTAAAATAAAAGGAAAAAATAACAGAAAAAAAGGTGACTTTATGCTGAAAAAATATAAAACCATACTGGCGCAGGCGGAGGCAGAGATTGTGGAGAAGAAATCGCGCTTTATCGCAACGGTGCGCCCTGTGAAAACCGAGGAGGAAGCAAAGGCGTTCATTGAGGAGATGAAAAAGAAATACTGGAATGCGACGCATAATGTGTTTGCATATCAGATTGGGGAGAGAAACGAATTACAGCGTTTCAGTGACGACGGCGAACCGCAGGGGACGGCGGGGATGCCTGTATTAAGCGTGCTGAAGGGGGAGGATGTCAAGGATACGGCGATTGTCGTGACGCGTTATTTTGGCGGCACACTTCTGGGAACAGGCGGTCTGGTGCGTGCGTATGGCCATTCTGCGAAGGAGGGGCTGCTTGCGGCAGGGATTGCGGAGCTGGTTTTGTATCGGAAGTATTCCGTTCTGGCAGCATATCCCGATTCGGGAAAGGTGCAGTATGAAATTCTGCAGGATGGGCATGAGCTGTTTGATACGATTTATACTGAGCAGGTGGAATTTATCGTTCTGGTGGAAACAGATGCGGCGGATAGTTTTGAAAAGAAAATGACGGAAATCTTCCGCGGCGCACAGCCGTTTACGCTTTTGGAGGAGGTTTACGGCGTTTGGCAGGAGGGGAAGCTTTCTTTGCAGTCTAATGATTAAAATTTTTTAATAATTAGCCAAATAACGATAATGTTTTAAAAAAAGAACAATTTATACTGGAAAATTGTGCAAAAAACCAGTATAATTGTACTATATTGTGGTGCAAATTGTGAGTAACAGAGATTAAAATAAAATCCTGTGCGAACAGCTTTTTACATTTTAAAAAGGGGTAATGAAGATGAAAAAGAGCTTAAGCAGGGGGAGGGAATGTGTATTATTGTGCACAATACAGCTTTTGCTGTGTGCAGTTGTGTATAGGTTCAACATTCCTAATCCTAATATTATATTATTTGTGTTTTTATCGGCGGTTCTGGTGCAGTGTGGCTATCTTGTGGGGACGCTGTGCGGCATCCTGACCTTGCTTTATTCTATGTTCTTTTTTTCCATAGACCATAGTTGGATTTATTTTGAACCAATCAACAGAGATAAGCTAATCGTTGTTCTGTTAGGCTTGATTGCCAATATCTGTGTTATCGGACATTTACAGCAGAGAAATAAAAATGCGATGCGGGAGATTTCCAAGCTGGAGGCAGAAGGGAAGATTGCGGCAGCACGCGCGCAGATTCTGCACAATATGTCGCATGATATCCGCACGCCCATCAATGGGATTCTGGGAATGGCACACATCATTGAGAGCAATCCTGCGGATACTGCAAAGGTGCTGGAAAATGTAGAAAAGATAGAGAAATCTGCATCGGCACTGCTTTCTCTTGCGAATAATGTGCTGGATATGAATGAGATGCAGTCCGGTAATATACAGATGGAGCGGATTCCGTTTCGGCTTGCGTTGCTTTGCAGAGAAACGATGGAAAACAGCAAAAATCTTTTTCCGGATAACGGTCTGGAGTTCTCCTTTCAGGTGCAGGCGGCATGTGAGCAGGAACTGATTGGCAGCTCCTATCATATCAAGAAAATCCTTTTCAATCTTTACACCAATGCCATTCGCTATACGCAGGCAGGCGGCTTGGTTGCGACCCAAATTACGCTTCTGCGCGAAACAGAGACGCAGGTGGTTCTGCAAATCAAAATCAGTGATACCGGCGAGGGAATGTCGCAGGAATTCATTGATACACTGCTATTTGAGCCTTTTACGCAGGAAAAGGAAAGTGCGCGCACAAAATATCAGGGCAGCGGCTTGGGCATGGCAATCGTAAAGGGCTTGGTTGACCGCATGGGCGGAACCATCACAGCGGAAAGCCAACTGCATAAGGGTTCCACTTTTACACTGGAGCTGCCATTTGAAAAGCCGAAGGAGGCAGCGCAGCAGAAGAAATTAGCAAGTCTTTCCGGTGTGAATATCCTTTTGGCAGATGATAATACGCTGAATCTTGAAATTGCAGAATATATACTGACAGAGGCAGGTGCGGTTGTCACCAAGGCGGAAAATGGAAAAGATGCATTGGAGCTTTTCAAAAATGCGCCCGAAAACAGCTTTGATATTATTCTGATGGATGTAATGATGCCGGAGATGGATGGGCTGACTGCGACCAGACGTATCCGTAGTCTGAATCGGCCGGATGCCGAACGGATTCCGATTTTTGCGGTAACGGCAAGTATTTTTCCGGGAGATATCGAAAAAATCAAGGCGGCAGGCATGACGGCATATTTGCCGAAGCCGCTGGTGTGGGAAGAATTGATTGCTGTTTTGGAACGCTATTGCGAAAAGGCAGATTGCCCCTTGCAGGGCGTATAAAATAAAAAGAAAATAAGAAGTATGTTTAGGTGTGTCCCGATCAGAAAACAGGAGGAAAATGAAATAGCGGAAGCACTGCGGATACATGGAGGTTTCCCACAGGCATCCTTTGGCTTAGGCTGTCAGAGGAAGCTGATGCAGTAGCCGTAGCTTTCAGCATTTCAGTATGCAAGGTTTCTTATCGGAACACACCATTTTTTATCCCTGCCATTTGTGAAACTGTTTTTCCAGAAGGGAAATGGCACGATACATCAGGGCGGAGAGGATTGCCAGAATGACAACCGAAAGCAGCACTACGCGCATGGCGAAGGTCTGCGAGGAATAGACAATCAAAAAGCCCAGACCATCCTGTGCGACGAGAAATTCTCCGACGATGACCCCGACAAAGGAAAGTCCGACATTGATTTTCAGCGCATTGAGGATGCAGGGAATATTCGCGGGGAAAACGACCTTTGTGAGTACCTGCCGTTTTGTGCCGCCGAAAATGCGAATCAGCTTAATCTGGTCTTCATCCACCTGCAAGAAGCCATTCAGTACGGAAAGAATCGTCACTACAATCGAGGTGAGCAGGGCAACGATGATGATAGAGGATTGATTATTCCCGAACCAGACGATGATGATGGGGGCAAGTGCTGTTTTCGGCAGAGAATTGAGAACCACAAGATATGGCTCCGCTACATCGGAAATGAAGCGATTCCACCAGAGCAGCACTGCCGTCAGCGTGCCGAGAATTGTCCCCAGAAGAAAGCCGATTACCGTTTCTCGGAGCGTTGTGCCGATATGCAGGAAAAGAGAGCCGTCCCGAATCATTTTAACGGCTGTTGCGAATAATTCTGTCGGCTGGCTGAAAAGGAAGGGGTCAATCCAACCGCAGTCTGCGGCAATTTCCCAAAGAAGGAAAAACAGAACAAGTAAAAGCGCCTGCAAAAGCCAGACAGCGGCTTTTCTTTTTTGTGTGCGGCGCAGATACGCCGTCTGCTCCTTGGAAATGTGTTCTTTTTCATGAGACATGAACATCCAACTCCTTCCAGATGGCATTGAAATAATCCTTGAATTCAGGGGCTTCTCTTGCCTGCATGGGGGTATGGTTTTCGGTGGAGAACTGAATAGGGAAGATTTTTTTCAGGCGTGCAGGACGCTTGGAGAGCACCACCACGCGGTCGGAAAGACTGATGGCTTCGGAAATATCATGCGTGACGAGGATGGCGGTTTTTCCTTCCTCGCGGATAATCGTGCCGATTTCATCCGAAACGGAAAGCCTTGTCTGATAATCCAGCGCGGAAAACGGCTCATCCAGAAGGAGAATATCGGGACGGACAGCAAGCGTGCGGATGAGTGCCGCACGTTGACGCATGCCGCCTGAAAGCTGGTTGGGCAGGCTGTTTTTAAAATCACCGAGACCATATTGCGCAAGCAGGGTATCAACATAGGCGACGTTTTCGGGGGTCAGCTTTTTCTGGATTTCCAAGCCGAGCAGGGCATTGGAACGAATGCTCCGCCATTGCAGGAGATAATCCTTCTGGAGCATATAGCCAATCGTGCCGCCGATGTAAATGCTCCCTTCAGAAGGGGCAAGCTGTCCTGCCAGCATGGAAAGAATCGTGGATTTGCCGCAGCCCGAAGGCCCGACAATGGATATAAATTCGCCCGCTTGGACGGAAAGGCTCAGATGAGACACAGCAGAGGTTTCTCCGCCGATACTGTGGTAGCGGAGGCTGACATCCTCCAGAGAAACAATGGGGTTCATGGAAAGGACCTCCTTTGCAGAGTTTGATACTTTCAATATATTGCAAAGGGGACAAATGGTGCATTTCTCAGAAAAAAGAAGGGGTAGCCGCAGAGAGAAAAATATGGTAGTATTTCCGAAAGGACAATGTGAAAGGAGAAATAAATATGGATTGGAAAACAACAGCACTGGTTGTGATTGATATGGAGAATGCATTTATCAGCAAGGAATCTCCTCTGTGTATTCAGGAGGCGGCAAAAAGCGTGCCTGCCTGCGGCAGGGTGATTCGCAAGGCGAGAGAAAGAGGGATTCCGGTATTCTTTGTGAACCGCATTTATCGCAGAAACGGCAGTGATGTGGAATTTACACGCTATGACAGCTGGCTTGGCGGCAATCGTTACCTTGCACCCAACAGCAAGGGTGCGTTATCTATCGAGGTGCCTGCGGAATTTACACCGCAGAAGGGGGATTATACAATTATAAAGCCTCGTTTTTCCGCTTTTTTCCAGACAGAGCTGGATTTAATTCTGCGTCGTCTGGGCGTGAAAACTGTGATTCTGACAGGAACAACCACCCCGAACTGCATCCGTACCTCTTGCTATGACGGGCTTTCTCTGGATTATAATATTCTCATCATTGAGGATTGCTGTTCCTCCAATACGGCGGAGATTCAGCGCGTGAATATGGAGGATATGGCAAGGGTTGGCGCAGTGATTACGGATTCCGATACCTTCTGCACAGATGTCTTTGCAGTAGCGGATTTTGCAGGAGAAATTCAGAGAAGGGTACAGCAGGACGAAACGGCACCCGAATAAGAAAGATAAAAAAGCCTTCGACTACGAAAAAACGTAGGGAGGGCTTTTTGTAT
Organism: Anaerotignum faecicola; assembly: GCF_003865035.1. Taxonomy (NCBI): domain Bacteria; kingdom Bacillati; phylum Bacillota; class Clostridia; order Lachnospirales; family Anaerotignaceae; genus Anaerotignum; species Anaerotignum faecicola. Next base: position 134,032 of record NZ_BHVZ01000010.1, read on the forward strand.
GCAAAAAATCAGGATTCCTTCTCGGCTTGTTCCGGAAGGGAGGATTGCCGCAGCTGCGCATTTTCCATGCGGAGAGCAGAAAGCTCCTGCTCCATTTTTTCAAGCTGTGTCTTCCAACGGGCATTGACAGCGGCAATTTCATCACTTCTTTGCTCCAGAAGAACGGAAAATTCCTCTATCTGCTTTTTATGGGATGCCTGTAACGCGGTGTATGCCTTGGAATAGTCATCTTCCTCCGCCTGCTTTGCCGCCTTTGGTGCTTCGGGCAGGGGAGAGGGGGCAAACACCGCAGGCAGAAAGCCATGCTGTCCGTTGCCATAGCACTCCGCCGCGTTCAGTGCTGCATCATTTGCGCCGAGCAGCTCGCCTTTTATGCAGTAGGCAGGGAATTTTTCCATATAGCGCTCCACCGCGCCGAAGGAGGCACCGCCGTTTTCGGAGATACAGCGAAATGGCTGTCCGTTTGCCGTCCACATGAGAATCAGTCTGCCGTTTTCCTGATAGGCAAGGCAGTTTTCGCAGTTCGTATCCTCCCAGAGGATGCGCGGCGTACTGATGGCGACGGTATGCTTATATTGATAGACCACCTGCGTGCGGAACATATTGCGAACAATATAGAGAATATGGATTCTTTCGGTATCGTTGATGATGGAGAGGTCGGTGCAAGGGGTGGGGGTCTGAATCAGCGGCGTGACACTGCCGATGGTATAGGGGGTCAAGAGCATTTCTCTTGCGCTGAGGACGTTTCTGCCGGTGCGGTAATACAAGATGATATGCGCATCACTCAGCCGTCTGGCGAGGAAGGGTGTTTGCTTCAACGACAGGAAGCGGTCAATCTGATAGGGCTTTTCCCATTGCCCATTGCGAAAGACGCTGTAAACAAGGGAATCCACGCCGGTTGCTTCTGTTGGCAGGTGGTAAATAATATGGAAGGCCTCCTTGCTTGGCAGAAGGAAAAACCTTGTGCGGTCGGTGGGGGAGGTGCCATTTCGCAGGGGGCGGTGCTCCCAGCTGGCAAAATCGGCAGAGGATGCCAGATAAAGCTGCCCTTCGCCGCCGGAATAGAGCAGATAGGTGATAGCTTCATATTGGCAGACGGAAAAAACAGGAGAGGCTTTCTCCGCGATTTTCTGCGGCACTGTCCAGCCGTCATGGGAAAAGCTGCGACAGAAAATATTGCCGTGTTCATAATAAAAAAGATAGAAATAGCCATTCTTCGTTTTCAGATATTTTACATACGGATTCTGCATGGAAACGCTCCCTATAGGTTTTTCATAACAGTTTATGCAGGGAAAGGGAAATGTATCATAAAGAAAACGGGGAAAGAATTGCTTTTTTGTGGAAACTATGGTATGTTTGAGATAGGAAAGGCAGAAAGGGGGATTTTTATGAGCATGTTAGATACATTTCGGATGTCCGGTACACTTTATGTATGTGCAATCATTCTGGTGATGCTTCTGATTTATGCTGCAATCTGCTATCTGGAATGGCGGCTTGCCCAAAAAGAGGAATGGTGGAAGGGAATGATTCTGCCGATCGTTTTTCTGCTGCTTGGCAGAGGCGGTCGATTTCTAGGGATTATTTTATTGGTGATTTATGGGCTTCAGCGGAATAAGCTGCAAAAGGAACAGAATAAAATAGAAGATAAAATAGAAGAATGAGAAAAAGGGTATCGACTGTGTCGATACCCTTTTTTAAACAAGTCGAAAGCTTGATTTCGACTTAGGTTAATTTTTTGCCTTGGATTCGCAGTAAATGCAGCGATATTCGCCCTTTTCCCTGTCTGTCAGCTTGAAGATATGGGGAATCTCCTGCTCCACAGAGGTGATGCAGCGAGGGTTTTTGCACTGGATGATATTCGTCAGCCGTTCGGGCAGCTGCGGATGTACCTTTTTCACACAAACGCCGTCCTTTACGATATTGATGGTTACGTTGGGGTCAATATAGCCCAGCGCATCCAAATCCAGTTCCAGCTCGGTATCAATTTTAATGATATCCTTTTTGCCCATTTTCTGGCTGGGCGCATTTTTAATCAGCGCAATGGTTGCATCAACGTGGTCTAAATCCAGAAACTGATACAGCTTCATACATTTGCCTGCGGTGATATGGTCAATGACCACACCGTTATTCACTGCGGTTACCTTCATCATGTTACGCCACCTCCAGTAATTTCAGAATCAAAGCCATGCGAATATATTTGCCGTTCAGCACCTGCTTGAAATAGCAGGCTCTGGGGTCATCATCCACTGCAACGGAAATTTCATTGACACGGGGCAGAGGGTGCATGATGCAGAGATCCTTTTTTGCGGTTGCCAGCTTATCCGGATTCAGAATATAGCTATCCTTCAGACGGACATAGTCCGCTTCGTTGAAGAAGCGTTCCTGCTGTACCCTTGTCATATAGAGAATATCCAGAGAGGGCATTGCATCCTCAAGGCTTGTGGTTTCCTCATAGGGGATGCCCTCATGGTCTAATTCCTGAATGATGTATTCCGGAACCTTCAGCTCCTCAGGGGAAATCAGGATGAATTTCACACCTTTATAACGGCGCATGGCATGAATCAGAGAATGTACGGTTCTGCCGAATTTCAGGTCACCGCACATCCCGATGGTCAGGTTTTCAAAGGAGCCCTTTTCCCGCTGAATCGTCAAGAGGTCAGCCAAGGTCTGGGTAGGGTGATTATGTCCGCCGTCCCCGGCATTGATGATAGGCACCGGAGAGCGCATGGATGCAATCATAGGTGCGCCCTCTTTGGGGTGGCGCATGGCAATGATATCGGCATAGCAGCCAACCACACGCACCGTATCGGAAACGCTTTCGCCCTTGGAGGCGGAGCTGTTGCTTGCACCGGAGAAGCCAATCACACTGCCGCCAAGCTCCAGCATAGCCGCTTCAAAGCTCAGACGCGTACGGGTGGAAGGCTCAAAAAAGAGCGTCGCCAGTTTTTTGCGGTGGCACTTTTCTGCATATTTATCGGGATTTGCAATAATATCATTGGCGGTGGTAATCAAATCATCGATTTCTTCTACCGTCAGGTCTACAATATCAATGAGGCTTCTCATGCTTACATCTCCCTCCAGCTTTCATCGCTCGGGTTACTGCGGAATTTCAGCAGACGTGCGATGTCGGATTCCTTGATATAGCCTTCCTTTGCGGCAACCTCTGCCACAGCATCAAAATTGGAAAGGCTTACATTTTTTACATTTGCTTCTGCCAGTCTGTCCAGACCCTTCTGCAGGCCATAGGTGAAGATGCTGACAACACCCAGAACCTCTGCGCCTGCTTCACGCAGCACGTTTACAACCTCGATACAGCTGCCTGCGGTAGAAATCAGGTCTTCTACAACAACAACCTTCTGTCCCTTTTCCAGTCTGCCTTCAATCTGGTTATGTCTGCCATGATCCTTTGCGCCGGAGCGAACATATCCCATGGGCAGGTCAAGCAGATGTGCTGTGATGGCAGCATGGGCAATGCCTGCGGTGGAGGTACCCATCAGTACCTCGGCATCGGGGTATTCTCTTTTGATGGTTTCTGCCAGAGCATTTTCTACATGATTTCTTACCTCTACAGAGGTCAGTGTCAGTCTGTTATCGCAGTAAATGGGGCTTTTGATGCCGCTTGCCCATGTGAAGGGGTCTTCGGGACGCAGGAAAACTGCACCGATGGACAGCAGGTCTTTTGCAATCTGTTCTTTGATATTCATTCTACTTCTCCTCCTAAAAATTCGCGAATACATCTGTGATATGCCTGAACGGGGTCAGCCGCCTGTGTGATAGGTCTGCCGACCACGATGTAATCAGAGCCAAGTTCTCTTGCCTTTGCAGGTGTCGTCACACGCACCTGATCGCCTACCTCACCATCGGCAAAGCGTACGCCGGGGGTTACGGTGAGGAAGGCATCGCCGCAGACCGCTTTTACCTTGCCTGCCTCCAAAGGGGAGCAAACAACGCCGTCCAGACCGGCATCCTTCGCATTTTTTGCATAGTGCATAACAACCTCATCCAGAGGGCGGTCAATCAGAAGGTCTTTCTGCATTCGTTCCTCGCTGGTAGAGGTCAGCTGTGTTACGGCAATGAGCAGGGGACGTGTGCCATCCGCTCTTGTCAAGCCTTCCAGAGCTGCTTCCATCATTGCCGCTGTACCTGCCGCATGAAGGTTGCAGATATCTACATCCAGAGCAGAGAGAACCGCCATGGCTTTTTTTACGGTATTGGGGATATCATGCAGCTTGAGATCCAAGAAAATCTTATGTCCTCTTGCCTTGATTTCCTTTACGATGGCAGGGCCTTCCGCATAGAACAGCTCCATGCCGACCTTTAAGAAAGGCTTTCTGTCTTCGTTTTCAAATTTATCTAAAAATGTCATCAAATCTGCCTTGCTGTTAAAATCGCAGGCAATGATTACATCCTTACTCATTTATGGGCACCTCCAATGATGTCGTTTAAATCCTTGATATTGTATTTTTCCATAACACGAGGCAAATCCTCGATGATTTTTTTGCAGATGAAGGGGTCAACCAGATTTGCCGCACCGATTTCTACGGCAGTTGCACCGGCAAGCATCATTTCAATGACATCCTCCGCAGAGGAAACGCCGCCCATGCCAATCACAGGAATGTTGACTGCCTCAGACACCTGATAGACCATGCGAACAGCAACGGGGAAGATGGCACTGCCGGAAAAGCCGCCCATTTTATTGGCAATGACGGGCTTTTTGGTTTTCAAATCAATCCGCATACCCATCATTGTGTTGATGAGGGCAATCCCATCTGCACCGGCTTCCTCGCACGCCTTTGCAATGGAAACAATATCGGTTACGTTAGGGGTCAGCTTGATATAGACAGGCTTTGAGGTAACTGCCTTGACTGCCTTAGTGACTGCCGCAGCCGCCGCAGGGTCTGTGCCAAAGCTCATGCCGCCATGATGTACATTCGGGCAGGATACATTGACCTCCAGAATCCCGACCTGCGGTTCCTTATCTAATAAAGCACAGGTTTCTGCGTATTCCTCGATGGAAAAGCCGCTGACATTGGCAATCACAGGCTTATGAAAGCATTTTTTCAGCTTAGGCAGTTCCTCGGAAATAACCTTCTCTACGCCGGGGTTCTGCAGACCGACAGAGTTAATCATTCCTGCGGTACATTCTGCGATACGGGGGGTGGGGTTGCCAAAGCGCGGCTCCCTTGTTGTTCCCTTAAAAGAGAAGGTACCGAGAATATTGATATCGTAAAGCTCTGCAAATTCATAGCCGTAGCCGAAGGTACCGCTGGCAGGAATGACGGGGTTATCCAGCGTGATGCCGCTGAGTGTCACCTTTGTGTTTACCATATAATTTCCTCCTTTACCAGAACGGGGCCATCCTTGCAGATGCGCTTATTGCCGTATTTTGTTTTGCAGGAGCAGCCCATGCAGGCACCAAAGCCGCAGCCCATGCGTTCTTCAAAGCTGAGCTGACCGCTTGTTTTGGTGGCAGCGGAAAGGGCTTTCAGCATGGGTTCGGGACCGCAGGTATAGAAATAGGTGTAATCGGGAATGGTTTTCACCACATCCGTAACGAAGCCCTTTGTGCCGACAGAGCCGTCTGCCGTTGCGATATGCACTTCTGCGCCCAGTGCTTTAAATTCTTCTGCATAGAAGATTTCGTCCTTTGTATTAAAGCCGAGAATGACGATGGGCTTTTTCCCCTCCGCAAGCAGATTTTTCGCTAGACGATACATCGGGGGAACGCCTACGCCGCCGCCAATCAGCAGGGGCTTGTCTCCGCTCTTGGAGGTATCGTAGCCATTGCCTAATCCTGTCAGAATGTCCAGCTTATGGGGGGCTTTCATTTTGCTCATGGCCTCTGTGCCTTTGCCAACGATTTTATAAAGAATCGTCAGTGTGTTTTCGTCATAATCGCAGACGGAAATGGGGCGGCGCAGAAAAAAGCCTTTTAATTGAATATTCACAAACTGACCTGCGGCGGTAATGGCAGAGGTATCCCCTGCCAGAACCATTTTGCAGACGCTTTCGGTCAGCCTTTCATTGCTTTGTATTTTAAAAACAGATTGTTTCAAGAGAGAACCTCCTTACGCATCAATCGTGGAAATACCCAGAGTGGTTTCTTCCAGAACATCCAAAAGCACACGAACAGTATCCAGTGCTGTGAAAACAGTTACATTATTTTCAACGGCACACTGGCGGATTTCCTGCCCATCGCTGTTGCTTGCCGCAGAATGAATATCTCTTGTGTTAATAACATAGCTTACATAGCCCTGACGGATGGAATCAAAGATTTCCTCACTGCCATCGGACAGCTTCTTTCTGGTTCTGGTGCGAATGCCGTGTTCCTTCAGGAAATCGGCAGTACCCTTTGTAGCTTCGATATTGAAGCCCAGCTCGTAGAAACGGCGAATGAGGGGCAGTGCTTCTTCCTTATCCTTATCCGCAATGGTAGCCAGAACCGTACCATAGTTCTGGATATTCATGCCGGATGCCTGCAAAGCCTTATACAGAGCTCTGTTCAGCTTATTATCATAGCCGATGGCCTCCCCTGTGGATTTCATTTCGGGGGAGAGGTAGGTATCCATGCCGTGCAGCTTGGAGAAGGAGAAGGCGGGAACCTTTACATACCATCTCTGCTTTTCATCGGGATACAGACCGAAGATACCCTGTTCCTTCAGTGTTTTGCCAAGGATAACCAGTGTTGCGATATCCGCCAGAGAATAGCCTGTTGCTTTGGAAAGGAAGGGAACCGTTCTGGAGGAACGAGGGTTTACCTCGATAACATATACGTTATCCTCTTTATCTACGATAAACTGGATATTGAACAGGCCGATGATGCCGATGCCAAGACCCAGCTTTTTGGTGTATTCCAGGATTTTGCCCTTTGCCGTATTGGATACGGAGAAGGTAGGGTATACGGAGATGGAGTCGCCGGAGTGAACACCGGTACGCTCTACATGCTCCATGATGCCGGGTACGAATACATCGTAGCCGTCACAAACAGCGTCTACCTCCAATTCCTTACCCTGAATATATTTATCAACCAGAACAGGCTGATCCTCGTTAATCGCTACAGCTGTTTTCAGATAGGTTCTCAGCTGATTTTCATCCGCAACAATCTGCATGGCACGTCCGCCCAGAACATAGGAGGGGCGAACCAGAACAGGATAGCCGATTTCTGCCGCAGCCTTTACGCCTGCTTCGATATTGGTAACAGCCTGTCCCTTGGGCTGAGGGATGCCAAGCTGAGTCATGATATGCTCAAAGGAGTCTCTGTTTTCCGCCTTTTCGATTGCCGCAACATCTGTACCGATGATGGTTACGCCGCGTTTCATCAGAGGCTCTGCAAGGTTGATGGCAGTCTGCCCGCCGAGGGATGCAATTACACCCAGAGGCTGCTCCAGCTCTACCACATTCATAACATCCTCAACCGTCAGAGGTTCAAAGTACAGCTTATCACTTGTGGTGTAGTCTGTGGAAACGGTTTCGGGGTTGTTGTTGATGATGATGGATTCATAGCCGAACTTCTTGATGGTGGTTACCGCGTGTACAGTGGAGTAGTCGAATTCGACACCCTGCCCGATACGGATGGGGCCGGAGCCAAGCACGATAATTTTCTTCTTATCACTGATACGAGAATCGTTTTCCTTCTCATAGGTGGAGTAGAAGTAGGGGATGTAGCCGCCGCAGCCGCTTGTTTCAATCATTTTATAAACGGGGAACAGGTTCATTTCCTTTCTCAGATTATAAACTGCAACCTCATCCTGCTTCCACAGCTTTGCGATATACTGGTCGGAAAAGCCCATTTTCTTTGCCGTTGTCAGAATTTCCTTATTGCCGACATTTTCTGCCAGAGTGGTTTCGTAATCGACAATCTTCTTGAAGGATTCCAGGAAATATTCCGTAATCATGGTTGCCTTGAAGATTTCATGCAGAGAAACGCCATTGCGAATCAGCTGTGCGATGGCATAAATGCGGTCATCGGGGCTTGTTGCAATATAGCTCAGCATATCCTCGTTGGACATGGTATCGAATTTCGGCATATACAGATGGCAAACGCCGATTTCCAAGGAACGAATGGATTTCAGCAGACATTCCTCCAATGTACGTCCGATACCCATAACCTCGCCGGTTGCCTTCATCTGTGTGGAAAGCGTATTTGCGGCAGTTGCAAATTTATCGAAGGGGAAGCGGGGCATTTTTGCTACGATATAATCCAGTGCAGGCTCGTAGTTTGCGGTTGTTTCGCCCAGCTTGATTTCATCCAATGTCATGCCGACAGCAATTTTTGCGGTAACTCTTGCGATGGGGTAGCCGCTTGCCTTGGATGCCAGTGCAGAGGAACGGGAAACGCGGGGGTTTACCTCGATTAAGTAATATTCGGAGGAATTGGGGTTCAGTGCGAACTGCACATTGCAGCCGCCTTCGATTTTCAATTCCTTGATGATTTTCAGTGCAGAATCACGCAGCATGGTGAAATCATGGTCATTCAGTGTGAGGATGGGTGCTACAACGATGGAGTCGCCTGTATGCACACCAACGGGGTCGATGTTTTCCATACCGCAGATGGTGATGGCATGGTCGGTACCGTCACGCATAACCTCGAATTCGATTTCCTTATAGCCCTTTACGCTCTTTTCTACCAGAACCTGATGCACAGGGGAAAGCTTCAGCGCATGCTTCATGATTTCCACCAGTTCAGCTTCGTTATTGGCAAAGCCGCCGCCTGTGCCGCCCAGTGTGAAGGCAGGACGCAGCACAACGGGATAACCGATTTCATTTGCCGCTGCGATGGCTTCTTCTACGGAATAAGTAATCTGAGAGGGGATAACGGGCTCACCGATGGATTGGCACATTTCCTTAAACAGCTCACGGTCCTCCGCACGTTCGATGCTATCGATAGGAGTCCCCAGAAGCTCAACCTGACACTCCTTCAGGATGCCCTTTTTTTCCAGCTGCATTGCCAGATTCAGACCTGTCTGTCCGCCGATACCGGGAACAATGGCATCAGGTCTTTCGTAACGCAGGATTTTTGCAACATATTCCAGAGTCAGAGGTTCCATATAAACCTTATCCGCAATGGTGGTATCTGTCATGATGGTTGCGGGGTTAGAATTAACTAATACAACCTCAAAGCCCTCTTCCTTCAAAGCCAGACACGCCTGCGTGCCGGCATAGTCAAACTCTGCTGCTTGACCGATTACAATGGGGCCGGAGCCGATAATCAGAATTTTCTTTAAGTCTGTTCTCTTTGGCATAATGTTTTGTTCCTCCTCATGTTCTTTTTACCTGTTTATACCTATTATATAGCTATTTCATTTATATAGCTATTTCTATCTGTTTCTATTTTACAGTGTTTCATCCTTCCATGCAATGCTGCCGTGATACATTGTCAGCCTGCAGGCACCAAAACCTTTTCTCCTGCGAAGGGCGTTGCTCTGCCCATGCTCAGGAAGTCATCTGGGTTGATGGTGTATTCCTTATCCAAATCGTAAACCGTCAGGCTTGCAGGCTGTCCTTCTTCCAGAGGTGTGCCGACACAGAAGCGGTTTCTGGGATTGGTGTGCATCAACTCGATGAGCTTTTCCAGAGAAAGTACGCCTGTTTTCACCAGCTTGGTATACAGAATGGGGAAGGCAGTTTCCAGACCGACTACACCCATCAGGCTCTTTTCCAGACCTCTGCTCTTTTCCTCTGCGGAGTGGGGAGCGTGGTCTGTCGCAATCAATAATACGTGCCGTCGAGAATACCGGCAATCAGTGCTTCTCTGTCCTCCTCGCTGCGGATGGGGGGGTTCATTTTAAAGCGTCCGTCCTCCTGCAGCATGGAATCATTCATGGTCAGATAATGCGGCGCGGTTTCGCAGGTCACATCCAACCCCTCTGCCCTTGCCTTGCGGATGAGTGCCACGCTTTCCTTTGTGGAGATGTGGCAGACATGGTATTTCACGCCGGTTTCCTTTACCAGCTGCAAATCTCTCTCAATCTGCTTCCATTCGCTTTCGGAGCAGATACCCCGATGCCCATGTGCCTTTGCATATTCGCCCTTATGAATATAGCCGCCCGCAAGCAGGGAATTATCCTCGCAGTGCGCGGCAACAATTTTGTTGTAAGTGCTGATTTTTTTCATTGCTTCACGCATGATTTCATCATTTTGCACACCACGCCCATCATCAGAAAAGGCGCAGA
>NZ_BHVZ01000011.1 GCF_003865035.1 Anaerotignum faecicola
AGGAGCAGCCCATGCAGGCACCAAGCCGCAGCCCATGCGTTCTTCAAAGCTGAGCTGACCGCTTGTTTTGGTGGCAGCGGAAAGGGCTTTCAGCATGGGTTCGGGACCGCAGGTATAGAAATAGGTGTAATCGGGAATGGTTTTCACCACATCCGTAACGAAGCCCTTTGTGCCGACAGAGCCGTCTGCCGTTGCGATATGCACTTCTGCGCCCAGTGCTTTAAATTCTTCTGCATAGAAGATTTCGTCCTTTGTATTAAAGCCGAGAATGACGATGGGCTTTTTCCCCTCCGCAAGCAGATTTTTCGCTAGACGATACATCGGGGGAACGCCTACGCCGCCGCCAATCAGCAGGGGCTTGTCTCCGCTCTTGGAGGTATCGTAGCCATTGCCTAATCCTGTCAGAATGTCCAGCTTATGGGGGGCTTTCATTTTGCTCATGGCCTCTGTGCCTTTGCCAACGATTTTATAAAGAATCGTCAGTGTGTTTTCGTCATAATCGCAGACGGAAATGGGGCGGCGCAGAAAAAAGCCTTTTAATTGAATATTCACAAACTGACCTGCGGCGGTAATGGCAGAGGTATCCCCTGCCAGAACCATTTTGCAGACGCTTTCGGTCAGCCTTTCATTGCTTTGTATTTTAAAAACAGATTGTTTCAAGAGAGAACCTCCTTACGCATCAATCGTGGAAATACCCAGAGTGGTTTCTTCCAGAACATCCAAAAGCACACGAACAGTATCCAGTGCTGTGAAAACAGTTACATTATTTTCAACGGCACACTGGCGGATTTCCTGCCCATCGCTGTTGCTTGCCGCAGAATGAATATCTCTTGTGTTAATAACATAGCTTACATAGCCCTGACGGATGGAATCAAAGATTTCCTCACTGCCATCGGACAGCTTCTTTCTGGTTCTGGTGCGAATGCCGTGTTCCTTCAGGAAATCGGCAGTACCCTTTGTAGCTTCGATATTGAAGCCCAGCTCGTAGAAACGGCGAATGAGGGGCAGTGCTTCTTCCTTATCCTTATCCGCAATGGTAGCCAGAACCGTACCATAGTTCTGGATATTCATGCCGGATGCCTGCAAAGCCTTATACAGAGCTCTGTTCAGCTTATTATCATAGCCGATGGCCTCCCCTGTGGATTTCATTTCGGGGGAGAGGTAGGTATCCATGCCGTGCAGCTTGGAGAAGGAGAAGGCGGGAACCTTTACATACCATCTCTGCTTTTCATCGGGATACAGACCGAAGATACCCTGTTCCTTCAGTGTTTTGCCAAGGATAACCAGTGTTGCGATATCCGCCAGAGAATAGCCTGTTGCTTTGGAAAGGAAGGGAACCGTTCTGGAGGAACGAGGGTTTACCTCGATAACATATACGTTATCCTCTTTATCTACGATAAACTGGATATTGAACAGGCCGATGATGCCGATGCCAAGACCCAGCTTTTTGGTGTATTCCAGGATTTTGCCCTTTGCCGTATTGGATACGGAGAAGGTAGGGTATACGGAGATGGAGTCGCCGGAGTGAACACCGGTACGCTCTACATGCTCCATGATGCCGGGTACGAATACATCGTAGCCGTCACAAACAGCGTCTACCTCCAATTCCTTACCCTGAATATATTTATCAACCAGAACAGGCTGATCCTCGTTAATCGCTACAGCTGTTTTCAGATAGGTTCTCAGCTGATTTTCATCCGCAACAATCTGCATGGCACGTCCGCCCAGAACATAGGAGGGGCGAACCAGAACAGGATAGCCGATTTCTGCCGCAGCCTTTACGCCTGCTTCGATATTGGTAACAGCCTGTCCCTTGGGCTGAGGGATGCCAAGCTGAGTCATGATATGCTCAAAGGAGTCTCTGTTTTCCGCCTTTTCGATTGCCGCAACATCTGTACCGATGATGGTTACGCCGCGTTTCATCAGAGGCTCTGCAAGGTTGATGGCAGTCTGCCCGCCGAGGGATGCAATTACACCCAGAGGCTGCTCCAGCTCTACCACATTCATAACATCCTCAACCGTCAGAGGTTCAAAGTACAGCTTATCACTTGTGGTGTAGTCTGTGGAAACGGTTTCGGGGTTGTTGTTGATGATGATGGATTCATAGCCGAACTTCTTGATGGTGGTTACCGCGTGTACAGTGGAGTAGTCGAATTCGACACCCTGCCCGATACGGATGGGGCCGGAGCCAAGCACGATAATTTTCTTCTTATCACTGATACGAGAATCGTTTTCCTTCTCATAGGTGGAGTAGAAGTAGGGGATGTAGCCGCCGCAGCCGCTTGTTTCAATCATTTTATAAACGGGGAACAGGTTCATTTCCTTTCTCAGATTATAAACTGCAACCTCATCCTGCTTCCACAGCTTTGCGATATACTGGTCGGAAAAGCCCATTTTCTTTGCCGTTGTCAGAATTTCCTTATTGCCGACATTTTCTGCCAGAGTGGTTTCGTAATCGACAATCTTCTTGAAGGATTCCAGGAAATATTCCGTAATCATGGTTGCCTTGAAGATTTCATGCAGAGAAACGCCATTGCGAATCAGCTGTGCGATGGCATAAATGCGGTCATCGGGGCTTGTTGCAATATAGCTCAGCATATCCTCGTTGGACATGGTATCGAATTTCGGCATATACAGATGGCAAACGCCGATTTCCAAGGAACGAATGGATTTCAGCAGACATTCCTCCAATGTACGTCCGATACCCATAACCTCGCCGGTTGCCTTCATCTGTGTGGAAAGCGTATTTGCGGCAGTTGCAAATTTATCGAAGGGGAAGCGGGGCATTTTTGCTACGATATAATCCAGTGCAGGCTCGTAGTTTGCGGTTGTTTCGCCCAGCTTGATTTCATCCAATGTCATGCCGACAGCAATTTTTGCGGTAACTCTTGCGATGGGGTAGCCGCTTGCCTTGGATGCCAGTGCAGAGGAACGGGAAACGCGGGGGTTTACCTCGATTAAGTAATATTCGGAGGAATTGGGGTTCAGTGCGAACTGCACATTGCAGCCGCCTTCGATTTTCAATTCCTTGATGATTTTCAGTGCAGAATCACGCAGCATGGTGAAATCATGGTCATTCAGTGTGAGGATGGGTGCTACAACGATGGAGTCGCCTGTATGCACACCAACGGGGTCGATGTTTTCCATACCGCAGATGGTGATGGCATGGTCGGTACCGTCACGCATAACCTCGAATTCGATTTCCTTATAGCCCTTTACGCTCTTTTCTACCAGAACCTGATGCACAGGGGAAAGCTTCAGCGCATGCTTCATGATTTCCACCAGTTCAGCTTCGTTATTGGCAAAGCCGCCGCCTGTGCCGCCCAGTGTGAAGGCAGGACGCAGCACAACGGGATAACCGATTTCATTTGCCGCTGCGATGGCTTCTTCTACGGAATAAGTAATCTGAGAGGGGATAACGGGCTCACCGATGGATTGGCACATTTCCTTAAACAGCTCACGGTCCTCCGCACGTTCGATGCTATCGATAGGAGTCCCCAGAAGCTCAACCTGACACTCCTTCAGGATGCCCTTTTTTTCCAGCTGCATTGCCAGATTCAGACCTGTCTGTCCGCCGATACCGGGAACAATGGCATCAGGTCTTTCGTAACGCAGGATTTTTGCAACATATTCCAGAGTCAGAGGTTCCATATAAACCTTATCCGCAATGGTGGTATCTGTCATGATGGTTGCGGGGTTAGAATTAACTAATACAACCTCAAAGCCCTCTTCCTTCAAAGCCAGACACGCCTGCGTGCCGGCATAGTCAAACTCTGCTGCTTGACCGATTACAATGGGGCCGGAGCCGATAATCAGAATTTTCTTTAAGTCTGTTCTCTTTGGCATAATGTTTTGTTCCTCCTCATGTTCTTTTTACCTGTTTATACCTATTATATAGCTATTTCATTTATATAGCTATTTCTATCTGTTTCTATTTTACAGTGTTTCATCCTTCCATGCAATGCTGCCGTGATACATTGTCAGCCTGCAGGCACCAAAAACCTTTTCTCCTGCGAAGGGCGTTGCTCTGCCCATGCTCAGGAAGTCATCTGGGTTGATGGTGTATTCCTTATCCAAATCGTAAACCGTCAGGCTTGCAGGCTGTCCTTCTTCCAGAGGTGTGCCGACACAGAAGCGGTTTCTGGGATTGGTGTGCATCAACTCGATGAGCTTTTCCAGAGAAAGTACGCCTGTTTTCACCAGCTTGGTATACAGAATGGGGAAGGCAGTTTCCAGACCGACTACACCCATCAGGCTCTTTTCCAGACCTCTGCTCTTTTCCTCTGCGGAGTGGGGAGCGTGGTCTGTCGCAATCATACCAATCGTGCCGTCGAGAATACCGGCAATCAGTGCTTCTCTGTCCTCCTCGCTGCGGATGGGGGGGTTCATTTTAAAGCGTCCGTCCTCCTGCAGCATGGAATCATTCATGGTCAGATAATGCGGCGCGGTTTCGCAGGTCACATCCAACCCCTCTGCCCTTGCCTTGCGGATGAGTGCCACGCTTTCCTTTGTGGAGATGTGGCAGACATGGTATTTCACGCCGGTTTCCTTTACCAGCTGCAAATCTCTCTCAATCTGCTTCCATTCGCTTTCGGAGCAGATACCCCGATGCCCATGTGCCTTTGCATATTCGCCCTTATGAATATAGCCGCCCGCAAGCAGGGAATTATCCTCGCAGTGCGCGGCAACAATTTTGTTGTAAGTGCTGATTTTTTTCATTGCTTCACGCATGATTTCATCATTTTGCACACCACGCCCATCATCAGAAAAGGCGCAGACATCATTGACGATTTCGTCATACGCCGCCAATTCCTCACCTTTTTCGCCTACCGTAATCGTGCCGTAGGGAACAACCTGAATGCAGGCGGTTTCGCGGATTGCCTTTAGCTGCACCTCCAGATTTTCCCGACAATCAGGGACGGGGTTCAGGTTCGGCATGGCGCAGACTGCCGTATAGCCGCCATGTGCCGCCGCAAGGCTGCCGCTTTTGATGGTCTCCTTATAAAAAAAGCCCGGCTCTCTCAGATGCACATGAACATCAATAAACCGGGAAAAACAAAGCAGCCGTTTAAATCATAAACGGAACAATCTGCCTGAGGTGTGCGGTTGGAAATTTCGTGAATCATACCGTTGGCGATAAATACGTTGGATTTCATGAATTTGCCATGAACAAATACAGTTGCATTCGCTAGAATATAGTCCACTGTCTTCTCTCCTTTCGTCGCTAACTTGGTTCTAAACTTATTTTTATCTAAATCTTCAATACTATATCATAAAGGAATAGTAGTGTCAAGATATAGTTTTTTCGGAATTTTCCGTTACAAGAGAAAGTGTTTTGGGAATTTGTTGACACTGCAATTTCGTTGTGTTAGACTAAATTTGTAAATTTATGCGGTTTTTTGCAACTGACGGAACAGGTGGGCAACCACAGGGGAGCAAAGGACTTAAGAAAATC
>NZ_BHVZ01000012.1 GCF_003865035.1 Anaerotignum faecicola
CACCAACGGGGTCGATGTTTTCCATACCGCAGATGGTGATGGCATGGTCGGTACCGTTCACGCATAACCTCGAATTCGAGTTCCTTATAGCCCTTTACGCTCTTTTCTACCAGAAACCTGATGCACAGGGGAAAGCTTCAGCGCATGCTTCATGATTTCCACCCAGTTCAAGCTTCGTTATGGGAAGCCGGCCGCTGTTGTGCGCCCAGTGTGAAGGCAGGACGCAGCACAACGGGATAATAACCGATTTCATTTGCCGCTGCGATGGCTTCTTCTACGGAATAATAAAGTAATCTGAGGAGGGGGATAACGGGCTCACCGATGGATTGGCACATTTCCTTAAACAGCTCACGGTCCTCCGCACGTTCGATGCTATCGATAGGAGTCCCCAGAAGCTCAACCTGACACTCCTTCAGGATGCCCTTTTTTCCAGCTGCATTGCCAGATTCAGACCTGTCTGTCCGCCGATACCGGGAACAATGGCATCAGGTCTTTCGTAACGCAGGATTTTTGCAACATATTCCAGAGTCAGAGGTTCCATATAAACCTTATCCGCAATGGTGGTATCTGTCATGATGGTTGCGGGGTTAGAATTAACTAATACAACCTCAAAGCCCTCTTCCTTCAAAGCCAGACACGCCTGCGTGCCGGCATAGTCAAACTCTGCTGCTTGACCGATTACAATGGGGCCGGAGCCGATAATCAGAATTTTCTTTAAGTCTGTTCTCTTTGGCATAATGTTTTGTTCCTCCTCATGTTCTTTTTACCTGTTTATACCTATTATATAGCTATTTCATTTATATAGCTATTTCTATCTGTTTCTATTTTACAGTGTTTCATCCTTCCATGCAATGCTGCCGTGATACATTGTCAGCCTGCAGGCACCAAAAACCTTTTCTCCTGCGAAGGGCGTTGCTCTGCCCATGCTCAGGAAGTCATCTGGGTTGATGGTGTATTCCTTATCCAAATCGTAAACCGTCAGGCTTGCAGGCTGTCCTTCTTCCAGAGGTGTGCCGACACAGAAGCGGTTTCTGGGATTGGTGTGCATCAACTCGATGAGCTTTTCCAGAGAAAGTACGCCTGTTTTCACCAGCTTGGTATACAGAATGGGGAAGGCAGTTTCCAGACCGACTACACCCATCAGGCTCTTTTCCAGACCTCTGCTCTTTTCCTCTGCGGAGTGGGGAGCGTGGTCTGTCGCAATCATACCAATCGTGCCGTCGAGAATACCGGCAATCAGTGCTTCTCTGTCCTCCTCGCTGCGGATGGGGGGTTCATTTTAAAGCGTCCGTCCTCCTGCAGCATGGAATCATTCATGGTCAGATAATGCGGCGCGGTTTCGCAGGTCACATCCAACCCCTCTGCCCTTGCCTTGCGGATGAGTGCCACGCTTTCCTTTGTGGAGATGTGGCAGACATGGTATTTCACGCCGGTTTCCTTTACCAGCTGCAAATCTCTCTCAATCTGCTTCCATTCGCTTTCGGAGCAGATACCCCGATGCCCATGTGCCTTTGCATATTCGCCCTTATGAATATAGCCGCCCGCAAGCAGGGAATTATCCTCGCAGTGCGCGGCAACAATTTTGTTGTAAGTGCTGATTTTTTTCATTGCTTCACGCATGATTTCATCATTTTGCACACCACGCCCATCATCAGAAAAGGCGCAGACATCATTGACGATTTCGTCATACGCCGCCAATTCCTCACCTTTTTCGCCTACCGTAATCGTGCCGTAGGGAACAACCTGAATGCAGGCGGTTTCGCGGATTGCCTTTAGCTGCACCTCCAGATTTTCCCGACAATCAGGGACGGGGTTCAGGTTCGGCATGGCGCAGACTGCCGTATAGCCGCCATGTGCCGCCGCAAGGCTGCCGCTTTTGATGGTCTCCTTATAAAAAAAGCCCGGCTCTCTCAGATGCACATGAACATCAATAAAACCGGGAAAAACAAAGCAGCCGTTTAAATCATAAACGGAACAATCTGCCTGAGGTGTGCGGTTGGAAATTTCGTGAATCATACCGTTGGCGATAAATACGTTGGATTTCATGAATTTGCCATGAACAAATACAGTTGCATTCGCTAGAATATAGTCCACTGTCTTCTCTCCTTTCGTCGCTAACTTGGTTCTAAACTTATTTTTATCTAAATCTTCAATACTATATCATAAAGGAATAGTAGTGTCAAGATATAGTTTTTTCGGAATTTTCCGTTACAAGAGAAAGTGTTTTGGGAATTTGTTGACACTGCAATTTCGTTGTGTTAGACTAAATTTGTAAATTTATGCGGTTTTTTGCAACTGACGGAACAGGTGGGCAACCACAGGGGAGCAAAGGACTTAAGAAAATCAAGCAGTGCAGAACTGCTTTTTGTCGACCGTCTGGGCAGTCTGTTTCTGTAATACGGAAGTAATGCGGAATCGGACTGCCTTTTTCTGTTTGTTCCGTAGGGAAAAAAGACAGGATGTTTTAGATTTTTTGAGGAGGTAACCCATGAAGAAAATTGGTATCGTTATGGGCAGTGACAGCGATCTGCCTGTAGTGGAAAAAGCGATGGCAACTCTGGAGAAATTCGGTGTTCCTTTTGAGGCGCACGTTTATTCTGCACACAGAACGCCTGTAGAGGCAAGCGAATTTGCAAAGGGCGCAAGGGCAAATGGCTTTGGTGCCATCATTGCGGCAGCGGGAAAGGCGGCACATCTGGCAGGTGCCATGGCGGCAAATACAACCCTTCCCGTAATTGGTATTCCTATCAAATCCTCCACATTGGATGGATTGGATGCTCTGCTTTCCACCGTACAGATGCCGGGGGGACTTCCTGTTGCAACCGTAGCCATTGACGGTGCGGAAAATGCAGCGCTTCTGGCAATCCAGATTCTGGCTGTGGAGGATGCGGCTCTGACAGAAAAGCTGGACAATGCAAGAAAAGAAGCAGCCGAAAAGGTTCTGGCAAAGAATAAGGCACTGGAAGAAAAATACGCAAAATAAGTTATTTCATATAAAAAATATAAGGACAAAGCGAGAGGAGAAAAAGAATGAAAAGCCATAGTGAAAGCTATAAAGCAGCAGGTGTAGATATTACAGCAGGGTATAAAGCAGTGGAGCTGATGAAGGAGCATATCGCAAAGACCATGTCCGCAGGGGTAATGGGTGATATCGGCGGCTTCGGCGGTCTGTTTGAATTGGATATGACAGGCATCACAAAACCCGTACTGGTCAGCGGTACAGACGGCGTTGGCACAAAGCTGAAATTGGCATTTCTGATGGATAAGCATGATACCGTAGGGATTGACTGCGTGGCTATGTGCGTAAACGATATCATTTGTGTTGGTGCAAAGCCCCTGTTCTTCTTGGACTATATCGCAGTCGGCAAGAACTTCCCCGAAAAGATTGCCTCCATCGTTAGCGGCGTGGCAGAAGGCTGTGTGCAGTCCGGTGCGGCACTGATTGGCGGCGAAACAGCAGAAATGCCCGGTTTCTATCCCGAGGATGAATACGATCTGGCAGGCTTCTCCGTAGGTGTTGTCGATAAGGATAAAATCCTGAACAACAAAACCATCAAAGAGGGCGATGTGATTTTGGCTCTGCCCTCCAGTGGTGTACATTCTAACGGCTTCTCTCTGGTGCGTCGTGTGCTGGATGTAGAAAATGCGGATATCAAAACACCTCTGGAAAGACTGGGTGGTAAATCCATCGGCGAAGCACTGCTTGCACCCACAAAGATTTATGTAAAGCCTATGCTGGCGCTGTTTGAAGAGGTGAAGGTAAAGGCGGTTTCCCATATCACAGGCGGCGGCTTCTATGAAAATATTCCCAGATCTATCCCCAAGGGCTTTGGCGCGAAAATCAATAAGGCAAGCCTGAAAACACCCCCCATTTTTGAACTGATTATGGAAAAGGGCAACATTCCTGAAAGAGATATGTATAACACCTTCAACATGGGCGTTGGCATGAGTGTGGTTATTGCAAAAGAGGATGCGGAAAAGGCACTGAAAATTCTGAAGGCAAACGGTGAGGATGCGTATATTATGGGCGAAATCATCGCCTCCGAGGAAGGTGTTGTCATTGTCTAAGACAAGGATTGCCGTATTCGTTTCCGGCGGCGGCACAAATTTGCAGGCACTGATTGATGCGGCAAAAAGAGGGGAAATCCCCAGCGGCGAAATCGCATTGGTGCTGGCAAGCAATGATAAGGCTTATGCACTGACAAGAGCGGCAGAAAACAATATCCCTTCTGTTGTGGTAAAGCGCAAGGAATTTGAAACACAGCTTGCGTATGAGGAAGCCGTGAAGGCGATTCTTGCGGAAAACAGCATTGATATGATTGTTCTGGCAGGCTTTATGTCCATCCTCAGTGAAAACTTCACAGCTGCATACCCTAAGCGTATCGTAAATGTGCATCCCTCTCTGATTCCTTCCTTCTGCGGTAAGGGCTTCTATGGGCTGCATGTGCACGAGGCGGCACTGGCGTATGGCGTAAAGGTGACGGGTGCAACGGTGCATTATGTAAATGAAATCCCCGATGGCGGCGAAATCATTTTGCAGAAGGCAGTGGAAATCGAAGAAGGGGATACCCCTGAGGTACTGCAAAGAAGAGTCATGGAGCAGGCGGAATGGATTCTTCTGCCCAAGGCAGTGGAAATGGTGGCAGCAAGACTGCAGAAAGGACAGTAAAAAAGCATGAATGTATATAAAAAGGATACCATGAAGAATTTGGTAAAGGATAACAGCTATGTGGGTCGCGGCATTGTCATCGGCAAAACAGAGGATGGCACAAAGGCGGCAGTGGCTTATTTCATCATGGGGCGCAGCGATAACAGCCGCAACCGTATCTTCAAGGAGGAGGGTGAGGATGTTATGATTTATCCCTTCGATGCATCCAAGGTGGAGGACCCTTCTCTGATTATCTACGCACCCATCCGTAAGCTGGATGGCAAGCTGATTGTGACAAACGGCGACCAGACAGATACCATCCGTGATTTTGTTGTTGCGGGCAAATCCTTTGAGGATGCACTGGAAACCAGAGAATTTGAACCCGATGCACCGAACTGGACACCCAGAATCAGCGGTATGCTGACCTTCGCAGAAAATGATTTTACATATAAAATGAGTATCCTGAAAAGTGCGGATGAAGCCGGCACAGCCTGCAACAGATTCACCTATTCCTACAAGGCAATCGCTGGAGTAGGGCATTTCCTGCATACCTATATGGGCGACGGCAGCCCTCTGCCTACCTTTACGGGCGAGCCCGAACGTGCAAGCATCCCCAACGATATTGATGCATGGACAAAGGAAATCTGGGAAAATCTGAATGAGCAGAACAAAATTTCCATCTATGTACGCTTCACAGACCTGAAAACAGGTGCGGTTGAAAATAGAATGATTAACAAAAATGTGTAAGCATTGTTGGCAGAACAGGGAAGAAAGGAGTTTTTGGCAAATGAAAGAATTTGAATTGAAATATGGCTGTAATCCAAACCAGAAGCCTGCAAAAATCTTTATGGAGGACGGCAGCGATCTGCCCATCGAAATCCTCTGCGGCAGACCCGGCTACATCAACTTTCTGGACGCATTCAACAGCTGGCAGCTGGTAAAGGAAATCAAGGAAGCACTGGGTATGCCTGCGGCAACCTCCTTCAAGCATGTAAGCCCTACCTCTGCGGCAGTCGGCACACCCATGAGTGATGCGCTGAAAAAAGCCTGCTTCGTGGATGATATCGAGGGTCTGGATGATTCCCCTCTGGCATTGGCTTACGCAAGAGCAAGAGGGACAGACAGAATGTCCTCCTTCGGGGACTGGATTGCGCTGAGTGATGTTTGTGATGCAACAACCGCAAAGCTGATTAAAAGAGAGGTTTCCGATGGTATCATTGCGCCCGGCTATACAGAGGAAGCACTGGAAATTCTGAAAACAAAGAAAAAGGGCAACTATAATATCGTAAAAATCGACCCTGCCTATGTGCCTGCGGTGCAGGAAAAGAAACAGGTTTTCGGCATTACCTTTGAGCAGGGCAGAAATAACTTCGCCATCAATAAGGCTCTTCTGGAAAATGTAGTAACAGAAAACAAGAACCTGCCTGAGGAAGCAAAGCGCGACCTTATTATCGCATTGATTACACTGAAATATACACAGTCCAACTCCGTTTGCTTCGCAAAGGACGGACAGGCAATCGGCGTTGGTGCAGGGCAGCAGTCCAGAATCCACTGCACCAGACTGGCAGGCAACAAAGCTGACATCTGGCATCTGAGACAGCATGAAAAGGTTCTCAATCTGCCTTTCCTGCCCACCGTAGGCCGCCCCGATAGAGATAACACCATCGATATTTATATCTCCGATGATTATGAGGATGTTCTGGCTGAGGGTACATGGCAGACATTGTTCTCTGAAAAGCCCGAGCCTTTGACAAAGGAAGAAAAGAAGGCATATCTTTCTACAATCAAGGGTGTGGCACTTGGCTCCGATGCATTCTTCCCCTTCGGTGACAATATTGAACGTGCGGCAAAGAGCGGCGTTAGCTATATTGCAGAGCCCGGCGGCTCCATTCGTGATGATAATGTAATTGAAACCTGCAACAGATTCGGCATGGCAATGGCATTCACAGGCATGAGATTGTTCCATCACTGATTAAGAAAAGATTGGAAAGGAGCTTGCGAAAAATGAAAATTGTGGTAGTTGGCGGTGGCGGCAGAGAGCATGCCATCATTAAGAAAATCAAAGAAAATCCACAGGTAACGGAGCTGTATGCACTGCCCGGCAACGGCGGCATTGCTAAGGACGCGACCTGCGTAGATATTGCGGCGAAGGATGTGGAAGGCGTGGTTGCCTTCGCAAAGGAAAAGGGCATTGATTTTGCTGTTGTTGCACCGGATGATCCTTTGGTTCTGGGTATGGTGGATGCGCTGAACGCAATCGGTATTCCTTGCTTCGGGCCTGATAAAAAGGCGGCAATTCTGGAGGGCAGCAAGGTGTTCTCCAAAAATCTGATGAAAAAATACGGCATCCCCACAGCGGCGTATGAAGTGTTTGATGATATGGAAAAGGCGTTGGCTTATCTCGAAACCGCACCTCTGCCGACCGTTGTGAAGGCGGATGGTCTGGCACTGGGTAAAGGCGTTATCATTGCAGAAACAAAGGAGCAGGCACAGGATGCGGTGCGCTCCATGATGGCGGATAAGGTGTTCGGCGCAAGCGGCGACCATGTCGTAATCGAAGAATTTATGACAGGTCCCGAGGTTTCCGTTCTTGCCTTCACAGATGGCAAAACAATGGTTCCTATGGTTTCCGCAATGGATCATAAGAGAGCCTTGGATGGTGATAAGGGTCTGAATACCGGCGGCATGGGGACGATTGCACCCAACCCCTTCTATACTGAGGCTGTAGCAAAGGAATGTATGGAAAAGATTTTCGTACCGACTATGGAAGCGATGAACAAGGAAGGGCGCACCTTTAAGGGCTGCCTGTTCTTCGGTCTGATGATTACACCTGCCGGCCCCAAGGTAATTGAATATAACTGCCGCTTCGGCGATCCCGAAACACAGGTAGTTCTGCCTCTGCTGGAAAGCGATTTGCTGACCATTATGCAGGCGGTAGCGGCTGAAAAGCTGGCTGATGTTGAGGTAAAATTCAGCGATAAGGCGGCTTGTTGTGTCATCATGGCATCCGCAGGCTATCCCCAGAGCTATGAAAAAGGCTTCCCCATCACATTGCCCGAAAAGGATCAGCTGATTTTTGTTGCAGGCGCAAAGAAAGAGGGCGGCAAGCTGCTGACAAACGGCGGTCGTGTGCTTGGTGTTACGGAAATTGCGGACACCTTGCCTGAAGCAATCGCAAAATCCTATGAAGCTGTAAAAACAGTGAAATTCGATAACGCTTTCTATAGAAACGATATTGGGAAAAAAGCCCTTGCGGTGGAGGTATGAAATGGTTTATAGAATCTATGTTGAAAAAAAGCAGGGTCTGACTGCCGAAGCAGATGCCCTGAGAAATGATATTGTCAATCTGTTGGGCATCAAGGGGCTGACAGGGCTGCGCCTGCTGAACCGCTATGATGCAGAGCAGCTGGATAAGGATTTATTTGATTACTGCACAAAAACGGTATTCTCCGAACCGCAGCTGGATGATTTGAGAGAAGAAATCCCTACAGATGGTGCGGCTGTGTTTGCGGTAGAATATTTGCCGGGTCAGTTTGACCAGAGAGCAAATTCCGCAGCGGAATGTATTCAGATTATTTCCAAGCAGGAAAGACCTTTGATTAAGACCGCAAAGGTTTATGTACTGTATGGCAATCTGAGCAGGGAGGATGTTGAGGAGATTAAGAAATACCTCATCAACCCCGTAGAATCCAGAGAAGCATCTCTGGACGCGTTTGATACACTGGATGTGAAATATGAAATCCCTACAGAGGTTGCTACCGTGGAGGGCTTCTGTGAAATGGATGAAGCGGCATTAGCGGCTTATATCAAGGATATGGGTCTGGCGATGGATTTGGATGATATCAAGGTTTGCCAGAAGTATTTTCTGAGTGAGCAGAGAGACCCTACCATTACGGAAATCAAGATGATTGATACCTATTGGTCTGACCACTGCCGTCATACTACTTTCCAGACAACCATCGACAGCATCAAATTTGAGGATGCGACCCTGCAGGCGGCATATAACGAATATCTGGCAACCAGAGAAGCCATCGGCAGAACAAAGCCCATCAATCTGATGGATATGGGTACGATTGTAGCAAAATTCCTGAAAAAGGAAGGCAAGCTGGATAAGCTGGATGAATCCGAGGAAATCAATGCCTGCACTGTGAAAATTGATGTAGACGTAGAAGGCAAAACAGAAAAATGGCTGCTGCTGTTTAAAAATGAAACCCATAACCATCCCACAGAAATCGAACCCTTTGGCGGCGCGGCTACCTGTGTAGGCGGTGCCATTCGTGACCCTCTGAGCGGTCGTTCCTATGTATATGCCGCAATGCGTGTGACAGGTGCAGGCAACCCCTTGACACCCGTTTCCGAAACACTGCGCGGCAAGCTGCCCCAGAGAAAGATTGTTACCACAGCGGCAGCAGGCTATAGCTCCTACGGCAACCAGATTGGTCTGGCAACAGGACAGGTAGATGAACTCTATCACGAAGGCTATGTGGCAAAGAGAATGGAAATCGGCGCAGTAATCGCGGCAGCACCTGCGGAAAATGTACGCAGAGAACGCCCGATTGACAGCGATATCGTTATTCTGCTGGGCGGCAGAACAGGGCGTGACGGCTGCGGCGGCGCAACCGGCTCCTCTAAATCCCATACACTGGAATCTCTGGAAAGCTGTGGCGCAGAGGTACAGAAGGGCAACGCCCCCGAAGAAAGAAAATTACAGAGACTGTTCCGCAACCCCGAAGCATCTAAGCTGATTAAGCGTTGTAACGACTTTGGTGCTGGTGGCGTTTCCGTTGCTATCGGCGAATTGGCGGATGGTCTGGAAATTGATTTGAATGCAGTTCCCAAGAAATACGATGGTTTGGATGGTACAGAGCTTGCGATTTCCGAATCTCAGGAAAGAATGGCTGTTGTTGTTGCGGCAGAGGATGTTGCGCGCTTCAAAGAGCTGGCTTATGCAGAAAACCTCGAAGCAACCGTTGTTGCGAAGGTAACAGAAAAGCCTTATCTGGTGATGCACTGGAATGGCAAGCAGATTGTAAATATCTCTCGCGCATTCCTGGATTCCAACGGTGCAGAAAAGCATATCGATATTACACCCGATGCACCCAAGCCTTTTGCAAAGGAAATCCCTGCGGACTTCAAAAAGGGCTATCTGGCATTGGCGCAGGATTTGAATGTATGCTCCAAGAGAGGGCTTTCCGAACGCTTCGACTCCACCATCGGCGCAGGCACAGTTCTGATGCCCTTCGGCGGTAAAAATCAGAAAACACCCATTCAGGCTATGGTAAATAAGGTATCCGTTGAAAAGAAGGATACCACCACCTGCTCTCTGATGGCATGGGGCTATAACCCCTTCATTGCGGAAAACAGCCCTTATCACAGTGCATATCTGGCAGTTGTGGAATCTGTTGCAAAGCTGGTGGCAACAGGTGCAAAATTTGAGGATGTTTATCTTTCCTTCCAGGAATATTTTGAAAAGCCCATGAAGGACGGCAAGCGTTGGGGCAAGCCTCTGGCGGCGCTGTTGGGTGCATTCATGGCACAGAAGGGTCTGGAAATTGCGGCAATCGGCGGCAAGGACTCTATGAGCGGTACCTTTGAGCATATTGATGTACCTCCTACATTGGTTTCCTTCGCAGTAACAACAGACAGCATCAAGAATATCATTTCTCCCGAATTCAAGGGCGAAGGGCATCAGGTTGTTCTGCTGAAGCCCGAATATGATAAAGAGGGTCTGCCTACAACAGAGAGCCTGAAAAAGCTCTTTGATGTGGTAACAGGTCTGATGAGAGAGGGCAAGGTTGCCGCAGCTTATACCCCGACCTATGGCGGCGTAGCGGAAGCAATTTTGAAAATGACAATGGGTAATGATATCGGCTTTACCTATGCAGGCGATGTAAGCAAGGAGGATATCTTCGGCTATCACTACGGTGCATTTGTTCTGGAGCTGACAGGCGATGCAGAGGTTGGCACACTGCTTGGTACAACAGGCGGCAAGGCAATCGTCTGCGGCGGCGAAAGCATTGCTCTGGAGGAAATCTTTGCAGCTTATGAAAATAAACTGGAGGAAATCTATCCTATGCACACAGCGGCAGAGGAAAAGAAGGAGATTCCAACATTCACAACAAAGGCAGAGGGTATTTCCTATCACGCAAAAACAGCAGTTGCAAAGCCTCGTGTACTGATTCCCGTATTCCCCGGCACAAACTGCGAATTTGATTCCGCAAAGGCAGTGGAGCGTGCAGGTGCAGAGGCAAATATCTTTGTCATCAACAACCTTTCCGCAGCAGGCATTGCAGATTCCATTGACCGCTTTGCCAAGGAAGTGAAGCAGGCACAGACCATCTTTATTCCCGGCGGCTTCTCCGGCGGCGATGAACCCGATGGCTCCGGTAAATTTATTACAGCCTTCTTCCGTAACCCCGAAATCAAGGAGGCTGTCACAGCACACCTGAAGGAGAAGGATGGCTTGATGATTGGTATCTGCAACGGTTTCCAGGCATTGATTAAGCTTGGCTTGGTGCCTTACGGCGAAATCATTGATACTGATGAAACCTGCCCGACATTGTCCTATAACACAATCAGCAGACACCAGTCTAAAATTGTTCGTGTGAGAGTAGCAACAGAAAAATCTCCTTGGCTGACAAATGTAAAAGCTGGGGATATCTTCAGCGTACCTATCTCCCACGGCGAAGGTCGTATTCTGGCTGCAGATCAGCTGGTGCAGGATTTGGCGGCAAAGGGTCAGATTTTGACACAGTATGTAGACGAAAACGGTCTGCCTACCAACGATATCCAGTTTAACCCCAATGGCTCTACCTATGCCATCGAGGGTCTGATTTCTCCTGATGGTCGTGTTCTGGGCAAGATGGGGCATGCAGAACGTATCGGTGATGGTCTGTATCAGAACGTGGCAGGCAATTACGATATGAAGCTGTTTAAATCCATGGTAGAATATTTCAAATAATCGCTTTTGAAAATAGAAGAAAAGATGAAAGTGCCGACTTTGTCGGCACTTTTGTCAGAAAGAGAGAGAAAAATGATTCGTTTTGAATGTGATTATGCGGAGGGGATGCATCCTCGTATTCTGGAACGTCTGGTGGAGACCAATATGGAACAGACGGCAGGCTATGGCGAGGATTCCTACTGCGAACGTGCGGCGGCGCTGATTAAGCAGGCGTGCGGCAGAGAGGATATTGATGTGCATTTTCTGGTTGGCGGCACGCAGACAAATCTGACTGTAATCGGGAGTATTCTGCGCCCCTATCAGGGTGTTTTCTGCGCGGATACGGGACATCTGAATGTGCATGAAACAGGTGCGATTGAAGCGACAGGGCATAAGGTTATTGTTTTGCCCACCACGGCGGACGGCAGACTGACTGCGGCGGAAATCCGAAAGGCGTATGAGGCGCATTGGAATGATGCAACCCACGAGCACATGGTACAGCCGGGCATGGTGTATATTTCTCAGTCCACCGAGGATGGCACCGCCTACACCAAAGCAGAGCTGGAGGAAATCAGTGCAATTTGTCGCAAATGTGAATTGCCGCTGTTTATTGATGGGGCAAGACTGGGTTATGCGCTGGCAGCAGAGGATTGCGACCATACCTTGCAGGATATTGCAAGGCTTGCGGATGTGTTCTATATTGGCGGCACAAAGGTCGGTGCAATGATGGGCGAAGCAGTTGTGATCGTAAATCCTGCATTGAAAAAGGATTTCCGTTATATCATTAAAAATCGCGGTGCAATGCTTGCAAAGGGCAGACTTTTGGGGATTCAGTTTGAAACACTCTTTGAGGATGGCTTATATTTCCAAGTGGCAAAGCACGCAGACAAAATGGCGATGCAGATTCGGAACGCGTTTGAGGAAAAGGGCATAAAAATGCTCTTTGATTCCAAGACAAATCAGCAGTTCCCGATTCTGCCAAACAAAATGATGGAGAAGCTGGCGGAGAAATACGCGTTCTCCTTCTGGTGTAAAGTGGGAGATGCCCATACCGCTGTGCGCTTCTGCACTAGCTGGGCAACAAAGGAGGAAAATGTAGCCGAGTTGCTTGAAGATATTAAAAAGCTTTGATTCTTTTGGGGACGCTGTCCCCAAGCCCCTGCAAGGGGCTTTCATGAGGGCTTTCATTCAAGCAGGGTTGCACCCTTGCCCTTCGGGTAACCGCCGCATCTGTTCGGCGGTGCGTACCTCAAACTCCCACCAAAGGGATAATCCCTTTGGAAACCTATACCTTTTGGATATTTATATAAAAACAAAAATCCCGATTGTACGATAAAAATACAGTCGGGATTCTTATTTTTATAATGATTTTTGGTAAAAGCGCATGCTTTTACCGTATCAGGTCAAGGGCATGATGCCCTTGCAGGGGTCTGGGGACAGCGTCCCCAGAGAAGAAAAAGGTCTTCTTTACCCTTCCAGATGCTCGGTGTCGTCCACATCCAATGCCTCAACCAGCTTTACCTCAGGATTCTTCTGCATGAAATTGTTCAGCGTGTACTGGTTCGCGAACAGCAGAATCGGACGCTCAAAATGGTCATAAACCAGAGTGCTTCTTGCTACCACATAATCCTTGACATCCTTGGGAGAACCGGGCGCAACCCAACGCGCCACCTGATATTCCAGGGGTTCCATGCGGATTTCGGAATTATATTCATTCAATAAGCGGTATTGGAATACCTCAAACTGCAGCTGCCCAACCGCACCCAGAATGACATCATTAAATTCGTTATGATATACCTGAATTGCACCCTCCTGTGCCAGCTGCTGTACACCCTTCTGGAACTGCTTCGCCTTCAGGGAGTTCACAGGGCGCACACGGCAGAACAGCTCGGGCGGGAAGGTCGGCAATGGCTCGAAAAAGAGCTTTTCCTTTCTGTCTGTCAGCGTATCCCCAATCTGGAAGTTGCCGCTGTCGTAAATACCGATGATATCGCCTGCAATGGCAGTTTCCACGGTTTCTCTGTCATTCGCCATCAGATGTGTGGATTGGCTCAGCTTCATCTGCTTGCCTGTACGGGAAAGGGTTACGCTCATCCCTCTGGTAAACGTACCGGAGCAGATGCGGAAGAATGCCAATCTGTCACGGTGCGCAGGGTTCATGTTCGCTTGAATTTTGAAAATGAAACCGCTGAAGAAATCATCATTGGGGTTGACCTCGCCTGTAGTAGTCTTTCTAGTACCGGGAGCGGGAGACCATTCCAGGAAATGATGCAGGAAGGGCGTTACACCAAAATCCGCCAGTGCAGAGCCGAAGAATACGGGAGACAGCTTGCCGTCCTTGATTGCCTGCAAATCAAAGGGATTGCCTGCACCGTCCAGAAGCTCCATCTCACTACGCAGGATATCCAGATTCGCATCAGAAATGATACCCTCCAGCGTATCACCGAATACACCGTTTGCACCAAGCGCAATCACGCCATCCTTTTGCTTATAAAGATAAACCTTGTTTTCCAGTCTGTCATAAATGCCTTCAAAGGTCAGACCGTTGCCGATAGGCCATGTGACAGCGGTGGAGGGTAGACCTAATGCATCCTCCAAGTCCGCCATACAGTCCAGTGGGTCCTTGGACTGACGGTCTAATTTGTTAATAAAGGTAAAAATAGGGATTTCACGCATGGAACAGACCTTGAACAGCTTTACAGTCTGTGCTTCGACACCCTTTGCCGCATCGATAACCATAACTGCGCTGTCTACAGAGGTCAGGATACGATAGGTGTCCTCACCAAAGTCATTATGCCCCGGAGTGTCCATGATGGAAACAACCTTATCATCATATTCAAACTGCATAACGGAGGAGGTAACGGAAATCCCTCTCTGTTTTTCAATTTCCATCCAGTCGGATTTTGCAAATTTGTTTTTCCCTCTTGCCTTTACCGTACCTGCTTCGCGGATTGCACCGCCGTGCAGCAGCAGCTTTTCCGTCAATGTTGTTTTACCGGCATCGGGATGGGAAATAATCCCAAAAATACGCCGCTTCTGAATTGCATCTGCATTACTCATATATTTCTTTCCTTTCTTTCGTGGAATAGGGTATTTTTTGTTATATTTGAATACACATTATTTCTATTTTACCCGAATTTCCACAAAAATGGAATACAAAGATAGGAAAAAAGTGCAGGAGAGAGAAAAATTTCATGTTTTTCGGGAAAATACATTGACGCGAGAATGTCTTTGGACTAAAATAAGAACGTTAGGAAATGTAACAAAAATAAAAAATTTTGGAGGTAATGAAAATGAAATTTACAAGCACAGATAAAGCACCCGCAGCACTGGGTCCCTATTCTCAGGCAGTATCCGTAAACGGTCTGCTGTTCACATCCGGTCAGATTGCACTGGATCCCGCAACAGGTGAAATCGTTGGTTCCGATGTTCAGGCACAGGCTGAACAGGTTTGCAAAAACCTGGCTGCAGTTCTGGAAGCAAACGGTCTGACATTCACAGATGCTGTAAAAACAACATGCTTCCTGGCTGATATGGGCGACTTCGCAGCATTCAACGAAGTTTACGGCAAATACTTCACAGGCAAGCCTGCACGTTCCTGCGTAGCAGTTAAAACACTGCCTAAGAACGTACTGTGCGAAGTTGAAGTTATTGCAGAAATGAAATAATTTCAGTTAAAATTCCGATTTTAGCTGACAGAGAAGTCCTTGTCCCAGACAGGGACTTCTTTTTTGTATGAAAAAGAGAATTACAAGAAAAATTGACAGGGGAGAGTCTGGTAAAAAAATACTCCCTTTTGTATAATAGAGAGCAGAGTAAAAAATCGGAAAAGAGGTGAGGTCATGTTTGATATTCAGGAGGAATTGAAAAAGCTGCCCCAAAAGCCGGGAGTTTATCTGATGAAGGATGAAAACGGGCATATCATTTATGTGGGGAAGGCAGTGAATTTGAAAAACCGCGTGCGGCAGTATTTTCAAAGCAGCCGCAATCAGACGGCAAAAACACGTTCCATGGTGCCGAATATCCGCGAATTTGAATATATCGTAACGGATTCCGAAATGGAAGCGCTTCTCTTGGAATGTAACCTCATTAAAAAGCATCATCCCTATTATAATATTCTTCTGAAGGATGACAAAAGCTATCCTTATATCAAGGTGACGGTGCAGGAGATGTTTCCGCGCATCTTCATCACACGCCGAATGGAGAAGGACAAGGCGAAATATTATGGGCCGTTTACGGATGTGCTGGCGGCGAAGGAAACCGTCGAAACCCTGCATAAGCTGTTCCCGATCCGTAAATGCAAGAAGGTATTTCCGAGGGATATCGGGAAGGAACGTCCTTGCCTGAATCACCATATCGGGCAGTGCATTGCGCCATGCAGCGGAAGGGTTCCCCCTGAGGAATATCAGGTCTATATCAAGGATGCTATGGATTTTCTGGAAGGAAAGCACCATACTATCATGAAGAAAATGGAGCAGGAAATGCTGATGGCATCGGAAAATATGGAATTTGAAAGGGCGGCGGCACTGCGGGATAAAATTGCCGCGATTAAAAGCGTTGCGGAAAAGCAGAAAATTTCCAACACCGGTCTGGGGGATGCGGATGTCATCGGCTTTGTGCGTGCGTATGAGGAATGTCTGGTGCAGGTGTTCTTTATCCGTGGCGGCAAAATGACAGGACGGGAGAATTTCACCCTGACCGCCTTTGCAGAGCAGAGCCGCGCGGAGATTCTGACGGCATTTGTTAAGCAGTTTTACAGCGGTACCGCCTATATCCCGAAGGAAATCATTTTGCAGGAAGGGCTTGTGGCAGAGGAAAGCGACCTGATTGCGGAATACCTTTCCGAGAAACGAGGCAGTCGTGTGACCTTAACCGTTCCCATCAAGGGAGAAAAGCATAAGCTGACGGAGCTGGCGCATAAGAACGCGATGCTCATTTTCGAGCAGTTTGGCGAAAAGCTGAAACGAGAGGAGCAGCGAACGAAGGGCGCAATGGAAGAGCTGCGGCAGGCACTTTCTCTGCCGGACGAGCTGAAGCGTGTAGAGGCGTATGACATTTCCAATACGCAGGGCTTTGAATCGGTCGGCTCGATGGTTGTGTTCGAGGATGGGCGCGCCAAAAACAGCGACTACCGTAAGTTTAAGATTAAAACCGTTGTCGGGGCAAATGATTATGCCTCTATGAAGGAGGTCATCACGCGCCGCCTGAGCCATGCCATCAAGGAAAACACAGAGGGCAAAACCTCCAGCTTTACCCGTTTGCCCGATTTAATCCTGATGGATGGCGGCAAAACGCAGGTACACGCCGCAGAGGAGGTTCTGCTTGCCTTTGGGATGGATATCCCTGTCTGTGGTATGGTAAAGGATGACAGACACCGCACCAGAGGACTGCTGTTTCATGAGCAGGAAATCAGAATTCCCCTGACCTCGGAGGGCTTTAAGCTGGTGACGCGCATACAGGATGAGGTGCATCGCTTTGCCATTACCTACCACAGAAAGCTGCGCGACGAAAGAAATCTTCATTCCGTTCTGGATGATATCAAGGGCATCGGTGAGGTACGCCGCAAGGCTTTACTGCGCCATTTCGGCTCAATCGAAAGGATTGCCGCAGCAGAGGTGGCAGATCTTTTAGAGGTGGATGGCATGACGATTCCTGCGGCGGAGCAGGTCTATCTTTTTTTCCATCGGGAGGAATTGCAAAACGGATGATTTTCGGGTAAGATATATATTTAGGAGATTATTTGATTTTATAGAAAAACGAAAGACGAGGTGAGCCGCAAATGTATTCTGCGGAGTTAAAAAAAATCGTAGAGGTATTTGAACTGGAAAGCGTTTTGCCGGAATTGAGTCTGGAGGGGCGTTCTGTTCTGCGTAGGGAAATTAACCGCCCTGCATTACAGCTGGCAGGCTTTTATGAACGCTTTGACAGCGACCGCTTGCAGGTGATTGGGCGTGTGGAATACAGCTATCTGCTGAGTCTGAACGATGAGGACAGAAAAAATGCCATCCGCCATTTATTTCAGTATCATATTCCCTGTCTGGTGGTTTGCAAGAATCTTGAGATTTTCCCCGAAATGGTGGAATACGGCAGAGAATACAGCATACCTATTTTTCGCACCGCGCAGAATACAACCGACTTTACGGCGGAGTTGATTTTCTGGCTGAGAGAGGAACTGGCAGACCGTGTGATGATGCACGGCGTTCTTGTGGATATTTACGGCGAGGGCGTGCTGATTACAGGTGCAAGCGGCATCGGGAAAAGCGAAACGGCACTGGAGCTGATTAAAAGAGGACACCGCCTGATTGCGGATGATGCAGTGGAAATCAAACGGATTGCCGACAGAAGGCTGATTGGCTCCTGTCCGGAGATTATCCGCTATCTGATTGAACTGCGCGGCATCGGGATTCTGAATGTAAAGGAGCTGTTCGGTGTCGGCTCTGTAAAGGAGCAGAAAACGGTTGACCTTGTCATTAAGCTTGAGGTCTGGGATGGGAAGGCGGATTCCTATGACAGGTTGGGGCTGAATGAGGAATATATGGATATTCTGGGAAATAAGGTGCAGCTGAATACGATTCCTGTGCGCCCGGGCAGAAACGTGGCAATGATTTGTGAATCGGCGGCAATGACAAACCGTCAGAAGAAGATGGGGAAAAATACCGCACAGGATTTTGCAAATCGAATCGGAAAATAAGAAGGTGAAACGATGGAAAGATTGAAACAGGAGCTTCTTGCCTGTCTGGGAGAGGAAGGGCTGAAGCTACATGAAATGATGAAGGAGCATACGACATTTCGTGTGGGCGGCGCGGCGGATTATTTTATTCAGCCGAAAAGCGCAGAGGAACTGCGTGCTGCCTTTGAAATTTTGCATAGATATGAAATGCCCGTTCTGGTGATTGGCAACGGCAGCAATCTTCTGGTAAGGGATAAAGGCATCCGCGGCGCGGTGATTCAGATTTATAACCGTATGGCGGAGATTACGATAGAAGGGAATACAATTCATACCAAGGGCGGTGCACTGCTGAGTGCTGTTGCGGCAAGGGCTGCGGATAAGGGTCTGACCGGTCTGGAATTTGCAAGCGGGATTCCCGGCAGCATCGGCGGCGCAGTTGTGATGAATGCAGGCGCGTATGGCGGCGAAATGAAGGATGTGCTAGCAAGTGTGGATGTGCTGACGCAGGATTTAGAAATCAAGACCATTCCTGCGGCGGAGCTGAATTTAGGCTACCGCTACAGCAGTATTCCTGAAAAGGGCTATATCGTTCTGGGGGCAACGCTGCAATTAAAAAAAGGCAACATCGCAGAAATCCGTGGACGCATGGCAGAATTGGCAGAGCAGAGAAGGGCAAAGCAGCCCTTACAGTACCCCAGTGCAGGCAGCACCTTCAAGCGTCCTGAGGGGTATTTTGCAGGGAAGCTGGTGCAGGATGCAGGGCTAAAGGGCAAAACCATCGGTGGCGCACAGGTATCCGAAA
Source organism: Anaerotignum faecicola (assembly GCF_003865035.1). Taxonomy (NCBI): domain Bacteria; kingdom Bacillati; phylum Bacillota; class Clostridia; order Lachnospirales; family Anaerotignaceae; genus Anaerotignum; species Anaerotignum faecicola. The sequence goes on from NZ_BHVZ01000012.1 coordinate 19,061, forward strand.
AGCACTCCGGCTTTCTGATTAATATCGGCGGCGCAACGGCACAGGATATTCTGGATTTGATTGCGTTCTGCCAGAAGGAAGTCAAGGATAAATTCGGTGTGACACTGGAAACGGAAGTGAAAATCGTCGGAGAAGAATAAGGAGAGATGGGAAAGGTCGGTGAAGGAGTATGCGGTTTGTAATTGTAACGGGGATGTCCGGCGCAGGGAAAACCTCTGTGCTGAAATTTCTGGAGGACATCAATTTTTTCTGTGTAGATAATATTCCCCCTGCATTGCTGCCGAAGTTTGCGGAGCTTTGCTATGAGCAGGAGGGTGAAATCGAGCGCGTTGCCATGGGGATTGATATTCGTGGCGGGAAGCTGTTTAATGACCTGTTTGAGGTACTGTCTGATTTGCAGCATAAGGGATATGAATATGAGATTTTATTCTTGGATGCCTCGGATGATGTGCTGATTAAACGCTATAAGGAAACCAGAAGAAGTCATCCTCTTTCCAAAAACGGCTCCATTCAAGAGGGAATTCAGAAGGAGCGCGAAATACTGAAGGATGTCAAGCGTAAGGCAACCTATATCATCGACACGAGCCAGATTTTGACCCGACAGCTCAAGGAGCAGATTAACCGTATTTTTGTAGAAAATCAATCTTACGAAAATCTGATGATTACGGTGCAATCCTTTGGCTTTAAATACGGAATTCCTGCGGACAGTGATTTAGTATTCGATGTACGTTTTCTGCCCAATCCCTTTTATATTCAGGAGCTGAAGGAAATGACGGGCAACGATGAGCCTGTCAGCAGCTATGTGATGAGCTTTGAGGAAAGCCGAACATTTCTGAAAAAGCTGGTGGATATGCTGGAATTTCTGATTCCGCACTATATTAAAGAGGGCAAAAATAGTCTTGTCATCAGCATCGGCTGCACGGGCGGCAAGCACCGCTCTGTTACCCTTACGAATGCCCTTTACAATGCCCTTGGAAAGGATGGACACACCCTCCTTCTCAAGCATAATGACATTGAAAAGGACAGCAGACACAAGAAATAAGCAAAAAACAGAAAGGAGGGGCAAATTTGTCATTTTCGTCTAAGGTTAAGGGTGAGTTGTCCCTTCATTTTGGAAATGGAAGACATTGTGAAATTGCGGAAATTGCAGCGTATGTTAATATCTATGGACAGATAGCCGTGTTTGGCGGAAATTTTTGTTTAAAAATCCAAACAGAGAATGATTACGCTGTGAAAAAATGCTTTACATTATTGAGAAATACTTTTAATATGATAGCGGATGTATCTGTAAGAATCAGCGGGCAGAAGCGGCAGACTAAGGTGTATACCCTGCTTGTACGCGATGCAGCAGCCATCTTACAGGCAACCGGTATTTTAACAATAGAAAAGGAACAGAAGAAACTGAAAAAGCGGATTTATCCGCCTGTGGTCAGCAGCATCTGCTGTCGGCGGGCATATATTCGCGGCGCATTCATTTCTGTCGGCTCTGTAAATGATCCGGAAAAGAACTATCATCTGGAATTCGTTCTGGCGGATTTGTCTGCGGCGGAGCAGCTGCGGGAGTTAATCAATGCCTTCGGATTGGATGCCAAGGTGGTAGAGCGAAAAGAGCATTATATCGTCTATCTGAAAGAAGGTGAACAGATTGTCGATTTGTTGAATATCATGGAGGCACCACTGGCGCTGATGGATTTGGAGAATGTCCGCATCGTCAAGGAAATGCGCAATGATATCAACAGAAAAGTCAACTGTGAAACGGCGAACCTGAATAAGGTGGTCGGAGCGGCTGTAAAGCAATTAGAGGATATCAATTATATTGAGGAAACCATCGGGCTTGCGCGTCTGCCGGAGCAGTTGGCAGAGGTGGCGAGGGTGCGATTGGAATATCCGGACAGAAGCTTGAAAGAGCTGGGTTCTTTCCTCATGACACCTGTCGGAAAGTCCGGTGTCAACCATAGACTGCGTAAAATCAGCAGCATTGCTGAGGCATTAAGAGAAGGGAAGGGTGGAATAGAATGACACAGAAATCAATTACCATCAAGGCATCCTTGGATGCAAGACAGGCTGCGTATTTCGTGCAGACGGCCGGGAAATTTGAATCTGAAATTCAGGTTAGTGTGGATGAAAAAAGAATTAACGCAAAGAGCATTATGGGCACTATCGCGCTGAATATGCAGGAAGGGCAGACTGCCCTGATTACTGCGGACGGCAAGGACGAAGCAGCGGCAGTGGAAGAGCTGGCGGCAGTATTGGCATAATTTTTTTATACAGAGCAGCAATCATTACATACAAAAAACCCTGTCGGAGAATCAACGGCAGGGTTGATTTCTTTCTGCACCTGTGTTATACTGTCAAAGCAACTGAACAAACGAGATGTACCTGCTACGGATACCACCGAAAAGGACCACGAACGGACCATGGGTATCCCACCATCTCGGTAAATAAAAAACAGGAGGTCTTTTTTTAATGAACAAAAACATTGTAAACACAAAATTTCTGGTTTCCACAGCGCTCATTGCGGCAATTTATGTTGTGATGACATTGGCGATTGCACCACTTAGCTTCGGAATGATTCAGATTCGTATTTCCGAGGTGCTGATGCTGATGGCATTTATCGACAAAAAGTATGCGCCCGGTCTGGTGCTTGGCTGTTTCATCGCGAACTGCTTCAGCCCCTTCGGCATGATGGACGTTGTATTCGGCACAGCCTGCACAGCGGCTTCTCTTGTGGGGATTACGAAATGCAGCAAAACACTGTTCGGCGCAAGCCTTTGGCCTGTGCTTTGCAATGCATTCATCGGCATTGAGCTGTATCTGTTCGGCAGTCCGCTTCTGCTGAGCATGGCAACGGTTGCGTTTGGGGAATTCCTTTCCGTTTCCGTTTTGGGTTATGTTCTGTTCCGTCAGGTTTTGAAAAACAGCACCTTGGTGGAACGCCTGAAAATCGCATAAAATCAAAAAACAGGGACTTTTCCTGCTTTTGGGGCAGGGAGAGTCCTTATTTTTCTGCTTTTATTTTTTTGAAAAAAAGCTCTTGACAAATAAAATCGGGGTGCTATAATCTAACTAACCAAAGAGAGAAACCGATGATTAAGAGGAGTAGCCTTTCAAATCAGCTTTCAGAGAGTTGCGGATGGTGGAATCGCAACAGCGAGAGGATGGGTGAATGGACTTATGAGGGCGGTCGAAAGCGAAAGCGAGTAGTAACCGACGGGAAACGCACCCGTTACCAGAGCGTAACTGTATGGCTGTACAGTGGAAAGAGCGGATGATTTTTTCATCAATTTGGGTGGTACCGCAGGAATATACAAGTCTTGTCCCATAGTAGATTACTATGTGATAAGGCTTTTTTTATTCGGCAAAATCGAGTACCTCGTTCGAGAAAACAGCTAAGACGAGATGAGACGAGACAGAAGGAAACAAAAAACAGTATGAGAAAAGGAGCGATTGGTATGAAAAAGTTTATGGCAATGACAATGGCAATGGTGATGGCAGCAATGGCACTGACAGGCTGCGGCAGCAGCAATGCGGCAGATGATAAGGCAAGTGGAGATATTCCCGTTATCGGCATCAATCAGTATGGACAGCACGCATCTTTGGATAACTGTCGAGAGGGCTTTTTGCAGGGTCTGGAGGAAGCAGGTTTGAAGGAAGGCGTGGATTACAAGATTGAATATCAGAATGCAGGCTTTGATGACAACGCCGCAACACAGATTGCACAGAACTTCTCTGCAAAGAATGTTGCGCTGATGTGTGCGATTGCAACACCATCCGCAACTGCTTGCTATGCGGCGGCAGAGGATAAGGATATCCCTGTTATCTTCACAGCAATTACCGACCCTGAGGAAGCAAAGCTGACCGGTGGCAACATCACAGGCACCAGCGACAAGCTTCCCATCGAAGGACAGCTTGAGCTGATTCGTAAGGTTCAGCCCGATGCAAAAACAATCGGGATTCTTTACACAACAAGCGAACCCAATTCCGTTTCCGCAGTAAAGGAATATCAGGAAAAGGCAGGAGAATACGGCTTCAAGATTGAAGCACTGGGCGTTATGACACAGGCAGAGGTGAATCAGGCAACAGATACGCTGATTTCGAAGGGTGTGGACTGCTTCACAAACCTGACAGACAATAACGTAGTCGGCGTTCTGCCTTCCATTCTGGAAAAAACAAATGAAGCAGGCATCCCTGTTTACGGCAGTGAAATCGAGCAGGTAAAGCTGGGCTGCGTAGCCTCCGCAGGGATTGAATACGTTGCACTGGGCAGACAGACAGGTATGATGGCAGCAAAGATTCTCAAGGGTGAGGCAAAAGCATCCGATATGCCCTACGAAACCATTTCCGAATTTGAAATTTATGTAAATCCCGATGCAATGGCTGCACTGAAGCTGAGTGCAGATGTGGAAAATGCGATTGATGTAACTGCGGAATAAGCGTCCGCATAGAAAGAGGTTCCTTTATGTTTGATTTGATTATCAGCACGCTGACACAGGGCTTTATTTACGCCCTGTTGTCCTACGGCATTTATATTACATATAAAATACTGGATTTTCCCGATTTGACGGTAGATGGCAGCTTTCCCCTCGGGGCGGCGATTACGGCAGTTCTTCTGGTAAAGGGGATGAACCCCTTTCTGGTGCTTGTAGCGGCGCTTCTGGTGGGCGCGGCAGCCGGACTGGTAACAGGTGTCATTCATGTGAAATTCGGTGTCAGAGACCTTCTGGCAGGTATCATCACTATGACGGCGTTGTTCTCCATCAATTTGCAGATTGCAGGCTCCAATCTGGCGGTGGAACGTGCCATCGGCACGATTTATACCTCCGGTCCGATTATGGCTGTGATGGGCAATTCTACCCTGATGATGCGTAAATTTGTAGTATCCCTGCTAGTAGCTGTGATTTTCAAATTCATTCTGGATTGGTATCTTAAGACAAAAAGCGGCATGCTCCTGCGTGCAGTTGGTGATAACAGCACACTGGTAACCACCCTTGCAAAGGATAAGGGCATTGTAAAGATTATCGGGCTGACGGTTGCAAATGCACTCGTTGCCTTCTCCGGTGCGCTGGTCTGCATGGAGCAGAGAGCCTTCTCCAGTACCATGGGGACAGGGCAGATGGTTTTTGGTCTGGCGGCGGTTATCATCGGCACAACCCTGTTCCGTAAGGTTAGCTTTGCGAAGGGCACTACGGCGGTTCTGGTCGGCAGTGTGTTCTATAAGGCTTGTATTCAGGTGGCAATCAGCTTGGGTCTTCCCGCAAATCTGATGAAGCTGGCAACGGCAGTGCTGTTCCTGATTATTTTGATTCTTGGTAATAAACAGAAGGGTGGTGCGGAGCATGCTTGAATTGAAGCATATCAAAAAAATCTATAATCCCGGCACCATTTCCGAAACACTGCTGTTTGAGGATTTTAATTTGACTGTGCCCGACGGCGAATTTGTTTCGATTGTCGGCAGTAATGGATCGGGCAAAACCTCCATGCTGAATATCATCTGCGGCAGCATCCCCATTCAGAAAGGAGAGGTGCTGATTGGCGGCAAGGATATTGCAAAAATGAAGGATTTTCAGAGATATCGCACCATTGGGCGTGTCTATCAGGACCCTTCGGCAGGCACCTGTCCAAATCTGACAATGCTTGAGAATATGTCTCTGGCGGATAATAAGGGCAAGCCCTTCGGTCTGGGCAGGGGTGTGAATAAGGCAAGAGAAAATTTCTATAAGGAACAGCTTTCCATTCTGGGGTTGGGTCTGGAAAATAAAATGAATGTCAAGCTGGGGGCGCTTTCCGGCGGACAAAGACAGGCGGCAACGCTGATTATGGCAACGCTGACTCCGATTGAATTTCTGATTCTGGATGAACACACCGCTGCACTTGACCCCAAAACGGCGGATATCATCATGGAATTGACGAATAAGGTGGTGCAGGAAAAGCACTTGACGGCAATGATGGTAACGCATAACCTGCGCTATGCGGTGGAATACGGCAGTCGTCTGATTATGATGGATAAGGGCCATATCGTGCTGGATAAGGCAGGAGAAGAAAAGGTCAATACAAAGGTGGATGATATTCTGGATATCTTCACGAAAATCAGTATCGAATGTGGAAACTGACTGGGAGCTGCATATACAATCCTCGGATAATTTCGTCCGAGGATTTTTTCTGTGCTTTTCACAGGAATCCGTTTATGGTATACTCAGAGAAAATGCAAAAGATAGAAGGTTGATGGGAATTAAGATGAAGCATTTAATTGACAAATTGGAGAGAGAAAAAGCCCTCACCAAGACGGAGTGGATTACCCTGCTGAATGGCAGAACGCCAGATTTGGCGGAATATCTTTTTGCAAAGGCGAGAGACATTCGCCATCAGCATTACGGCAGGGATATCTATATTCGAGGGCTGATTGAATTTACGAATTATTGCAGAAATAACTGCTATTACTGCGGTATCCGCAGAGGGAACGAAGGACTGAAACGCTATCGGCTGACGGAGGAGGAAATCCTTTCTTGCTGTGAACAGGGGTATGCCCTCGGCTTTCGTACCTTCGTTTTGCAGGGCGGCGAGGATCTGTATTTTACGCAGGAAAAAATGACGCATATTATCTGTTCTATGCGTGAGAAATACCCCGATTGTGCGATTACGCTTTCCATCGGGGAGAGGGAAAGGGAAGAATATGAAGCGTATTTTGCGGCAGGGGCGAACCGCTTTTTGTTGCGGCACGAAACGGCAAACGAAGCACATTATCGTACGTTGCATCCCGCGGAGCTGGATTTAAACCACCGCAAGGCTTGTCTCCGGAACCTGAAGAAAATCGGTTATCAGGTAGGAAGCGGCATTATGGTTGGCTCGCCTGGGCAGACGGCAGAGCATCTGGCGGAGGATCTGCTGTTTCTGAAGGAGCTGAATCCCCACATGATTGGCATTGGACCCTTCATTCCCCAGAAGGATACGCCCTTTCGGGAGGAAAAGGCAGGTACATTGGAACTGACACTTTTCCTTCTGGGACTTCTGCGGCTGATGCTGCCAAAGGTGCTGCTGCCCTCTACAACGGCACTCAGCACCATTCATCCGGATGGGCGGAAAATGGGGATTCTGGCAGGGGCAAATGTTGTCATGCCGAACCTTTCCCCGCAGGAAAACAGAAAGCTTTACAGTCTGTATGATAACAAACGCTCCATGGGGGATGAAGCGGCGGAGGGGCTTGCCCTTTTAAAGGCAGAGATGGAATCCATTGGCTATCGGGTGGTCAGCGCCCGCGGAGATTCTCTGGTAGAATAGGAGGAAAAAATGGGACTGAACAATACACCGTTGTCGGAACGGATACATATCGGGATTTTCGGCAGAAGAAATGCAGGAAAATCTAGCGTTATCAATGTCATGACAGGACAGAATTTAGCAATCGTTTCTGATGTGGCAGGCACAACAACAGACCCTGTACAGAAGGCAATGGAGCTGCTGCCGCTTGGGCCTGTTGTTATGATTGATACCCCCGGTCTGGATGATGTGGGGGAACTTGGAAAAATGCGCGTAGAAAAGGCATATCAGGTTTTGCAAAAAACCGATATTGCCGTTATCGTGATAGATGCGTCTGTCGGGGAAACGGCGGAGGATGCGGCAATTCTTGCAGAAATTCAAAAGAGAAGCATTCCGTATATCATCGTAAAAAACAAAGCGGATTTGACGCAGAAGCAGGATGGAGAAAATGAAATTTTCGTCAGCGCAAAAACGGGCGAAAATATTTCCGTCTTGAAGGAACGCATTGCTGCGTTAGCACCAAAGGGGGAGAAGGAACGCAGAATTATCGGGGATTTACTGGAACCAAATGATTTTGTGGTTTTAGTTGTGCCGATTGATTCCGCTGCGCCGAAGGGCAGGCTGATTTTGCCGCAGCAGCAGACGATTCGGGATATTCTGGAGGCGGGCGCGGTTTCGATTGTCGCAAGAGATTTTGAGCTTGCGGAAACGCTGGCAGCCCTTGGAAAACGTCCGAAGCTGGTCATCACGGACAGCCAGATTTTCGGGAAGGTTTCTAAAATCGTACCGGAGGATATCCCTCTGACCTCGTTTTCGATTCTGATGGCGCGGTATAAGGGCAATCTGGAGCAAAATGTCAAAGGGGCGAGAGCCTTGGAGCAGTTGAAGAATGGAGATACGGTACTGATTTCCGAGGGCTGTACCCATCACCGTCAGTGTGAGGATATCGGAACGGTCAAGCTGCCCCGTTGGATTCGGGAATATACGGGGAAGGAATTGCAGTTTCAATTTACAAGCGGCGGCACATTCCCTGCGGATTTATCTCCCTATGCGCTGATTGTGCATTGCGGCGGCTGCATGCTGAATGAAAAGGAAATGCAGCACCGACTTTCCATAGCGAAGGAGCAGGGCGCGAAAATGACGAATTACGGCATCTGTATCGCCTATATTCATGGGATTCTGGAAAGAAGCCTTGCGCCTTTGGGATTATAAAAAACAGAAAAAGAAAGCAGACACCATAGAATTTATTTCTACGAATGTCTGCTTTTTGTTTATCTTCTGTAATTTCTTCTTCTGCGGGGTCTTTGTCTGCGCAGCTGCTTTCTGCGCTGATAGCTTCTGTAGCCGATGAATCGGGTGATGCAGAAAATAAGAAGGAGAACGATTGCCGCAATCCCCACACCGATGGCGACCCTTTTCACCATGCCGGAAAGAGAGGATTTATCCAGCTCTGCCTTCTGTGTATCTGTCAGCGCGTCTACAGCATTCTGTGCAATCAAATCAACGGTTTGCGTTTTGCCATTATAGGAAAGCTGCAATGTGCCGAGGGTCTGCCCTTTTTTGACTGCGCCCTCTACACCTTCGGGAATATCCGTCTTTACGGTAACGGCAGAGGCATCCGTTCCCTTCGGCAGGGTGTAATACACATCCTCGCTTGGTGCAATCGTCACCTTGCCTAAGGCAACGGCTTTTTTGTTATAGGTTTCGGTTACAGGTACGGTTGAGGTATAGTCGCTGACCGCGGCAATCTTCACGGATGCGTAATTTGCAAAGCCGTAATCGAACAAAGCAGCGGTATCGGTATAATGCTCCGCACCATTGCACTTCATCACAACGGCAATCAGCGTCAGCCCGTCCCGTTCGGCGTATGTCACAAGTGTATTGCCTGCCTCAACGGTATAGCCTGTTTTGCCGCCGATGGCATCCTTATAATAATAGATGGAATTGGGGTTCAGCATCTGGTGCTGTCCATGCAGATAGCGGGTTTCTGTCTGTAGATTGGTCGGGGGAATTTCGTAATCGGTTTCGCTCATCATGGAACGATATTCCTCGTGCTTGAGCAGCTCCCTTGCAATCAGCGCCATGTCATGTGCGGTGGTGTAATGGTTTTCATCAAACAGTCCATTGGCGTTGACAAAATTTGTATTTGTACAGCCGAGCTCCTTCGCCCGCTCCGTCATGTGCTTGGCAAATGCCTCCACAGAGCCATCCACATATTCCGCTACGCCGTTGGAGGCTTCGTTTGCGGAACGCAGAATAATTGCACGCAGCACCTGCTCCAAGGTTAGTGTTTCGCCTTCGAGGATGGCAATATGCGCACTGCCGGGCTCAATGTTGTAAACGGCATCGTGGGAAAATGTGATTTCATCCGTCAGCTTGCCGTTTTCCAATGCCAGAAGAATTGTCATCAGCTTTGTGATGCTGGCAGGATACATTTTTTTGTCTGCATCCTTATCATAGAGAATTTCCCCGCTTGCCGCATCTATCAGAACGGCGGTTTCTGCGGCAAGGCTCAGCGTATCGTTCGCGGTGGTCTCATCTGCCTGCGTTTCGTTTGTTTCATTTGTTTGCGTTTCTTTTGCTTGGTTTTCTTCTTCTGCAAAGACGGAATAAGAGGGGAGAGCTATCGTAAATGCCAATAAGAACGGCAGGAATCGTGTCAATCGTTTTTTCATGTGAATCTCCTATATATTTGAAAATTTATCTTATATGTGATATAGTTATTTCGTATGAGTATCTGCGTTTCCGAAGGAAACGGCAATACCTTATTTTATCACATGAAACGAAAAAGAAAAAGAGGTTTGTATTAAAGTTGCATGAGAATACATTTTTTAAAAAAATCGGAATAGAACGCCTGAAGCTTCTGGCAGTGCTGCTGTTTTTTCTGTTCAGCGGCATCTGGTACAGCCATAGCTTTGCAACGGGCGCATTGGAAATGGGAACACCTGCTTCTGCGGAGAAAATCACCGAAAAACGGGAAATAAACGCAGAAAATGATGCAGGCAGGTTGAATATCAACACCGCAACAGCGAAGGAGCTGACGCGCCTTTCCGGCATTGGCGAGAAAAAGGCGGCGGAAATTGTTGCGTATCGGGAGGAAAACGGCGGCTTTTCTGATATCGCGGAGCTGATGCGTGTTTCCGGTATCGGAGAAAAAACCTTTGCAGAAATACAGGATGAAATTACAGTGGGAGAATAAGGAGGCTGAAAATGGCGTATCAGATTTTAGTGGTGGATGATGAAAAGCTCATCGTAAAGGGGATTAAATTTTCCTTGGAGCAGGACGGCATGGAGGTTACTGCGGCGTATGATGGGGAAGAGGCTCTGCAAAACATCAAGGAAAAGAATTTCGATCTGGTGGTGCTCGATGTGATGCTGCCGAAGATGGATGGGCTTGAGGTTTGCCAGCAGACAAGAGAATTTTCACAGGTGCCGATTATTATGGTAACGGCGAAGGGCGAGGATATGGATAAAATTATGGGGCTGGAATACGGTGCGGATGATTACATCACAAAGCCCTTTAACATTCTTGAGCTGAAGGCGAGAATCAAAGCCATTCTGCGCCGCAGTGTGAAAAAAGCACCTACCGAGACACAGGAGAAAAAAGTTCTGAAGGCAAGAGACCTAGAACTTTCCTTCGACAGCAGACGTGTATTTATCAGCGGAAAGGAGGTAAACCTGACCGCGAAGGAATTCGACCTTCTGGAGCTGCTCATGGAAAACCCCGGAAAGGTTTACAGCAGAGAAAAGCTTCTGGATACCGTCTGGGGCTATGATTACCCCGGTGATGTGCGTACGGTGGATGTACATGTGCGCCGTTTGAGAGAAAAAATTGAAGTAAATCCGAGCGAACCGAAGTATATTTTTACAAAATGGGGAGTTGGTTACTATTTTAACTAAAGCGACGAAAGAAAAGAAAAAGCTCCCGTTTATTTCTCTGCGCTGGATTATGCTTGCAGGCTATCTGGTAGGGGGGATTGTTCCGCTCCTGCTTCTGGCAAGCACCATTCTTCACTCTGTTCAGGGATATTTCTTGGATGAGCGGAAGAAGGTCCTGCTCAGTCAGGCAAATGTTATCTCCGGACAGGTTACATCCTCGGAATTTTTGTTTGATGAAGAAAACCGCAGCGCACTGGAGGAAACCATTTTGGAGACCAGTCAGGAAAAGAATTTTCGTGTTATGATTTTAGATTCCTCCTGCTTGGTAACCTATGATACAGGCTATGAGGATGTCGGGAAAACGCTGCTTCTGCCTGAGGTTGTGCAGGCATTACAGCATAAGGATACCGCAAAGGAGCAGAAAAACGGTACGGTTTATGCCGCAGCCTCTATTGTTGGTGCAGGTGATACGCGTGTGGGCGTTGTGCTGATTGTAGACAGCTTGGCAGATGTGCATGATATTCTTGGAGATATCGGCAAGGAGGCATATCTGCTGTTGGGAACGCTTGTCCTTCTAGTGCTGATTGTGATGGTTATTATTTCAAAGGTCTTTACAGAGCCTGTGAAAAATCTGATTGACGTTATTCGCAAAATGTCTGAGGGGCATTTTGAACAGCGTGCAAAGGTCAGAGGGATTGTGCATAATGAAATTGTGGATCTTGCGATTTCCTGTAACCAGATGGCAGACCAGCTGGAAAAGGTAGAATCCAGCCGCCAGCAGTTTGTTTCCAATGTATCACATGAGCTGAAAACGCCTTTAAGCTCCGTAAAGGTGCTGAGTGAATCTATTTTGCTGCAGGAGGATGTTCCGAAGGAAATGTATGTGGAATTTCTGCATGATATTACCTCTGAGGTTGACCGTATGACTGCAATCATCAATGACCTTTTGACGCTTGTTAAGCTGGATCAAAAGGAAATCCCCCTGAATTTTAAGGAAACAAATCTTACGCAGATGATGACGGATATCATCAAGCGCTTGCAGCCGATGGCTGATGCCAAGTATATTTCTCTGCAATGGGACGCATCAAAGGAAATCCATGCAGAGGCAGATGAAATGAAGCTTTCCCTTGCGATTTCTAATTTGGTTGATAATGCAGTGAAATATACCCCGGAGGAAGGAACCGTAAAGGTTTCTTTAGATGCAGACCATCAAAACGTATTTATCAGCGTGGCAGATACGGGCATTGGGATTCCGGAGGATGAGGTCAACCGTATTTTTGAACGCTTCTACCGTGTGGATAAAACAAGAGACAGAGAAACCGGCGGCACAGGGCTTGGGCTTTCCATTACCCACAGCACCATCATGATGCACAAAGGCAGCATTAAGGTAAACAGCAAGGAGGAGGAAGGCACGACCATTCTGGTGCGGATTCCTCTCAAGCAGCCGACCACACACGGGTAAAGGAGGAATTTTATGACACAACGAAAATCTTTGGCGCGAAAGCTGATTGTCCTGTTTATTGTGCTGGTCATACTGATTCCCTGTTCCGTTCTGGTATATGATACCGTAGTTTCATCGAATGAGGAAAGAGTGGATTTTTATTATATGATGAGTGACGGCGGCATGGGTGCTCTGAAAAAAAATATTCCCCGAACGGACAAGGAGGCAATGCTGAAAAACGTGCTTGCGATTTTACAGGAGGGCCCTAATGCGGATGGTGCGACAGCTTCTATGCCGCAGAATCTGGAGATACGCTCTGTTACGCTGGAGCAAGCCACTGTTACGGTGGATTTTTCCGAGGAATATTTACAGATGAATGATTTGGAGGAGACTATTTGCCGTTCCTCTGTCGTCTGGACGCTGACCTCTCTGGATTTCGTGAAGAATGTACGAATTCTGGTAGAGGGTGAGCCGCTGAAAAATCAGAACGGTGAGGCGTATGCGATTTTCAACAGAGATAATGTCTGGATAGATACGGAAATTTCCGCGGAAACCACAGGCTACGCAATTCTGACACTGTATTTCGCAAATGCGGAAGGCACGGATCTGGTGGCGGAGGAGCGTGTGGTAGAGGTAAACGCAAACCAGACCAGAGAAAAAACCGTTTTGGAACAGCTGATTGCAGGACCGGAGGAAAAAGGCAGTGTTGCAACGATTCCTGTCGGTACAAAAATCAAGGATGTAACCACAACAGATGACGGCACCTGCTATGTCAATCTGAGTGAGGAATTTGTGCTGAAGCACACCGGCGGAGAAAGGGAGGAGCTGCTGACGATTTATTCGATTGTAAATTCCCTGTGCAAGCTGGATCAGATTGACCGCGTGCAGTTTCTGGTAGAAGGGAAAAAGCTGGATACCTATAAGGATAATTTGCAGTTCAAAACGCCGTTTACAGCAGTTGACAGTATCAGAAGACTTGAGGAGAAATAAGAGGAGAACAGAAATGAAGCGTCCGATACTCTGGACAACAATTTTCATGATTTGTGGAATATATATGAGACTGGGCATATCGAAAGTGATATGTCTGGTCTCTTTTCTTTTTCTGCTCTTTTTTATGTTTCGTTTTGTGATAAACAAGAAAAAGCCTGCTTATCTGCTGCTTCTGTTCTTTGTTCCGCTTGGATTCTTTTCAGCAGGGGTGCATTGGCAGGCAGAGCAGAGCCTTTTGACAAAAACCGTAACAGGCGAGGGCGTGATTCTGGAAGAAGGAGAAACTACCTCCGGCAATCAGAAGCTGACCCTTCGCTGTAGTCTTGAAAAGCAGGAAAAGCCCTGCAAGGTCTATGCCGTCTGGGTAGGAGAGGAACGCTTTCAGGAGGGAGAGCGGGTTGCTTTTTCGGGTGAAATCGTGCCGTTTTCCAAGCAAAGCTACCCCGGCGGCTATGATGAACAGCTGTATCTTCTGACAAAGGGCTATGAGTATAAGCTTTATCCGGAGAAAATCAAAGTAACGGGACAGGATACCTCTCTTTCCGTTCGGCTTGCGCGAGCCAGAGCGGGTGTGCAGATGGTTCTGGATAGAATTTTGCCTGCGGAGGAAAGCGGATTGATGCAGGCGGTGCTGACGGGGGATAAGGAAAAAATTCCTGAGGAAAGCTATACTTTATACAGCAAGGCAGGTGTCGTGCATGTGCTTTGCATTTCAGGGCTGCATTTGTCCATATTGGCGCTGTATCTGGCATTTTTTCTGGAAAAGGCTCTGGGAAGGAGCAAACGCACCTCCGCGCTTGTGACGATTTTTGCTGTGTTTGCCTTCCTGCTTTTTATCAAATCCTCCCCGTCCTCCTATCGCGCAGCATTGATGATTACGGTTGTGCTTCTGGGCAGAGCGTTCTATCGCCTGCCGGATGCGCTGAATACCATGGCGATTGCGGCGTTCCTGCTTCTGCTTTTTCAGCCGCTGTATCTGTTTCATGCAGGCTTTCAGCTTTCGTTTCTGACAGTATTCGGCATCTGGTTTGGTATAGGCAGAATGGAGCGGAAGAAAAAGAAGGACAGGGGTAAGTTCGATTGGCTGAAGGAAAGTCTGCTGGTTTCCTTTTATGCATCTCTGTTCAGCTATCCTGCGGTGGCGTATTATTTTTCTTCCGTCTCTCTGGTCGGCATTTTCGCGAATCTTCTGATTGTGCCGTTGAGCGGCTTGCTTCTGGGATTCGGACTTCTGAGTGTCTTGCTTGGTGCAGTTTGTCTGCCCGTGGGCATCTTTGCGGCAGGGAGTGTCTATGCCATTTTGCGGGCTTTCAAAATTGTCTGCACAGCACTGGTTCGTCTGCCCTTTGCGTATGTACTCGTTGGGTGTCCATCCTACCTGTCCATTGTGCTGTACTATGTCCTGCTGTTTTTCGTTCTGGAATACGGCGGCAGAAAGGGCAGCTGGAAGGTTGGGGCGATGCTGAGCGCGGCACTGTTCTGTGCGGTGTTTGAAAATCCGCTGTTCCGTAAGGAAAATACGATTGCCTTTCTGGACGTGGGACAGGGCGATGCAGCGGTGATTTCTACATACGATGGCGCGGCATATCTTGTGGATGGCGGCGGGAAATTCGGGCAGGATTTTGGTGAAAATGTCGGCAAGCGCATTGTTTTGCCCTATCTGGAATATCTTGGGGTGTCCGCACTGGACGGTGCGTTTCTTTCCCACCCGGACAGCGACCACATGACGGGTCTGCTTGAGGTTCTGGAAACCCTTCCCACAAAGGGACTCTATC
Organism: Anaerotignum faecicola; assembly: GCF_003865035.1. Lineage (NCBI taxonomy): Bacteria > Bacillati > Bacillota > Clostridia > Lachnospirales > Anaerotignaceae > Anaerotignum > Anaerotignum faecicola. The sequence continues at coordinate 34,397 of NZ_BHVZ01000012.1, forward strand.
TTTCTGATTATGCCTTTGCGGAAAATGAGCAGACCGATTTGCTGAAAGAAATGGTGGAAAAATACAATATTCCATTGTATACTATAAAAACAGGTGATTCCTCTTTAGGGGATAAGTTCCTTTGCTTATATCCGACAGGAGCTTCTGCCGGGACAGGAGAGGAAAACCAAGGCTCTATGGTGCTGCGCTACAGCTATAGTGATACAAAGGTGCTGTTTACGGGGGATATTACCGCGGAGGAGGAACAGCAGCTTTTGGAGCAGAATATTTCGGCGGATGTGCTGAAGGTGGCGCATCATGGCTCAAAATACAGCTCGGATGCCGCTTTTCTGGAAAAGGTATCGCCAAAGGCAGCGGTCATTTCCTGCGGTACGAACAATGTATACGGACATCCGCATAAGGAAGCCATGGAACGTCTGCAAAAAACGGGTGCCGAAATTTTTCGTACGGATGAGGATGGAACCATCCTTGTGACCATAGGGAAAGACGGTGCAATGAACATAGAAACCATGACGGAAAGGAAACCGTTATATGAAAACATTAAAGAAAAACTGGAAAAATCATGAATTTAGCCGTTGCTATCTCTTTTTCGGCGAAGAAACCTACCTCATTCGGGAATATGAAGCGGCACTGCGCAAGGCAATTCTGCCCGATGGCGCGGAAATGATGAATGAGGACAGCTTCGAGGAAAAACGGGCAACTGCGGCGGCAATCATGGATGCGGCGGAAACCTTGCCGTTTCTGAATGATAAACGCCTGGTCATCGTGCGAAACAGTGCTTTTTTCCAGAAGGGTGGCAGAAAAGAGGAGGGTGAAAAGCTCAAAGCCTTTCTTTCTAATCTGCCCGAAACGGTCTGCCTGCTTTTCATTGAGGAAAAGGTAGAAAAAAACAATGCGCTTTATAAGGCGGTTGTCAAAAACGGACAGGCGGTTGAGTTCAAAAAACAGGCAGAAAAGGACTTAGGCACATGGATAAAACAGCGCTGTAAAGCAAACGGGATGCAGATGAGCGATGGCGTACTAAATCTCTTTTTGCAGACAGTGGATCATGATATGGAAAACCTGGATGGCGAGCTGCAAAAGCTGATTGCCTATAAGGGAGAGAAGGCAGAAATCCGCGCGGAGGATATTCGTGCGGTCTGTACGGTTTCTCTGGAGGCGCGTGTGTTTGACCTCGTGAAGGCGGTGGCGGAAAAGCATCCCGAAAGGGCGGTTCAGATTTATCGCACACTGCTTTCCATGAAGGAATCCCCGTATATGGTGCTTTCGCTGATTACCAGACAATTTCGTCTGATTCTGGAAACGATGCTGCTGACGCAGAACGGTCTGACACAGGAGCAGATTGCGGCAAGGCTGGAGCTGCGCGAATTTGCGGTGAAGGAATATCAGCGGCAGTCAAAACGCTTCCCTGTGGCAGGCTGGAAACAGGCAGTCAGAGATTGCCTGCAAGCGGATTTGGATATCAAATCGGGCAGGGCGGCAGAGGAAACCGCGGTAGAGCTTTTAATTATGAAATATGCGGCGTAACAGAATCATTCCAAAGCAGGTTGTCATTTATTCCTTTTGAAATGTATTTTTTTCGCCCAGAAAGGTAGAGCGGCAGATGCTGTTTTTTCCGTATTTTTTGCGGATGGCATCCATAGCGGCATCTGCCTTTTTTTGTTTGCTCCAATCCTGCTCCAGAAGGGAAAGCTGTATACAATCCTCTTTACAAAGCTTGCCCGCGCGCACCCCCAACAGCCGCAGAGGTTCGCCCTTCCAGACCTCATCAAAGATTTCCGCCGCGGCGGCATAAACCGCATTGGTGCAGTCGATGGCATTTGGCAGCTGCTTCTGGTGGGAATAAACTTGAAAATTAGCGGTTTTCAGCGTAACGGCGATTTCCTCTGCACAAAGCTTTTCCTGCCGCAGACGCATGGAAACGGTTTCCGATAAAGCCAACAGAATTTTGTACGCAGCTTCGCGGTCGGTCACATCAAAGGGGGTTGTGGTGCTGTTGCCAATAGATTTGCTTTCGGAAACGGAGGGGGCAACGGGGCTGTCATCTATCCCATTTGCATAAGCGTGAAGCAGCTTGCCAAAGCTTTTGAATTCCTTTTCCAAAAGCAATGGCGGATACGCAGCAAGCTCGCCAACTGTGCGAATTCCCATTTTTCGCAAACGCGGAGCGGTGCGCCGCCCGACCATGAACAAATCCTCAATCGGTAAGGGCCAAAATTTTGTTTCAATTTCCTCGGGGAAAAGGGTGATGCACTTATTCGGTTTTTCCAATTCGCCTGCCATTTTCGCCAAAAGCTTATTGGTGCTGATGCCGATATTGACGGTAAAGCCAAGCTCTGCAAGGATGCGCTTCTGAATGGCTTTTGCGGCTTCGATTGGAGGCCCAAACAGAGCTTCCATTCCTGTATAATCCAGAAATCCTTCATCTATGCTGAATGGCTCAATTCGGTCAGAATATTCCGAAAGAATATCGAACATGGCACGAGAGCATTTGGAATACAGCGCAAAATCGGGTGGATAGGCAATCAGATTCGGACATTTCTGCATTGCCTGTATAATCGGCTCACCTGTCACAATGCCGTGTTTTTTCGCGGGGGTAGATTTTGCCAGAACAATGCCGTGACGATCCTCTATACTCCCGCCAATGATGGAGGGAATGGTGCGTAAATCGGTCGGTTCTCCCTTTTTCAGAAGGGAAATGGCAGTCCAACTGAGATATGCACTGTTGACATCAATATGAAAAATAATTCTGGTCATGAGAACCCTCCTTTCCTAAAATACGAACATACTTTCTGATAGCATACCACTTTTTTTGTCATTTTTCAACGAAGAAAGAAATTTTTTCGTTTCGGTATTTCTTGAAAGCCGCCGTAGTTGCCTTTATAATGTAAAGAAAAACGAAAGGGTGAAGCAGTATGATGAAAAAAAGAACCCTGGGCTGTATTTGTGGAGGGCTTCTCTTAGGGGCATTTCTTTATTGGCAGAATAATGGATTGATTCTGACAAAAATGACATACCGAGGGGAGATTCCTGCCGGCTTCGACGGCTATAAAATTTTGCAGATTGCGGATTTGCAGAATAAGGTATTCGGGAGGAGACAGGAGCCGCTCCTGCGTAAAATCGAACAAAGCTGTCCGGATATTATTGTGATTTCCGGAGATCTTGTAGATAGGCATGAGAACAGAACAGACGTAGACGGTGCAATGGAATTCATTCACGCACTGGTGACCTACGCGCCCGTGTATTTTGTCAGCGGCAACCATGAGCATCAGAGCGGCGAATGGGAAATTCTGGAGGAAGCATTGGTCGAGGCCGGGGTTACGGTGCTGAATAACGGAAAATCTGTTATCGAGCGAAATGGAGATACGATAACACTGCTCGGTCTGGCAGATAAAAAGGCGAATCGGCATTATGATTTGCTTCTGCATAGCCTGATGGCAGGGCAGGAGGACAGCTTTAATATTCTGCTTTCCCACCGACCGGAATTATTTGAAACCTATGTACATGAAGGATTGGATCTGGTCTTTACAGGGCACGCGCATGGCGGACAGATTGTGATTCCCTTCTTCAGACAGGGGATTTTTGCGCCGCATCAGGGCTTTTTCCCGAAATATACAGAAGGAATGCACGAAAAGGACGGAACGGTTATGATTGTCAGCCGCGGCTTAGGCAACAGCAGCTTTCCTTTCCGTATTTTCAACCGTCCTGAGCTGATTGAGGTAACACTGCGGCAAGAGGGAAAATAACCGCAGAGGGACTTGTACGGCGGAGGCTTTTTTGTTAAAATAAAGATAACTTAAATTCAGAAAGGAAGAAATCGTATGAATCCTATCGTAACATTTGAAATGAAGGACGGCGGCATCATCAAGGCTGAGCTGTATCCGGAAATTGCACCCAATACAGTCAATAATTTCATCTCTCTGGTGAAAAAAGGCTTTTATGACGGCAAAATTTTCCATAGAGTGATTCCCGGCTTTATGATTCAGGGTGGCTGCCCTGAGGGGACAGGCATGGGCGGCCCCGGCTATCATATCGCAGGCGAATTTAGCATGGCAGGCTTCAAAAATGACCTGAAGCATACCCCCGGCGTACTTTCTATGGCAAGAGCAATGCACCCTCACAGCGCAGGCTCTCAGTTCTTTATCATGCATGAAACCTCTCCACATCTGGATGGGCAGTATGCTGCATTCGGTAAGGTGATTGAAGGGATGGATGTAGTAAACCGTATTGCCGAAACAAAAACAAACAGACAGGACAAGCCTCTGGAGGATCAGGTTATGGTGAAGGTAACCGTAGATACCTTTGGCGTGGATTATCCCGAACCCGAAAAAATGTAATTAAAAAAAGAAAACAAAAACGAATCGAACTCCTTTGGAAATCGGTTCGTTTTTTTTATCATTTCATAAATATAGTAATAAAAACAGTAATAAAATTTTTGTCGGATAGAAATTTTAGGAAAAACTTGATTTTTTTATAAAAGTATACTATAATATCATTCAGTCACGCTGATATGGCTCAGTTGGTAGAGCAATTGATTCGTAATCAATAGGTCGCGGGTTCGAGTCCCGCTATCAGCTTCTCGCACCCGAAGATTTTCGGGTGTTTTTTATTGTAAAATGTTTTTTTGAAAATATATAATTCGGCATTGTATTATTTACATTTGTTTGATATAATGAACAAAATAAAGACTTTCCGCATTTTACTTTATAATTTTGGAGGTAATACAAATGACGAGTGAAAAGAAAAAGGTATTTGGTTTGAGTTTTCTGAGTGTTTTTCTCTGGGCATCTGCTTTTCCGTTGACGAAGGTGGCACAGCAGCAGTTTACGTCCATTCCTCTGGGTTTTCTGCGCTGTACGGTCGCAGCAATTTTTCTGATTATCATAGGGAAATGCTGTCACATTCGCCTGCCGCAGAAAAAGCACATTCCTTTGTTCTTTGTATCCGGCGGTCTTGGCTTTACGGGCTATATGATTACCTTTAACACAGGTATTCTGACACTGACCTCCGCAACCTCCAGTATTATCATTGCGGTAACCCCGATTCTGACTGCAATCGTAGCATCCCATCTATATAAAGAGAAAATCAAACCCATCGGCTGGGCGGCAATCGCGGCTGCATTTATCGGTGTGCTGATTCTGCTTTTGTGGGAAGGCGTATTTTCCATCAATATCGGTCTTATCTGGACAGTCGGTGCGGCAATCGTATTCTGCGGCTATAATATCATGACAAGGAAGCTTTCTGCAATGGGCTATAATGCCTTAGAAATCGTAACCTACAGCATGATTTGCGGTGCCATTCTGCTTGGCTTCTGGGCGGGGGATGGACTGCATCAGCTGGCAGGTGCAAGCGTGAGCCACATCATTGCACTGATTTATCTGGGGGCTTTGCCCTCCGCAACGGCATATTTTACATGGGGCAAGGCAATGAGCTACGCGGAACGCACCAGTGAGGTAACAAACTTCATGTTTGTGACACCATTGCTTTCCACCATCATGGGTTTTATCATTCTGCATGAGGTGCCAAATGCAGGCACATTTATCGGCGGCGCGATTATTATTATCAGTATCGTAGTCTTTAACCTGAAAGGGAAATGATTTTAAGAGGGGCTTAGATGTCCCTCTCTTTTTTTGTTTGCATTTTTGCGAAAAATGGTGTATCGTGTCTAAAGAGAAAGAAGGGGACAGCTTTGACAATACAAAAGAAAAAGGTCATCGGGTACAGCCTATTTACCATATTCCTTTGGGCTTCGGCATATCCGCTGACAAAAATTGCGCAGACACATTTTACGGTTGTGCCGCTGGCGTTTCTTCGCAGCTTCATTGCGGGGAGCTTCATGCTGTTCATCGGGAAATTCCAAGGAATGGCACTGCCGAAGAAAAAGCATATTCCGTTATTCCTGCTTGCGGGGGCGCTTGGGTATGTGATTTATACGGTGGCAATGAATATCGGCTTGCAGACATTGCCTTCCGCAACGTGCAGCCTTCTGGTTGCTACATCTCCGATTATGACGGCAATAATTGCATCCAAGGTGTACCGAGAAAAAATCGGTCCGGTAAGTTGGATTTCAATTTTTATTGCTTTTTCAGGTGTTATGATTCTTCTGCTTTGGGACAGCCATGGCACGTTTTCCATTGATGTGGCAATGCTCTGGATGCTTCTTTCTGCCGCTTCCTGGGCAGGCTATAACATTATGACAAGAAAGCTGGTTGCCATGGGCTATACCTCCGCACAAATCACCTGTTTCAGCATGCTTGGAGCAGCGCTGTGGCTCTGCTTTTCTGCTATGCAGGGCTTTCGGGAGATGGTAACCGGGGAGCCGAAGCATTTTCTCGCCTTGCTGTATCTCGCAATCATCTCTAATGCCGTCGGCTGTATCCTCTGGGCGAAGGCTCTGGCGTATGCGGAAAAAACAAGCGAGGTGGCGAACTTTATGTTCCTTTCGCCGCTGCTGTCCACTCTGATGAGTTTTCTGCTTCTGCATGAGGTGCCGGGGATGGGAACCTTTGTCGGCGGCGCGATTATCATCTGTGGTCTGCTGCTTTTTAATCTGAAAGGGCAGAAGAAGGAATAACCGAAAGGCGAATGAAGAAAGAAAAGGATAAATCCTCATTTTTATTTGAAGATTTACCCTTTTTTAATTTGCTTTATTCTGTTGTGGGATTAGTATGCTCTGCCCCAGTAAACCATGTGCTTCGCAGGCTTGCCGCAGCATACGCAGACATCAGAGATTTCTTCCTGTTCAAAAGGAATACATCTGCTGGTTGCTGCTGTTCTTTCCTTGATGGCATCCTCACAGGCCTGATCGCCGCACCACATTGCTTTAATGAAGCCGGGTGTTTCGTTGATGATTTTTTCAAATTCATCCATTGTTTTTGCAACGTAGGTTCTGGATTCACGGTGTTCGGTTGCTTTTTTCAGCATATTTTCGTGAATTTCATCCAGAAGGGCAGGAACTCTTGTTTCCAGCTCATCCAGAGAAACGAAAATCTTTTCTCCGGTATCTCGTCTTGCCAGAACACACTGATTCTGTTCAATATCCTTGGGGCCGATTTCCAGACGAACGGGAATCCCCTTCATTTCATATTCGGAGAACTTCCAGCCTGCGGATTTATCAGAATCATCCAGCTTTACACGACAAACCTTTGCCAGTCTGTTTTTCAGCTCAGCTGCTTTTTCCAGTACGCCTTCCTTTTTCTGCACGATGGGAACAATCATCACCTGTGTGGGCGCGATACGAGGGGGCAGAACCAGACCGCTGTTGTCACCATGCACCATGATGATAGCACCAATCATACGGGTTGTCATGCCCCAGCTTGTCTGGTGTACATACTGGAGCTTGTTTTCCTTATCGGTATACTGGATACCAAAGGCATGCGCGAAGCCGTCACCGAAGTTATGGCTCGTGCCGGACTGCAGTGCCTTCCCATCATGCATCAGGGATTCAATGGTAAAGGTGTGTGCTGCACCTGCAAAGCGTTCCTTTTCTGTTTTTTCGCCCTTTATAACGGGGATTGCCAGTACATCACGGCAGAAATCCGCATAAATATTCAGCATCTGGATGGTTCTTTCCTGTGCCTCCTCTGCGGTTGCGTGTGCGGTATGACCCTCCTGCCACAAAAATTCCATGGTTCTCAGGAAGGGACGTGTTGTTTTTTCCCAACGAACAACGGAGCACCACTGATTATACAGCTTGGGCAGGTCTCTGTAGGACTGCACGATGTTTGCATAATGCTCGCAGAACAGGGTTTCGGAAGTGGGACGGACACAAATGCGTTCCTCCAGCTTCTTTTCGCCGCCGTGGGTTACCCATGCAACCTCGGGCGCAAAGCCTTCTACATGGTCCTTTTCCTTCTGCAGCAGGCTTTCGGGAATGAACATGGGCATGTATACATTTTCCACGCCTGTTTCTTTGAAACGGTCATCCAGCTGTCTTTGCAGCAGCTCCCAGATGGCATAGCCATAAGGGCGGATGATCATGCAGCCCTTCAAGCTGGAATATGCCGTTAAGTCCGCTTTTTTAACAACGTCGGTATACCACTGGGGAAAATCCACTTCCATATCGGTGATGGATTCTACAAATTTCTTTTCTTTTGCCATTTGATTTCCTCCTTAAAACTTTTCTGTACAGAGAATTTCTGAAAATAAAAAAAGCCTTCATCCCTCTGAAAAGGGACCAAGGTCATTCGGCGGTGCCACCCTTATTGATGCAAAAACGCATCCTCTCAAAGCCGTTAACGCCGCACTTACGCCGCATTTTCCCTGCGGAACTCAAGGGGCAGGTTCAAAAAGGCTTGCCGAGGCTCACATCAACCGCCTGTTTTCTGGGGGCAAGGAGGCTTTTTTACTATTCCCTGTCATTGTTTTTCACGGTTTCTATGATACCCCGAAAAAGCAGGCTGTGTCAAGGAGAAAGGGAAATTTCTTAAGAATTTCTTTCGGATTTTGTTAGAGGACTGCAAGATAGATATGATGGAAACGAGGAAACAGATTAGAAAAGATAGAAAAAGATTAGATACATGACTTTACTTGAAAGTAGAATTTCCCTGTGGTATGATACATCTATATCAGAAAAATAACCCGAAAAAAGGGAAAGGATAAAGAAAAATGAAAAAAATTTTGATTGTTGTGGATATGCAGAATGACTTTATTGACGGCTCTCTCGGCACACCTGAGGCGGAGGCGATTGTAGACAATGTGGTTGCAAAAATCAACACCTACACCAAGGATTGCGTGTATGCAACCAGAGACACCCATCAGGATAATTATTTGCAAACGCAGGAGGGTGAAAACCTTCCCATTGTGCATTGTATCGAAGGCACATACGGCTGGCAGTTGAATAAAAAGGTACAGGCGGCTCTGGGCAATGCCGTTGTGATGAATAAGCCATCCTTCGGCTCTTGGGAGCTGGCAGATATGATGGTCATGGAATTTGCAGGACTGCCTGCGGAAGAATGTGAAATTGAGATTATCGGTCTTTGCACCGATATCTGCGTGGTTTCTAATGCGCTGATTTTAAAGGCAAGACTGCCTGAGGTGAAAATCAGCGTGGACGCATCCTGCTGTGCAGGGGTAAGACCCGAAAGCCATGCGGCGGCATTGCAGACCATGCAGATGTGTCAGATTCATGTGCGGTAAAAAGCACCTTTTTGCAGAAAGAGAATCTTTTTTATAGGAATTTTTTTGTAAGGACGTGAGGGTATGAAGGACGAAAGATTAGAAAAGCTGGCAGATGTGCTGGTAAATTATTCAACAAAGGTGAAAAAAGGCGACCGCGTTGCTATTTCCGCGGAGGATGCGGCATTGCCGTTTATCAAGGCAGTCGCAAGGGCGGCAGTGAAAGCGGGCGCGCTGGTGGAATATTATATTGACGTTCCCGATGTGGATGCGGAGCTTCTGAAAAATGGGACAGAGGAGCAATATGCCAGAGAAAATATTCGTTTTGGTGCCTGCGCAAAAAGCGATGTCTGGATCAGCGCATGGGGCAGCGAAAACACAAAGACCATGCAGTCCATCGAAGCGGAGCGACTGAAACAGAAGCGTCTGGCGAATAAGGACAACCGCAAGATTTATTCCGAACGCATGGGAACGGGTGAGCTGCGCTGGTGCGGCACACAGTTCCCGACCAACGGGGATGCCCAAAATGCAGGCATGAGCCTGGAGGAATATGAGGATTTCGTTTACACCGCAGGCTATCTTTACGAGGAAGATCCTGTTGCAAAATGGCAGGAAATGGCGGCATGGCAGGAAAAATGGGCAAGCTATCTGGATGGAAAGAAGGAACTGCATATTCTTTCTAAGGATACAGATATTTTCGTGAACGTGGCAGGCAGAAAATGGATTAACTGCTGCGGGGATGCCAATTTCCCTGACGGTGAAATTTTTACCTCTCCTGTGGAGGATGGGATTAACGGCTATATCACCTTTTCCTATCCCGCCATCATGAATGGGAATGAATTTTACGAGGTACGCCTGACGGTAGAAAAGGGACGCATTGTGGATGTTTCCTGCAAAAATGAAGAAATGTTGGACACCCTGCTGTCCTATGTGGACACCGATGCAGGCTCCCGTTATTTCGGCGAGGTTGCCATCGGCACGAATTACGGGATTCAGCGGCACACGAAAAATATCCTGTTTGATGAAAAAATCGGCGGTTCCATGCACATGGCGATTGGCGAAGCCTTTCGGGAGGCAGGCGGCAAAAACGAATCTGCTATCCATTGGGACATGATCAATGACATGACAAAGGAAGGTAAAATCTATGCCGATGGTGAGCTTTTCTATGAAAACGGAAAATTCAAAGAAGAAATCTTAAAGAAATCCTAAGAAAGAGGGAATACCGAAAGGTTACGGAAAATGAGTATTTTCTGTAGCCTTTTCCTTCGGAAAAATCAGAAAATACAGGTTCTGTCGACAGAAAACTATTGACATATTTATTACTTTTTTTTATACTGAATGTAATAGATTTGTAACAATTGCGACGGAAAATGGTTTGGAGGAGATTCCAATGGGTTTAAATAAAGTAATGAAACAGCTTTGTGTCACAGCTGCACTTGTTGTGCTGAGTACCGTAACTGCGTTCGCGGCAAACGTGGGACAGGCTTCCGGTACAAATGTAAATGTCCGCGCAGGGGCAAGTACAGGTGCAAATGTGTTAGGTAAAATTAACAAGGGTACAGAATATACTGTTCTGGATAAGGTTGATAACTGGTTTAAGATTTCCTATAACGGTGCAACCGGCTATGTTTTCGCAGATTATTTCTCCGTAACAAAGGCAGATGGCAGCATTACCGGCTCCGGTGTTAACCTGAGAGAAAAAGCAACTACAGCCTCCAATTCTCTGAAAAAATTCAGCAGCGGGGAAGCAGTCACCGTAACAGGGCAGAATGACGATTGGTATCGTGTTTCCTATAACGGCGGTTCTGCTTATGTCAGCAAGGATTATGTTTCCGGCAATCTGCTGCAGTATGTTTCCAAGGTAAGCAACGAAACCACAGCTGCACCTGTAAGCGCAACAACAAAAGCAGAGGATACCTACGGCGTGGTAACAGCAGGCTCCGGCTTGAAGCTGCGCAAGGAAGCATCCACAAGTGCAGAGGTGCTGACGGTTCTTCCTTCCGGTACGATTGTTGATGTGGAACGTGCTGGACAGGATTGGGTCAGCATTGTGACAGATGCAGGGCAGAAGGGATATGTTTCCGCAGATTACCTGACTGTGAAAACAGGCGAAAAGCCTGATAACACTACAAGCAATACAGCATCTGCAAAGGGTGCTGCGGTGGTTGCATACGGCAAGCAGTTCATCGGTACGCCTTATGTATGGGGCGGCACGAATCTGAACACAGGCGTAGATTGCTCCGGCTTTGTATACGCTGTTTATAAAAATTTCGGCATCACATTGAGTCGTTCTTCTGCATCTATGACGAGCAACGGCGTAGAGGTTTCCAAGGCGAATCTGCAGGCAGGCGATTTGGTATTTTTTAATACAGGTGGAAACAGCAGTATCAGCCATGTCGGCATTTATTGCGGTGACGGTACATACGTTCATTCAACGGATGGAAAGGGCAACGGTGTTACCGTAACAAATCTGAACAGCGGCTACAGCGCAAATACATATGTAACAGCAAGACGAATTTTTTAATGAAAAATCAAAAGGACTGACCGAAGAATCGGTTGGTTCTTTTTTGTGTTACTTTTTTTGAGGAAGAAGGAGAATAAGAATGAATATTACTGTATACCTTGGAGCAAATGAAGGCAATGACAACCGTCTGCGTGAGGCAGTGCAGGCATTGGGGCATTGGGTTGGTGAAAGCGGCAATGCACTGGTATATGGCGGCTCGAAAACAGGGCTGATGGGTGAGCTTGCAAAGGCTGACCTTGAAGCCGGCGGCAAAGTAACAGGCGTAGAACCGCAGTTTTTCATGGATGCAGGCTTCCAGTACAATGGGCTGACAGAATTGATTGTTACAAAGGATATGTCCGAACGGAAGGCGAAAATGATTGCCCTTGGGGATGCGTTTATTGCATTTCCGGGCGGCACAGGCACGCTGGAGGAAATTTCTGAAATTATAAGCAAGGTTGCCCTGAATCAGTTGAATGCACCCTGTATTCTGTATAATCTGAATGGATACTACGATGATCTGAAGCATCTGCTCTCTCTTATGATTGAAAAGGGGCTTTCCTCTGCGGAACGGCAAAAGGGCATCTTTTTTGCGGAAACGCTGGAAGAAATTAAAGACATACTTGGGAAATAAGCGGTTCATAGAAAATCTATAAAAATGCTAAGAATTAATTGCTTTGCGGAAAATTTTCCTTTATACTTTGAACAGGCAGAAATGCTGACGGCGACAGAGGAAAACAGATACAAAGGAGTGGTTACATGAAGTACAATTTTGATGAAATTATCGACAGAAGAAATACGAATGCGCTCAATACGGACGGCTTTCGTGGCTATATTTTCCATGCAGGCCCTGAAATGAAATTTCCCTATGCGGATGATGAATTTGTCAGAATGTGGGTTGCGGATATGGAATTTGCGACACCTCCCGAAATCTGTGAAGCCATTAAGAAAAGGGTAGAGAAGCGTATTTTCGGCTATAGCTGTGTTTACAGTGATGATTACTATCAGGCATTTTCCGCATGGTGCAGAAAGATGTACGATTGGGACTTCCCGAAGGAAGAACTGACCTTTTCTCCAGGGATTATTCCTGCGCTGTATCAGCTTCTGGAATCTTTGCTGACAAAGAATGAAAAGGTTCTAATGGTTGCACCTGCGTATGGCTATTTTCAGCATGCCGCAGAATATAACTGTGTGGAATATGTCTGCTCCGATTTGAAGATTGATAAAAACGGCTACTTTATGATTGATTTTGATGATTTTGCCAAAAAAGCGGCAGACCCTCTGGTGAAGCTGGTGCTCTGGTGCAACCCCCATAACCCCTCCGGCAGAATGTGGACAGAGGAAGAATTGAAGCGGGTAGCGGAAATCGTGGAGAAGCATAATCTCTGGCTTATTTCTGATGAAATCCACTGCGATATCATCAGAAACGGCAGAAAGCATATTCCTATGGGGAAGGTTATGCCCGCTTACGGCAAGCTGATTACTTGCATGTCTGCTAGCAAGACCTTCAATATGGCAGGGCTGATGTTCTCTGATATCATCATTCGAGATGCACAGCTGCGGAAGATTTTCTGCAAACGGGATAAAATCGTAGGCTTTGTTAATCCGCTTTCCGTTGCTGCACATCAGGCGGCGTATGAGAAATGCGATGAATGGCTTGCGGAATTTAAGACGTATTTGGATGAAAACTTTATATTTGTAAAGGAATATCTGGCGGAGCATCTGCCTGCGGCGGTGTTCTCTGTTCCCGAAGCAACCTATCTTGCCTGGGTGAATCTGAAGGGCTGCCTGCCGGATGTTGTGGATCTGCCCGGATTCTTTGCAAATAACGCAGGCGTTTTGCTGGAAGGCGGCAATGATTTGTTCGTCGGCAATGCGGAAGGGTATGTTCGTCTGAACCTTGCAATGCCGCGCAGCATCATTAAAACAGGACTGGAACGCATGACAGAAGCGATTGAAAAGCATAATAAATAATCAAAATACATAATAAAAAGACCTTGCTCATTTTCACGAATGGGTAAGGTCTTTTTGGTTTATCCGGTTTATCTGATTTCTTATTCCTCTACATGCTCAATGGAAAGCAGTGCACAGGTCAGAAGCAGGAGAATATTGCAATAGACGATAGTGGTGCTGCCAAAATGCTGTGTGACAAGCGCACCACAGCCTGCACCGAGGATGAAGAAGAAAATCACGCCGTAATAATGCAGGCTTTTATAGCGCAGTTCCTTATCGCCGCTCTGCACGAAACGAAACAATAGCTCTGTACCGCTGCGGAGATTGCCCGTACACATTGTGGAGGCGTAGGGCAAGCCATGCACCTTACGAAAGCTTTGCACCTGCATGGAGCAGACAAAGGAAACCAACACGTTTGCAACTATATCATGCCTTTCTCCAAAGGGGAGCCACGCTACGATTGAAAGCATCGCAATTTCAAAGAGCAATACAATCTGCCGCCAGTGTACCTTCGGCAGGGGGGAGATGAATTTTTTTATCCATTCATCAATGAAGATACCCAGCACAAAGGCAAGCACAGGGATAATATACGTTCCTGCCTGCATCCATTCGCCATCTGCCAAATGCAGACCGAACAGGACGATATTCCCCGTCTGCGCGTTGGCGAAAACATGTCCTCTTGCTACATAGCTATAGGCATCCAGAGAACCGCCAACCACAGCAAGCAGGACAGCAATCAGAAAAGTATCAGACATTTGTCGTTTAGAATAAATCATCATTTGTAAATTACCTCACTCATTTAAGTCGAAATCAGAATTTTATAATAAATATTTTCTGTCCAGAGAGCGATACTGCAGCACCTCAAGCAGATGCTTTCGTGTAATCTGCGCATCACCCGAAAGGTCAGCGGCAGTGCGCGCCAGCTTAAGGATTTTATGGTAGGCGCGTGCGCTTAATTCCATTCTTGCGAAGGCGGTACGCAGCAGTTCCTTATCCTCTTCGCGCAAAGCGCAGTATTTTTCAATCTGTGCCGCGTTCATCTGCGCATTAAAGAAAATGCCTTCGTTCCGGAAGCGCTCCAGCTGAATTTTATGTGCGCAGACAACACGCTCCTTAATGGTGGCGGAGGATTCCGCAGGGATAGTGCTGTCTAGCTCCTCATACGCAACGGGTGGCATTTCTACCATTAAATCAATACGATCCAAAAGAGGGCCACTGATTTTTCTGTGGTATTTCATGATTTCATTCGCAGAGCAATGGCATTTCTCACTGTTGCCCAGATAGCCGCAGGGGCAGGGGTTCATCGCTGCCGCAAGCATAAAATCGGATGGAAAGGTCAGTGTGCCGTTGACGCGCGCAATCGTGACCTTGCCGTCCTCCAGAGGCTGGCGCATAACCTCAAGCGCATTGCGCTGAAATTCAGGCAGCTCATCTAAAAACAGTACCCCGTGATGCGCCAGAGAAATTTCGCCCGGACGCGGAATTCTGCCGCCGCCAGTCAATGCAGAGGCGGAAATGGTATGATGGGGAGAGCGGAAGGGCCTTGTTCTGACCAAAGAATTTTTCTCCTTCAGAAGTCCTGCTACGCTGTAAATCTTTGTGATTTCAATGCTTTCCTCGAAGCTTAAATCGGGCAGAATAGTAGGCAGACGCTTGGCGAGCATGGTTTTCCCTGAGCCCGGCGGCCCGATGAGAAGGATGTTATGTCCGCCTGCCGCAGCGATTTCCATGGCGCGCTTGGCGTTTTCCTGCCCCTTTACATGAGAAAAATCCAAATCAGGTGTATCCGTTTGGGTAAGAGAAAAGGCATTACCTTCCTTATGATAGGGTGCAATCTGCGTGCCGCCCGAAAGGTGTGCGACAATCTCCTTCACGGAATGAACGGGATAGACTGTCATTCCTTCTACCAGAGCCGCTTCTTCTGCATTTTCAAAGGGAACAAAGGAAACGGAAATGCCGCGGCGCAGGGCATCATACAGCATGGGCAGAACGCCGTTGACAGGGCGCACAGACCCATCCAGAGAAAGCTCCCCTGTAATGAGGGCATCCTCTGTTTTTTCTGCGGAAAAAAGATTGCAGGCAGAAAGAATCCCCAGTGCGATGGGTAAATCAAAGGCAGCCCCTTCCTTCTTTGTATCGGCAGGAGCAAGATTGACAGTAATGCGCTTGACGGGAAAGGAAAAGCCTGCATTGCGGATAGCGGTACGTACACGCTCACGCGATTCCTTCACTGCGGAATCGGGCAGACCGACAATATCAAAGGCGGGCAGACCGTTGCTCAGGTCTACCTCAACCTCGACAGGATAGCTGTCGATGCCAAGGAGTGCAGCTGATTTTATAATGGAAAGCATTTCGAAGCCTCTTTTCTTTTTGTTTTTGAACAATTTTTTTACATCATAACAATTTTTCACAAAAATTTCAATCAGAACACAAAAATCCATCTGCTATATACATCATAATTGCTGAATTTTTAAAGTTTTAAAAAATTTGGTATTGAATTTTGAAAAGAAAGCATTTATAGTATAGGTCGTAACTCACAGAGGGGAAGGAGTGTTCGTATGGAAGAATATTATCTGATGTGGCTGACGCGGATTGATGGCATCGGCTTGAAACGTGCGCATCGTCTCCTGGAGCATTTCGGCAGTGCAGAAGCCGTTTGGCGTGCGGAACCCTCTGCAATTCGGCGGTCTGCGATTCTGGGAGAGAAGCTGACGGAAGGTCTGCTCCTTTCCAGAGAGGAAGACCAACTGAACGATTGGATTATTGAATTAGAGGAAAAGGAAATTGATTTTTATTCCTACTGGCATCCAAGATATCCCCGGCTGCTGAGGGAAATTCAGAATCCGCCGCTTGGGATTTATGTCCGTGGAGAGATTCCCGATGATGAAATTGATACGGTTGCTATCATCGGTGCAAGAAAATGCTCCCGTTACGGCGCAACGGTTGCCTATGACATTGCGAAAGACTTGGGTAAGACCAATGTGATTGTGGTCAGCGGCATGGCGCGTGGCATTGACAGCGAGGGACACAGAGGGATTCTGGATGGTGGCGGAAAAACGATTGCTGTGCTCGGCTGCGGTGTGGATATTTGCTATCCTGCGGAAAATAAGGAGCTGATGGAGCGCATCATCGAAAACGGCTGCGTCATTTCCGAATATCCGCCCGGAATGCCTGCGGTTGCTAAGAATTTCCCGAACAGAAACCGCATCATTGCGGGACTGAGCAAAATGGTTGTGGTGGTCGAAGCAGGAAAGAGAAGCGGCACGATTATCACGGCAGATCTGGCACTGGATTACGGCAGGGAGGTTTATGCCGTCCCGGGAAATGTCACCAGTGCATTAAGCTACGGCACGAACGCCCTCATTAAGCAGGGCTGTCCCATCATTACGGAGGGCAGCGATATCCTGTCGGCATTGGGCATTGCATATAAAGAAACAGAAAAGGTAAAATTTCAGATTAAAACGGCGGAAAATATTTCGCCTGAGGAAAAGGAAATTTTCGATCTGATTGAGGACAGTACCCCGATTTCCGCCGAAGCGCTTTGCAGAAGGCTTGGCAGAAAGGTGCAGGAGGTGCAGTATATTCTGTCTTTGTTAGAGCTTTCCGGCTATATTGAAAAAATACCGCAGGCAGGCTATATCAGAGCACATTGAAAACTGAGGTGAGAAACGAATGGCAAAAACAGCCACGGCAGAAAAAGAAGCAAAGAAAACAACAAAAAAGAAAGCAACGGTGAAAAAGGCTGCGAAAACAGGAAAGAAATATCTGGTTATCGTAGAGTCTCCTGCAAAGGCAGCAACCATCGGCAAATTTTTGGGGAACAATTACAAAATCGAAGCATCCATGGGACATGTGCGTGACATGCCGAAAAGCCAGATGGGTATTGATTTTGAGCATGACTTTGAACCGAAATATATTACCATCCGTGGGAAGGGGGAGCTTTTAGGCAAGCTGCGCAAGGATGCAAAGGCTGCTGATAAGGTATACCTCGCAACTGACCCGGACCGTGAGGGGGAAGCCATCAGCTGGCATCTGCTTCACGCGCTCAATCTGGGTGAGGAAAAACCCATCAGCCGTATTACGTTTAACGAAATCACGAAAACGGCAGTAAAAAAATCCATTACCGAAGCAAGAGATATTGACATGGATTTAGTGGATGCACAGCAGGCGCGCCGTGTACTCGACCGCGTGGTGGGCTATACTATCAGTGACCTGCTTTGGAAAAAAGTGAAGAAGGGTCTGAGCGGCGGTCGTGTGCAGTCTGTTGCGCTGCGCCTGATTTGCGACAGAGAGGGGGAAATCCGCGAATTTATCCCCGAAGAATACTGGACGCTGGGCGCAAAGCTGAAGGATGCGGATGGCAAGGGCTTTGAAGCGAAATTTTACGGCAAGGGTGAAACAAAAACAGAGCTTGCCAACGAAGCGGAAACAAACGAAGTTCTGGACGGCTTGAAGGGTAAGGATTTTGCCGTTACGGACGTAAAAACAGGCAGCAGACAGAAAAAGCCCGTTGCCCCCTTTACCACAAGTACCATGCAGCAGGAGGCGAGCAAGCACCTGAACATGGCAACACAGAAAACCATGATGATTGCGCAGCAGCTGTATGAAGGCGTGAATGTCAAGGGCGAGGGAACGGTCGGTCTGGTTTCTTATATCCGTACGGACTCCTTCCGCATTTCCGATGAAGCATACGAAGCAGCCGTTGCATTTATCAAAGAAACCTATGGGGATGCCTTTGTAAACCCTGAAAGAATCGTTTATAAATCCAAGGGGAAAACACAGGATGCGCACGAGGCGATTCGTCCGACAAACGTGAGCAGAACACCCGAAAGCATCAAAGATTCCCTTTCCAAAGACCAGTATCGCCTCTATAAGCTTATCTGGGAGCGCTTTGTGGCAAGCCAGATGAGCCCTGCGGTATATGATACGCTTTCTGTAAAGCTTTCGGCAGGGGACTATACCTTCCGTGCATCCGGCTCCAGACTGCGCTTTTCCGGCTTTCTGGAAGCCTATAGCAAGGGCGAGGAGGAGGATGAAAAAGTCATTCCCAAGCTGACACAGGGGGATATTCTGCAGGCGGAGCAGCTTCTGCCCGAACAGCATTTCACACAGCCCCCCGCAAGATATACCGATGCTTCCCTGATTAAAACACTGGAGGAAATCGGTGTTGGCAGACCTTCTACCTATGCACCTACACTGACCACGATTCAGGCACGACATTATGTGACGAAGGAAGCGAAAAATCTTTTCCCGACCGAGCTGGGCGAAATGGTTGATGAAATCATGAAAACCTATTTCCCCGACATCGTGGATATTGATTTCACGGCGAACATGGAAAAGCGTTTGGATGACGTGGAAATGGGCAAGGAGGAATGGAAGCAGATTATCCGTGATTTTTATCCCGATTTCAAAAAAAGCGTGGAGAATGCGGCGGAGAAGCTGGAGAAAATCGAAATCAAGGACGAGGAAACCGATATTGTCTGCGAGAAATGCGGCAGAAATATGGTTATCAAATACGGTCGCTACGGTAAATTCTTAGCCTGCCCGGGGTTCCCCGAATGTCAGAATGCAAAGCCCTATTTTGAAGAAGCAGGCGTGAACTGCCCCGAATGCGGCGGCAAGGTTCTGATTAAAAAGACCAAGAGGGGACGTATTTATTACGGCTGCGAGCACAACGGCGACGGCTGTGATTTTATGAGCTGGAATAAGCCGACGGGCGAAAAATGCCCCGAATGCGGTGCGTTTCTGGAGGAAAAGGGCAGAAAGAATCCGAAAATCGTCTGCTCCAATGAAAAGTGCGGCTATATGAAGGAAAAGCCCGCAGAGGAAGAGAACGAAGAATAATCGAAATACAACACAAAAATCATGCAAAAGACAGCTGCTTTTCTCTTTTTTAAAAAAATTGAGAAAAACGGTTGTTTTTTGGTTTTGGATATGCTATAATCCCATAGGTAACTTTTAGTACACACGTATCCGAAAAAAAGCGGATTGGTGCTGACAGGGTCAGTTTTCCCGACAAACGGATGCGGAGGATTAACCAATAGGAGGTTCATACAATGAGCGTAATTTCTATGAAACAGCTGTTAGAGGCCGGTGTTCACTTCGGCCACCAGACAAGAAGATGGAACCCTAAAATGGCAGAATACATCTTCGCAGAAAGAAATGGTATCTACATCATCGACCTGCAGAAAACAGTAAAAAAGGTTGACGAGGCTTATGCAGCAATCTGTGAATGCATCGCAGACGGCGGCGAAATCCTGTTCGTAGGTACAAAGAAGCAGGCACAGGAATGCATTCGTGAAGAAGCTGAAAGATGTGGCATGTACTATGTAAACCAGAGATGGTTGGGCGGTATGCTGACAAACTTCACAACAATCAAAACAAGAATCGCAAGACTGAAAGATCTGGAAAAAATGCAGGAAGACGGTACATTTGATGTACTGCCCAAAAAAGAAGTTGCAAAGCTGATGCACGAAATGGAAAAACTGCAGAAAAACGTTGGCGGTATCAAGGAAATGAAAAAGGTTCCCGATATGATGTTCATCGTTGACACAAGAAAAGAAAGAATCGCTGTGCAGGAAGCACACACACTGGGCATCCCCACAGTTGCTATCGTTGATACAAACTGCGATCCCGATGAAATCGATTACGTAATTCCCGGTAACGATGACGCAATCCGCGCAGTAAAGCTGATTGCTTCCAAGGTTGCTGATGCAGTTCTGGAATCCAAGCAGGGTGAACAGGAAGCAGCTGAAACAGAAACAGTAGAAGCTGAATAATTCAGAAAAAGGCATTTGCCCGAGCTTCAGCCTAAAACGGGCTGAGGCTCTTTTTATATCAGACGGAACAGCTTTTTTTCGCAGAAGACGGAAAAAGATACGCACATAAGATTATTTAGGAGGGAATCAAACATGGCTATTACAGCAGGTATGGTAAAAGAACTGAGAGAAATGACAGGCGCAGGCATGATGGATTGCAAAAAGGCTCTGACAGAGGCTGACGGCAGCATGGAAAAGGCTGTTGAGCTGCTGAGAGAAAAAGGTCTGGCTGCATCCGCAAAGAAGGCAGGCCGTATCGCATCCGAAGGTATGGTTGCAGTATACCTGAGCGATGACAACAAGATTGGTGCAATCGTAGAAGTAAACTCCGAAACAGACTTCGTTGCAAAGAACCAGGTATTCAGAGACTATGTTGCAGCAGTTGCAAAACAGGCTTCCGAAACAACAGCAGCAGATATGGACGCTTTCTTTGAAGAAAAATGGGCACTTGACCCTCAGTTCACAGTAAAGGAAGCACTGTCTCAGCAGGTAGCTGTCATCGGTGAAAACCTGAACATCAGACGTTTTGAAAAATATGAAAAGACACAGGCAGGTAAGCTGGTTTCCTATATCCACGGCGGCGGCAGAATCGGCGTTCTGATTGAACTGGCTTGCGAAAACGAAGCAGAAGAGCTGGTTGAACTGGGCAAGAACATTGCAATGCAGATTGCTGCTCTGAACCCTAAATTCATCACAGAAAACGATGTTCCCGCTGACTTCATTGCAAAGGAAACAGAAATCCTGACAGTACAGGCAAAGAACGATCCTAAGAATGCAAAGAAGCCCGACAACATCATCGAAAAGATGATTGCAGGCAGACTGAAAAAAGAACTGAAGGAATTCTGCCTGGTAGAGCAGCCCTATGTTAAGGATACAGATATGACTGTAAAACAGTACATCGACTCCGTTGTAAAGGTTGTTGGCGCACCCATCGAAATCACAAGATATGTTCGTTTTGAAACAGGCGAAGGTATGGAAAAGAAAGATGAAAACTTCGCAGAAGAAGTTGCAAAGGCAATGAACTAATTCGTTAACGGGTTATTTTTAAAAATGAAAAGGAAACGCTACTGCATTGATTGCTCCGGCGTTTCCTTTTTTAAAGGAATCTTTTCGGATATTTTTATAATTTCTTAAAATTTTTTATATTCTGCATAGCCGCAGAGAAAATATCTGGAAATTTTCTGTAATTTGTGATACATTAGAGTAGTAAGGAGGCTGTAAAAATGTATAAAAGAATTGTGCTGAAACTGAGCGGCGAGGCGCTGGCAGGCGAGAAAAAGGGGGTTACCTTTGACGACAGCATCATCTGGGGGCTGATTGCACAGATTAAGGCTGTGATGGCAAAGGGGACACAGGTTTCTCTGGTTATCGGTGGCGGCAATTTTTGGAGAGGCAGAAGTGCAGATTCCAAGATGGATCGCACAAAGGCAGACCAGATTGGCATGCTCGCAACAGTTATGAATGCGATTTATGTTGCAGATGCGTTCCGTCAGAACGGCATCAAGGCATTCGTACAGACACCCATCGTCATCGGCACAATGACAGAGCAATTTTCCAAGGAAAGCGCTCTTGCGCATCTGGAAAAGGGCGAAGTAGTAATTTTTGCAGCCGGTATGGGACACCCCTTCTTCTCTACGGATACGATTACTGCCCTGAGAGGTGCAGAGTTGGATGTGGATGGTCTGTTCTTTGCCAAGAGCATTGACGGTGTTTATGATGACGACCCTGCAACCAACCCCAACGCAAAGAAAATCGACTGCATCCGTGCAGAGGATATTGTGAAGAACAATTTGAAGGTTATCGATATGGCAGCCGCAAATCTCTGCTTTGAGCGCAAGATTCCTGTTATCATCTTCGGTTTGAATGAGGAAAACAGCATTATGCGCGCAGTCGGCGGCGAAAAAATCGGTACGATTGTAACTGTGTAAGATTTTGTTCACATAGGAGGAAACGAGTATGGCATCTGAACTGACAAAACCTTTTGAAGAAAAAATGAAAAAGACATTGACCGCGTTGGACAGTGATTACGGCACCATCCGCGCAGGCCGTGCAAACCCCCATGTTCTGGATAAGATTATGGTGGAATATTACGGTACACCTACACCCTTGAATCAGGTTGGGAATATTACGGTTCCCGAGCCTCGTCTGCTGCAGATTCAGCCTTGGGATGCGTCCCTGCTGAAGGCAATCGAAAAGGCAATCAATATGTCCGAGTTGGGCATCAACCCCAATAACGACGGCAAGGTGATTCGTCTGGTTTTCCCTGAACTGACAGAGGAAAGACGTAAGGAACTGACAAAGGAAGTTAAGAAAAAAGCAGAAGCGTCTAAGGTCGCAATCAGAAACATCAGAAGAGATGCTATGGATGTTTTCAAAAAATCTGAAAAAGCGAAGGAAATCACAGAGGATCAATTGCAGGATCTAGAAGATGAAACACAGAAGCTGACAGATAAATACGTTGCTGAAATCGAAAAGAAATGTGACGCGAAGAGTAAGGATATCCTTACCGTTTAATTCATCAAAATATCCAAGCCCCTCTTCTTCGGAGAGGGGTTTTGTTACAGGGAGGCAATTTATGCTTTATGAAAACGAATCCTTTCAGCTGAACCCCGAAAAGATGCCAAAGCACGTTGCGATTATCATGGATGGCAACGGCAGATGGGCAACAAAGCGCGGTCTGCCCAGAAAAGCAGGGCATAAGGCAGGCGCGGAAGCGCTGGAAAGAATCATTTATGCCGCAAAGGAGCTTGGCTTGGAACATCTGACGGTGTATGCTTTTTCAACGGAAAACTGGAAACGCTCCGCCGAAGAGGTGGGGGCGATTATGGATCTTCTGCGGTTTTATCTGAAAAATTATTTCAAGAAATTCGTGAAGGATAACATTCGGATGCACGTCATTGGCGAAAAGAGTCGCTTGGACACAGATATTCAAAAGGCGATTGCAGAAATTGAGGATTTATCCAGAGAAAAGAACGGCATGACCGTTCATGTTGCACTGAATTACGGCGGCAGGGATGAGCTGCGCCGCGCGGTAACAAAAATCGCAAGGGAAACGGCAGATGGCATGCTTTCTCCCGATGCCATTACGGAGGATACCATTTCTGATGCATTGGATACGGCAGGCACACCTGATCCCGAACTGATGATTCGCACCAGCGGCGAGGAAAGAATCAGCAATTTTCTTCTGTGGCAAATTGCATATTCCGAATTTTTCTTTTCCGATACGCTTTGGCCCGATTTTGATAAAAAGGAACTGGAACGGGCAATTTATTACTATCAGAACAGAGAACGCCGTTTTGGCGGCAGATTGAAATGAGGTGACACTGTATGAAAACGAGAATACTTTCCGCTGTGGTGGCACTTCCCCTGCTGTTGTTTATCGTCATCAGCGGCGGCATTTGGCTGCATGTAGGCGTTGGGCTTCTTGGTCTGATTGGGATGTATGAATTCAATCGTGCAATTGCAGGTGAGGTAAAGGGCGCACATATCATTGCATATCTGTTCGGCTTGTTTTATGTGGTTTTCATGGATAAGCTTGTGTATACACAGACGCTGTTCAGCGTGTTTACCTCTTTGTTTGTGCTTGCTCTGCTGATTTACAGCGTGCTTTGCTACAGAAAAACAAGCTATGTGGAATGCTGTGCATCCTTCTTTGGCTTTTTCTATGCCTGCTTCCTGCTTTCTCATGTCTATCTCGTACGAGAATTTGACCACGGGAAGCTGCTGATTTGGCTGGCGTTTATTTCTGCCTTTGGTAGTGACACAGGGGCGTATTTCTCCGGCTATTTTCTTGGGAAAAATAAGCTTTGCCCCGCATTAAGCCCGAAAAAAACCATTGAAGGCTCTATCGGCGGTATCATTACGGCATTGGTGCTTTGCCTGCTTTATGGTCTTTGGATTAACCGTTTCCACCCCATTGC
The DNA here is from genome assembly GCF_003865035.1 of Anaerotignum faecicola. Lineage (NCBI taxonomy): Bacteria > Bacillati > Bacillota > Clostridia > Lachnospirales > Anaerotignaceae > Anaerotignum > Anaerotignum faecicola. The sequence goes on from NZ_BHVZ01000012.1 coordinate 58,708, forward strand.
AGGGGTAAATGTGCTGCTGCTCTGCGGTCTGGTGGGATTCTTCGGCTCCATCCTCTCCCAGATTGGTGACCTTGCGGCTTCTTCCATCAAACGTCAGGTTGGCATTAAGGATTACGGGAATCTTCTGCCCGGGCATGGCGGCGTTCTGGATAGGTTTGACAGCGTCATTCTGACCACGCCTGTGTTATACTATGTCATGCTGTTTCTGATTCATTAAAACAGAAGGTGTAAAAAATGAGAAAAATTTCGATTTTGGGTTCGACAGGTTCTATCGGGACACAAACCCTTGAGGTTGTCGAAAATTTAGGTGATATCCGTGTTGCCGCCATTACGGGGAATAAAAATATTGCGCTTTTGGAAAAACAGGCGCGTAAATTTCACCCTGAATTGATTGCGGTGATGAACGCGGAGAACGCAAAGGCATTGCAGAGTCGCCTTTCAGATACGAAAATTCGCATAGCGAGCGGGATGGATGGTCTGGTCGAGGCGGCTACATACGAGGATGTGGATACAGTTGTGACCTCTGTAGTCGGCAATGTTGGCTTGCAGCCCACCTTTGCAGCAATTCGTGCAGGCAAAAATATCGCGCTTGCGAATAAAGAGACGCTTGTTTCCGCAGGACAGCTTGTAATGGACTTTGCGAAACAGCACCATGTAAGGATTTATCCTGTGGACAGCGAACACTCTGCTATCTTTCAGTCCTTACAGGGAAATGCAGACAACCGCATTTCGCGTATTCTGCTGACCGCCTCCGGCGGCCCCTTCCGCGGCAAAAAGCGCGAGGAGCTGGCGCATGTAACGGCGGCAGATGCACTGGCGCACCCGAACTGGCACATGGGCAAGAAGATTACGATTGATTCTGCAACGCTGATGAATAAGGGCTTGGAAGTGATGGAGGCGAAATGGCTGTTTGATGTAGATGTAGATCAGATTGAGGTTCTGGTGCATCCGCAGAGCATTGTCCATTCCGCGGTGGAATATGAGGATGGCGCAATCATCGCACAGATGGGTGAGCCTGATATGCGGATTCCCATTCAGTATGCGCTGACGTATCCCAAACGCGTGCAAAGCCCGTTTCCTCGGATAGATTTTTCCGTGCGCAGCCATCTGACCTTTGAAAAGCCTGATTTGGATACCTTCCGTTGTCTTTCTCTGGCATACTGTGCCTTGAAAACAGGCGGAACAATGCCGGCAGTGCTGAATGGTGCAAATGAGATTGCAGTTGCCCGTTTTTTGAAGGGAGAGCTGACGTTTTTGCAGATTCCTTCACTGATAGAACGGACGATGGACGCATATACTGTCAAATATAAATATACATTAGAGGATTTACTGGAGGCGGACGCATGGGCAAGGGCGTATGCACAGTCTGTGCGCTTCTGATAATTCTGTCTGGAGGTGGAGAACATTTCCTCATTATTGATTACCATAATACTTCTGGGTGTTCTTGTTATTGCGCATGAATTCGGACACTTTATTATTGCAAAGAAAAATGGCATCTGGGTGCAGGAATTTGCGGTCGGCATGGGGCCGAAGATTTTTTCCCGCACCAAAGGAGATACGGAATACAGTATTCGTATCCTGCCCTTAGGCGGCTTTTGTCGCATGGAGGGGGAAGCAGAGGACGGCGCATCCAGCTCGACCTCCTTCCTCAGCAAATCTGTCGGCGCGCGAATGGCAGTTATGGCGGCAGGGCCTGTCATGAATTTCCTGCTGGCGTTTCTCATGATTTTCGGGCTGACCTGCACAACCTATACGGCAACGCCCGTCATCAAAGAGGTTTTGCCTGATTCCGCGGCGGCTGCGTCCGGTCTGGAGGTTGGCGACAGGATTCAAAAAATTGACGGAAAAACGATTCATATCTATGATGAATTGCAATATACATTGCAGTCCAACCACGGGGAAAGCCTGATGCTGGACGTGGTGGATGCCGCAGGGACGCATCATAAATATAAGCTGCAGCCAAAGCTGGACGAGAAGCAGGGCAGATATCTGATTGGCTTTTCGCCTGAGGTGAAAACAGGGCTGCTTGCAGAAAGCGTGGACGGCTACGCGAAAATGGGCATTGCAGAAACGGCACGTTACAGCCTATTCGCTATGATAAATTATGTAAAAATGACGGCAGAGGGACTTCTGCGCGTGTTTACCTTTACGGCGAACCCCGATGAATATGGCGGCCCGATTGCAATTTTTAATATGGTTGGACAAAGCTATCAGGCAGGGCTGCAATACAGCATTAAGGCGGCAATCCAGAACGTGGTTTATATCGGTGCGGTGCTGAGTGCAAACCTCGGTGTGTTAAATCTGTTTCCAATTCCTGCGCTGGACGGCGGGCGAATTCTGTTCCTGCTGATTGAGGCAGTTCGCAGAAAGCCGATGGATATTGAAACGGAATCCAAGCTGCAATTTTTAGGCTTCGTTTTTCTGATGGGGCTGATGGCGTTTGTGATTTTCAGTGACATTAAAAAATACATGATTTAAATGAAACGAAACGCCTGATGTAAATTGGGCGTTTTCTGAATTTTGAAAAGGTGAGACTATGGAAAGAAAACTGACAAGAGAAGTTAAAATCGGCAGTCTGAAAATGGGTGGAACGAATCCCATTATCATCCAGTCCATGTGCAACACAGACACAAGAGATGTAGAAGCGACAGTGGCACAGATTTTGGCCTTGGAAAAAGCGGGCTGCGAACTGGTGCGCGTAGCAATTCCGGATATGGCGGCAGCAGACGCAGTCGGCGAAATCAAAAAACGGATTCATATCCCCCTTGTTGCGGATATTCATTTTGACTACAGATTGGCGCTGCGCGTAATGGAGCTGGGCATTGATAAGGTACGCATCAATCCGGGGAATATCGGGGACGAAGCACGCATCAAGCAGGTAGTAGATATGGCGAAGGAAAAACAGATTCCCATTCGCATCGGTGTAAACAGCGGCTCTCTGGAAAAGGAATTGGTGGAAAAATATGACGGCGTAACACCGCAGGGCTTGGTGGAAAGCGCGATGAAGCATGTACATATTCTGGAGAAATTCGGTTTTTATGATATCGTGGTTTCCATTAAGGCATCGGATGTGCCGTTCTCCATCGAAGCGTATCGCCTGCTTTCCGAAGCAATTCCGTATCCCATTCACGTCGGCATTACAGAAGCTGGCACGCCCTATGCAGGCACGATTAAATCTGCTGTCGGCATCGGGACGATTCTTGCCATGGGTATCGGGGACACGATTCGTGTTTCCCTGACAGGCGACCCTATCGAAGAAATCCGCGCGGCGAAAGAAATTCTGAAAAGCCTTGGTCTGCGCCAATTCGGTGTAACCTTCGTTTCCTGCCCGACCTGCGGCAGAACAGAGATAGACTTGATTTCCATTGCGAATGAGGTCGAGGAAAAATGCAGAAGCATACAGAAAAATATTAAGGTTGCCGTTATGGGCTGTGTGGTAAACGGCCCCGGAGAAGCGAAAGAGGCAGACCTCGGCATTGCAGGCGGCAAGGGCGTTGGTCTTGTCTTCAAGAAGGGCGAGATTGTCCGCAAGGTTAGCGAGGACAAGCTCGTTGCCGCACTGATGGAGGAAATTGACCGCATTTAATAATAAATCCAAACGGAAAGGAGGGAGACAACTTGACTGCACAGAAATTTGAACTGGTCTTTCAGAAAATTTCGCTGTCCCTGCCGCTTCTGGAAGCCTTTCAGGGCACAGAGGTACGCAAGCTGACGATACATAAAAAGGAACGTACTGTCAGTATCGAGATTACCGCAAATAAGATGATTCCCTTGCAAAAGCAGGAGGAGCTGAAGGGTGCGCTTTTAGAGAGTCTTCCGGGGATACAGGCGGTTTCACTTGCCGTTTTCTATGAGCTGACAGATAAAACTCCCGAAGCACTGGCAGCAGGCTATTGGGGAAGCATCAAAACCCTTGTGAGCCAAAAAAGCAAGATTTGTGCAGGTGTAATTGCGGACGCAGAGTGGAGAGTTACGGAGCATAAGCTGCAAATTCTGGTAAAGCATAACATGGCATATTATCTGGCGCAGAAGCATCTGGATGATGCCATTGCGAACATGATTCATACCGAAACGGGCGAAACGCTTCTGGTGCAATTTAAGAATCAGAAAGCAACCGAAGCGGACAGAGCAGCTCTTGAGAACAACAGGAAAAAGAAGTTTGAGGAGCTAAGCCGACAGATTATCACCACACAGGCTGAGGCAGTGCAGGAAAAAGCCAATGCAGAGGTGGCAGCGGTATCCTCCTCCGTTTCCAAGGGGATTCTGCTTGGCAAAGAAATCAACGGCGCAAACCAGAAGATTATTGATACGAAAATTCTCGGGGAAAATGTCATTATCGAGGGCAGTATTTATAACATCGAGCCGAGAGAAATTCGTGGTGAAAAATATATTGTTTCCTTTGATATTACGGATTTGAGCGATTCGACTACAGTGAAATTTTTCGTGAAGAAAAGTGTTTTTGATGCCGAACTGAGCGATAAAATCAAAAAGGGTAAATATCTGCGCGTGCAGGGCGAAGTGCAGTTTGATAAATATACCAAGGAAATCGATATTATGGCGAAAAATATCATGACTGCCGCCGCGCCTGCTCCCCGTATGGATGATGCGGAGGAAAAGCGCGTGGAGCTGCATCTGCATACACAGATGAGCAGTATGGATGGTGTGACACCTGTGAAAAAATATATCGAACGCGCGATTGCATGGGGGCATAAGGCAATTGCCATTACTGACCATGGTGTTGTGCAGGCATTTCCTGATGCGATGAACGCAATCGGCAAATCCGACTTGAAGGTGATTTACGGCGTAGAAGCCTATCTGATTGACGATTTGGGCAGCGTTGTCACCATGCCGCGCGGACAATCTCTGGATGACACCTTTGTGGTATTCGATATTGAGACAACAGGACTTTCCAAGGAAACCGAAAGCATTACGGAAATCGGTGCAGTGAAGGTAGTAGACGGCAAGATTATCGACCGTTTCAGCACCTTCGTGAACCCCGAACGCCCCATTCCTGCGGAGATTACCAAGCTGACAGGCATTACGAATGAAATGGTAGCCGATGCGCCTGTCATTACAGAAATTTTGCCGAAGTTTCTGGAATTTTGCCAAGATGCGGTGCTTGTGGCGCATAATGCCAATTTCGATACAGGCTTTATCCGCCTGAATGCAGAGCGAAAATGCGGCATTGAGGTAAAAAATACCGTTCTGGATACATTGGAGCTTTCCCGTTCGCTTCTACCGGAGCTGAAAAAGCATAAGCTGGATATCGTCTGTGAGCAGTTGGGTGTTTCTCTGGAGGGACACCATCGTGCGGTCAATGATGCCGAAGCAACGGCGGAGGTCTTTCTGAAATTCATTGACATGCTCGTGGAAAAGGAAATCTATAAGGTGGACGATATTAATGTGTTCTCCAGCCAGACGGTAAATTATAAAAAGCTGAAGGCATATCATGCGATTATTCTAGCAAAGGATTATGTCGGCTTGCGGAATCTGTATGAATTGATTTCGCTTTCTCATATTGATTATTACTTCCGCAGACCACGCATCCCTAAAAGCAAGTTGATTCAGCACAGGGAAGGGCTGATTCTGGGTAGTGCCTGCGAAGCAGGGGAGCTTTATCGCGCGCTTCTGGATAAAAAGCCAAAGCAGGTGATTGAGGAGCTGGTAAATTTCTATGATTATCTGGAAATTCAGCCGCTTGGCAACAACCGCTTTATGATTGAGTCTCCGAAGGTGGAAAGCGTACATTCCATGGAGGATATCATCGCCATCAATAAGCAGATTGTTGCATTGGGTGAGGAGCACAATAAGCCTGTTGTGGCAACCTGTGATGTGCATTTCATTGATCCGCAAGATGCCGCCTTCGTAAAATCATCATGGCGGCAGAGGCAGGCAGAAGGCTTTGCCGATGCGGACAAGCAGGCACCGCCGCTTTATTTCCGCACCACAAAGGAGATGCTGAAGGAATTTCATATATGGGCGAGGAAAAGGCGAGAGAAATCGTTATCACCAATACAAATAAGATTGCGGATATGATTGAGAAAATCAAGCCTATTCCCGATGATACCTTTCCCCCGAAAATCGAAGGAGCAGATGAGGAGCTGCGCCAGATTTGTATGGATAAGGCAATTTCCATCTATGGCGACCCATTGCCTCCTATTGTGCAGGACAGATTGGAAACAGAGCTGAATTCCATCATCAGCAATGGCTATGCAGTACTGTATATCATCGCACAGAAGCTGGTTTGGAAATCCGTTGCAGATGGGTATCTGGTTGGTTCGCGAGGATCGGTTGGCTCGTCCTTTGCCGCAAATATGGCAGGGATTACGGAAGTAAACTCTCTGCCGCCGCACTATATCTGCGACCACTGCAAATACTCCGATTTTGAATCGGAAACAGTAAAAGCGTTTGCGATGGAGGAGGCAGCGGCTGTGATATGCCGGATAAGGACTGCCCTGTCTGCGGACATAAGCTTAGAAAGGACGGGCATGATATTCCCTTCCAGACCTTTCTTGGGTTCGAAGGGGATAAAGAACCTGATATTGATTTGAACTTTTCTGGTGATTATCAGCAGCAGGCGCACGCCTATACTGAGGTGCTGTTCGGGAGGGCAAGGTTTTCAAGGCAGGGACAATTGGTACATTGGCAGATAAAACAGCGTATGGC
>NZ_BHVZ01000013.1 GCF_003865035.1 Anaerotignum faecicola
GCGTTAACGTTAAAAACGAAGGTATCACAGATGATTCCGATCACGAGCTCTGGAAGTTACTCTGTGGAAGAACCCACCAGGCACACTGGATGCGAAAAAAGAACTGACAATGGAACTGCCTGATGGTGTTTACGTACAAACGTAAGTTTGGGTACGTAGATTTCATCGAGGGCAAAGATTAAACTGTAGCAGAAACAGTATTCAAGGCTGCTTACAGAGAAGGGTGACTACGAAACATTCGATTTCGCTAGAAGAACTCTGAAAGCAACAGATGAAAACCTGATAAAGACGGCGGCAACTGGATTCACACTGACACTGTTGCTGAACCCGGCTTCACAGGCGACGTTACTCTGAAAGTAGACGGCGCTGGCATGGATAGGCTCAGGAAGTAAAGATTGCTAGTGTTTGTATCCCCTTACACAGTAGAAGCTTCTCAGAATGACCTGATCATCGCTACAGAAACACAAAGGTTCTACCAACATCGTTGTGAAGGAAGCTGAAGATGGTCTGTGGAAGAAGGGCTCCCGAATTCAAATTCAGCCTTGACAGAAATATCGACACTGAAGATGATGCTACTTACACATAGACGACAAGTCCGATATGGAAGTTAAGAAGATCAAAAACGATCTGGCTTCAGAGTTGACAAAGGAATCCGGCGATGCAGCAACAGTAACAATCTCCGACATCTCTCTGTACATGAGCAGAAGCCTGGCAGCAGGTGCTTACGATCTGCACTGGATACAAAAGGTTTCCGATGAATTCATGGATCAGGCAATCTGGCTCCCATGGAGTGAAGGCAGAAAAGAAGCAAAAGTTAAATACCAGTACTACAACAACGATGACAACTTCAAGCACGTTGTTAAAGAAGGTTTCGTACAACATCATCACAGCTGGTAGAGACCAGGATGATGCTTCCTTCACAAAGAAGGTAGTAGTTCCGTTGGCGAAAAATACATCATCGCAGGTGAAACAGGTTGCTCTGGATGTACCCGCTTACATCTCCGCTGCAGGCTACACAATGCTGCCCGTAAGAGCAGTGCTACAGCACGGGTATCAACAACAAACAACGTTCTGTGGAGCACAGGCTTCCAGAACAGTAACAACCTGTATGTATGGTCAGAGAATCATCACTATGGTTGCAGGCCAGAAGGTTGTTACAGTTAACGGTAACACAATCCCCCGCATCCGCTACAGTACAGATCAAAGGACGGCAGAACATTCCTGCCTATGAGAGATCTGGCTACAGCTCTGGGCGTAACAGACAATCACATGGGATGCAGCTACAAAGACAGCTACAATGAACGGTAACCAGAATAAGTAATTATTCTTTCCTTCATTCTAACTGAATCAGTAGAATCTCTAAGGACACTCCGAAAGGAGTGTCCTTTCTTTTGCATCTTTTTTGCATAAAAAAAGACCTGTTTCTCACAGGTCTTATTTTCTTTAGCGGAAGGTTTTCGCAAGCGCCTTATCGCCTGCTGCTCCGCAAGCAGCGTTTCCCCATGCTCCGCAGGTAAATATTCGCCAGTGGCGTGGAAATGTGCTTCTGACCGTATTCCTTCAAAATGCGCTCCGCATCCTCTGCGGTTTCCTCCGTGGTGTATGGTATCCCCCTGCATCACAAGGAAAACTTCCCATCGTTCTGTATAAACCGCATTTCGCCTTAAATTGTCGCCATCCATATGTCATGGATTCACGCCATCCTCGTTCTTTTCCTCTTCGCCCTTTTGCAGATAAAGAATGTACCTCTGGCTGCCATTATCAAAGCCCATATCCGTATCCACTTTCATATAAAGCGGCTCCTTCACGAAGGTTACGGTTCCCTTCGTAGTCATGCTGCCCCTTCCTGCGTTGTTCATTGCAATCGTGGCATCAAAATTCGCCGTAAAGCTGTCCTGTCCTGCAAGTGCCGTTTTTGCCGCCTGCACATATTCCTCCGCAGAGCCGAGCGCCGCCTCCTGTGTACCTGCGCCACAGCCGGATAAAACCAGACAGACAATAATAAAAGTCATACCCAATCCTCTGCTTTTTCTTTGTTTCTTCATAGGGATTCCTCCTTCATGCCTTCGCGCCGCAGCCCGACAAAAGGCAACAGAACACCGCTTTTCTCAATCCGATTGTAGCGTAAATCTCCACTCATTGCAAGTAAGTTCCCCCTTTCTTCATAAAATTCTAAGAAAATTGTAAGAATTGAGGGATAATTCTCCACTTCACAGATACTGATACCTCTTTCGCAGGGCGGAGAAAGCACCTATGGTAATCAGGATAGAGGCAAGCTCCGCCACCGTAATGGCGCACCAAACGCCATCCAAGCCAAAAAAGAGAGGCAAAATCAAAACTGCCGCCACCTCAAAAACAACTGTACGCAGGAAGGAAATTGCCGCAGAAACCATCCCGTTGTTCAATGCCGTAAAGAAGGACGAACCGAAAATATTAAAGCCGCTCAAAAGGAAGGAAACCGCATAAAAGCGAAGTCCTCTCACAGTCATGGCATAAAGCTGTGCATCATAGCCGACAAAAAGCCCCGAAAGCACGCCGGCAAAAAGCACCCCTATCGAAAGCAGCACAATGCCTGTCCCCAAAAGCAGCTTCAGGCTCTTTTTCAGCACATTCTGCAGCTCCGCCTTCTTCCCCGCACCATAGTTGAAGGCAACGATGGGCGCAGAGCCATAGGCATAACCCAGATAAATCGCAATAAAATAAAATTGACATATAGAATCACGCCATACGCCGCCACGCCGTTTTCCCCCGCAACCTTCATCAGCTGTGCATTATAGAGCATTCCCACCGAGGACATGGAAATATTCGACACCAGCTCGGAGGAGCCATTCGTACAGGCATGAAATAATGCGCCGCCCATCAGCCTTGTTTTCACCAGAGAAAGCTTGCTGCTGTTTTTCCTTGCAAAATAAACAAAGGGAATCAAGCCGCCGACACATTGCCCCAATGCCGTTGCCACCGCCGCACCTGCCACGCCCCAGCCAAGCACCGCAATAAACAGCGCATCCAAAACCATATTCGTCAGCCCTGCGGCAATCGTTACAATTAAGCCAAGCTGCGGCTTTTCCGCTGCAATCAGAAAGTTCTGGAACATATTTTCCAGCATATAAAAGGGAATCCCCAAAAGCACAAGCCTCCCGTAAATCATGCCGTAGCCAAGCATGGCATCATCTGCGCCCATTTTAAGAAGGATTTTTTTCAACGCCGCAATGCCGAGCATCGTCAGCACAAGCCCCAAGCCAATCGCAAAATAAATCAGCATGGAAAAAATCCGATTTGCCTCCTCCTGCTTGCCCTCTCCCAAGGTTTTCGCCACAAGGGCAGTGCCGCCTGTCCCCAGCATAAAGCCGAAGGCACCCAAAACCAATGTGAAGGGGATCACAAGATTGACTGCCGCAAAGGCGGTTTTCCCAACAAAATTGGAAACAAACAGCCCATCGACCACGCCATAAATCGAGGTCAGAATCATCATGGCAACCGAAGGGATGACAAACCGAATCAGCCTGCGATAGGTAAAATGATCCGATAATTGGATATTCATACGTCTTCTCTCCTTTTCAATTCAAAAAAACAGCCCGGTTATTTGCATAACCGAGCGCACTCGACATCTTTTCAACTTTGTAATTGCGACTACAAGTTCTCCGATGAAGATATATTTTATTTGATGATGACTATTGTAACAGAAATAAAGGTGCTGTCAATCCCCTTTCTTATGCCCTTATGCCAAATCCACGCCAGCAATATGCCGGATAACCTCTCCTGCCAGAATCATGCCTGCCACCGGCGGCACAAAGGAAAGACTTCCGGGAATCTGTCGTTTGCCCGTCTCCTGCGATTCTGCCGGCTTTTGGGGCAGCTCCTTAGAATAAACCACCTTCACGCCGCGAATGCCGCGCACCTTCAATTCCTTCCGCATCACCTTCGCCAGCGGACAGACGCTTGTTTTGGAGATATCCGCCACCTCAAAACGGGTCGGGTCAAATTTATTTCCTGTCCCCATGGAGCTGATAACCTCTGTCCCCGCTTTTTTCGCTTCTTCTATCAGAATCAGCTTGGAGGTCACCGTATCAATCGCATCCACAATGTAATCATACGAAGCAAAATCCAGCAAATCCCTGTTTTCCGCACCGTAAACCACAGGATATTCCACCACCTCGGTCTCCGGCAGAATCTCATGAATTCGCTCTGCCATGACAGACGTTTTCCTTCTGCCAATCGTTTTCTGCGTTGCAATCAGCTGACGGTTGATATTTGTCAGGCTTACCACATCTCCATCCACAAGGGCAAGGTGTCCCACGCCGCCTCTTGCCAGTGCCTCTGCCACAAAGGAGCCGACACCACCAATACCGAACACTGCCACACGCGCCTTTCTCAGTTTTTCTATGCCTTCCTCTCCCAGAAGCAGCTCCGCTCTGGAAAATTCATTCAATTCGCTCATATCATTCCTCTCATTCCTTTGGTTCTCTCAGCTCCTTGGGCAGCTTTTCCCCCAAGGCAGCCGCTCATACAAACGGAAAATCTTTCGCACAATGCTGTCGCCGCCATGTCCCTTTAACTGCCGCTTCGCCGCCGCCTTTGCTTCCGCTTCGGCATCCGCAGTTGCATAGGAAAGCTGTGCAGAGGTCAGCATGGAAAGATCGTTTCGGTTGCTGCCAAAGGCAACACATTTCTTCTGCGGGATTTCCTCCATCAGCCGCTCCAGCATATATTTCTTCGTTGCATTTTTATGATAAATCTTCAAATGACAGTATGTCTCCGGCGTTTCCGATTTATCCCGCAGGAAAAGCAGCTCCTGTTCGGTATCCATCTCTTTTAGTTCTGCCTCCAGTGCATCCGCATCCGCATCCTGCAGCACCAGCAGGATATACACCACAACACCATCCTCCGGCATTTCTCCATAAATATAATTGCGGTAAGGCGATCGGCGGTTAGAAAGATACAATTCTCGTTCCACCTCATTTTTAAATTCGCCAAAATAAATCAAAAGCACATTTTGCCAGACCACGTTCAGGAAATAATGATACTCCTTCTCCTTCACAAGGGTGCAGATTCTGTCCACCCATTCCTTCGGCAGTCCGCTTGTCGCACGGTATCGCTTATCCTTCACATCATACAGCACCGCCCCATCCATCGCGATAACAGGCAGGCGCAAATCAAGCCCCTTTAAATCCGCCATCAGCGAAGCGGGTGTACGCTCTGTCGCAATGGTAAACGGCAGGCCATCCTGCAAAAGCTGATTCAGCTCAAAGGAGGCATAGGGCGAAATACCGTTTTTTTCATCGTATAATGCCCCGTCAAAGCCCGTCACAAAGAGATAGTTCTCTGTCCTTTTCCGTGGCAGATGCAGATTATTGACCCCCAGAGAAACCAGAATCCCGATAATCGTTTCAACAGAACGATTGATTGCCCCCTCCAGCGGTGTATACCCACATTAGAGAGGCAGACACTCAGCAGTACAATCCCTGCCAGCGCAGAAGCACCCGTGCGCTTCAATAAAACCGTCACATACATCACAGGAATGACCGCAAAGGAAATCACCAGATATCGCAGGATACGCACCTGATAGGGAATATATTGGATCAGATACAGCACCAGAAGCGCAAAGACCGCCCCAAGCAGTGTGCCGATAATACGGTTTATGGAAACCTGTATGCTGTTTTCCGCATAGGGCTGCATACAGATAATCGCGGCAATCGTAGAAAAAATCGGTACGCCTTCCTCTCCGCGCAGAACATAAAGAAAAAAGCAGATGGCAACCGCCAATGCTGTTTTCACCATACGCATACCGACTCTCGGAATATTTGCAACCATAGGATTTCACTCCTTTTCGCTGTTCTTATTGGCAAAGTATAGAGGAAATCCCTTCTTTCTGTCAAGCTATCTGCCAAAAAAATGCAGGAAAATGCTTATTTTACACGGTTTCCCCCTCACATAACAAAAAAACGCAGAATTTTCATCTGCGCTTTTTTTATAAATATGCCGTACCCTCTGCCACGATAGCAACGCTGCCCGTAATTTCAATTTTCGTAACCGCTCCATTCTGATAGGAAGCTGTTGCGCGCATCACGCCGCCGGGCTGCTTGAGGGAAACGGTAACATCCTTCTTCTCCCTTGCCGCCAGATATGCCCCGACAGCAGAGGTTCCGCTGCCGCAGCCTCTTTCCCAGATGAGACTGACATCCTCCACCGCAACCAACGGTTTCAAGCTTTTCTCCTGCTCATCAAACAGCAGAAGCCCAAACACAGGCGGCAGCCCTTCGCCCAGACCCTTGCCGCGTGTTCCGCCTTTTTTGCGGCATTCTCGCGCCCAAAGGGACGCAGGGACGAGGATATGCGTAATGCCTGCGAAAACAACTGCGGTCAGCTCAATTCTTTCGCCGTCCAGCGTAAATGCTCTCTTTTCGATTGTCTGCGGTAAGGGCATTGCCACTCTGCCAAGAAAGCGATGCTCCGCTTCTCGTTTCATTTCGCAGCGAACAAGCTCCTCCGCACCGGAAACCTCAAGCGTAATTTCCGTTTTTTCGCCAATCTGCAGATTTTTCTTCTGCGCAGCCATGCCGCCAGAGAAAGGCTGGCATTGCCGCAAAATTCCCCCCCCATCATTTGCAGGCGTTTTTCTGCCGCAGGATTTTCCGCTTCCTCGATATAGCCTGCTCAGCGTATACACTGCCATAGGCAATCAGCCTTTCTGCCACAGCAAGCTGCTTCTCTCTTGCCACAGGCGTTTCGATGAGCAGTGTCATATTTTCCGTAGGGCTTGCTTTGATGAATTTCACTTCCATCCGACCACTTCCTTACTGCTGAAAACGGCTCAGGAAGGCTTTGGTACGTTCTTGCTGGGGATGATTGATGACCTGTTCGGGTTCGCCCTCCTCCACAATCACGCCCGCCATCCATAAAAATAATATGATCGGAAACATCCCTTGCAAAGGACATTTCATGTGTCACGATTACCATTGTCATGTGTTCCGCCGCCAAATCCTTGATAACCTTCAGAATTTCGCCCGTCAACTCAGGGTCAAGCGCGGAGGTCGGCTCGTCAAAGAAAAGAATTTTCGGCTTCATTGCCAATGCACGCGCAATGGAAACACGCTGCTGCTGTCCGCCCGAAAGCTCACAGGGATAAGCGTTTTCCTTGTCCGCCAGTCCCATTTTTTTCAGCAGCTCCCTTGCCTCGGCATAAATTTCCTCTTTTTTGCGCTTGCCGATCAGAATCGGCGG
>NZ_BHVZ01000014.1:300000-460000 GCF_003865035.1 Anaerotignum faecicola
AGAAAAATGCGAACGCGCTTTTTGGCTTTGGCAGGACGATTTATGGGACGGAGGGCTCCTCGCAGTGCATCCGTACCATGCTGTTTCTTGCGCTGCAGGAGAGGAAGAACCGCACGGAACGCCCTGTGATTCTGGCGGCGCGCAATGCCCATAAGGCATTTTTGTATAGCTGTGCCCTGCTGGATGTGGATGTGGAATGGCTGTTTCCGGAAGGAGCAAAATCCCTCTGCGCCTGCCCTATTACGGCGGAGCAGGTAGCCGAAGGGCTGAAAAAATCAAGTGCTTTCGCCGTTTATATTACCGCGCCGGATTATCTGGGAGGTTCCCCGGATATCAAGGGAATTGCGGTGGCTTGCAGGGCGGCGGGTGTGCCGCTTTTGGTAGATAATGCGCATGGAGCATATCTGAAATTTCTGCACCCATCTAAGCATCCATTGGATTTGGGGGCGGCGATGAGCTGCGATTCCGCGCACAAAACCTTGCCTGTGCTGACGGGCGGCGCGTATCTGCATTTGTCGGCGGAATGGGCGGAAAGGGTTGGCAGACAGGCGAAAAAAGCCATGGAGCTGTTTGGCTCGACAAGCCCCTCCTATCTGATTTTGCAGTCTCTGGATTTGTGCAACCGCTATCTGGCGGAGGGCTATCGGGAAAAATTGCAGTGGACGATTGGACAGATTGGACACCTGAGAGGACAGCTAAAAAAGCAGGGGTGGACAGTCATGATGGACAGCGACCCTCTGAAGCTGACAATTTTTACGGGCGAAAAGGGCTATCGCGGCAGAGAGGTCGCAGAAGTTTTGCGTGCGCATGAAGTCGAATGTGAATTTGCCGATTTGGATGCGGTGGTGCTGATGGCAACCCCCGAAAATACGGAACGGGATTTTCAGCGCATTGAAAAGGCACTGGAGCGCTTGCCGCAGAAGGAAAAAATCGAACCCTCACAGATGCCGCAAATTCTGCCGAAGCAAAAAATGCGGATTCGGGAGGCAATTTTCGGCAGATGGGAGGAGATTTCCTGTGAAGAAGCGGTGGGACGGATTTGTGCAAGCCCCTGTGTTTCCTGCCCACCGGCGATTCCGATTGCGGCAAGCGGAGAGGAAATCACAGCAGAGCTGCTGCCGCTTTTTCGGGCGTATGGCATAGAAAAAATCGAGGTTGTGAAGGAATGAAAAGAGAGTGCAGGGAACGGCACTCTTTTTTTGTGCCGAAAAGTTTTACAATTTCTTTAAAGTTTTACAATTTCTTTAAGTTTTCCGAAAAAGGAACAAAAACGCATTGCATTGTGATATGATATTTGACAGAATCAGAAAAATACGGGAACTTTTCCGAACGGTTTCCGTCTGAATAAAAAGTATGTTTATGATGCGTTGATCAAAGGAGATGAGGGAATGAACAGAAACAAGAAAACGGCAAAGCGTGCCATGGGGATGGCGCTCGCCGCAGTGCTGCTGCTTTCCCCCCTGAGCTATCTGGGGACGGAAACGGCGTATGCGGCAACGACCTATTATAACCAGAAAACGGAGAAAACCGTAACCCGCGGGGTGACATACGAAAAGAGCAGCCGTATGACGGATGCGGGTATTCAGAATATACATGTGCTGAAGGTTGACCTGACGGAAAGTACACTGCAATTCAAGGAAGTGGAAAGCAAGACGGACTATGGTTTGAAGGAAACCGTTAAGAAGCTCTTGACGGATAACGGCGCGGTTGCTGGGGTAAACTCTGACTTCTTCGGCTTGAGCGGCTCCTATTCTGCGGCATTTGGCCCGATTGTGCGAGACGGCGAGGTAATTTCCGCGGGGACAAGCATAAACAAGGGCGAGGGGCAGTATGCGGCGTTCTTCATGGATGAGAACGGCAACCCCTTCTTCGATTATTTCACCATGACGGCGAAATGCGGCAACGAGAAAAAGATGATGGAGCTTGCATCTTTGAATAAGGTAACCTCCATGGTATTCCCGATTTATCTGGACAGAAATGCCATGACAAATACCTCCGGTTTGGATAACCGTTTCCAGAACCTTGTGAAATTTGTGGTGCAGAATGACACGATTACGCAGATTTCCGAAAAGGGCGAAACCGTAGCGGTTCCGGAGGATGGCTACTTAATCGTGATGAGCGGCGATTATCGCGATAAGGCGGCATATATGTTCGAGGTGGGCGACCAGATGACATTGGATATCAATTCCTCTGTGAACCTGGACGGGATGGAAACCGCCTTTGGCGGCGGCGGCAAGCTGTTGGTTGACGGGAAAATCACAGAGGCAAACTCCATTGTTGCGAAGGGCAGACAGCCCAGAACGGCATTCGGCGTTTCCAAGGATGGCAAGACCGCAATTTTCATGGTTGTGGACGGCAGAGGGGACAGCATTGGCGCAACACACTGGGAAATGGGCGTGCTGATGCAGGAATACGGCGCGTATGAGGCAATGCACCTAGACGGCGGCGGCTCCTCTACCATGGCGGTGAAAACAACAGAGGATTCCTCTGTGAATGTGGTAAACAAGGTTTCCGAAGGCTCTGAACGTAGGGTAATCAACGCAGTCGGCATTTTCCAGACGGCAGAAAAGGGTGCAGTGCAGGAAATCCGGATGCAGCCCTCTATGACAAGAACACTGACAGGCAAGCCCATTACCTTTACGGTGTATGGTCTGGATGAGCATTACAACCGCATTGAAATTCCGGCAGAGCAGGTGACACTGGATGCTGTCGGCGTGGAAGGGACATGGAGCGGCTACAGCTTCACACCCAAGACAAGCGGCACATTTACTGTCATTGCAACCTATAACAATCTGGTGGCATATCAGCAGAATGTGGTGAGCGGCAAGGTGGCAAGACTCAGCCCCACAAATGCAAGCATCAAGCTGAACAAGGCAGGCGAAACGGCAACGATTGCCATGAACGCATACGATCAGGATGGGTTCTCCTACTGGGCATCCACAAGCACAAATTACAGCGTGGCGGATGAAAGCGTTGGTACTGTTTCCGGCAATCACTTCACGGCGAAAAAGGAAGGCTCTACCTATATCAAATGCGAAAAGGACGGCGCAATTGCATACATTACCGTAACGGTTGGCAATGCGGCGGCAGTCAAGGCACCTGCGGCAGCGGCGGCGAAGGATGTGCTGAACCAGACGGTGACAAAAGCAAATGACGGGGCGCATTATTTCAACGTAGCGGGCAAGCTTGCATACACAGGCGCAAATAAGATTGATGCGGCAGCCTATACTTCCGCAAGAGAAAAGGCGAAGGCCTATGTGGATGCAAACGCAAATGTGGCAATTTACGGCGGCAAAAACGATTTGCAGACGGCAAACAAGGTGGATTCTCTGACATGGAACGGGAGCTATCGTTTCCTGAACAGGGGCGGCGTGAGTGTGGCAATGCTTTCTGCGGCAAAGGGCGGCATTACCGCAACAAACCCCTCTCAGTGGGCAAGCTTCACAAGAGACATTGATGCGGCAAACAACAGCACCATTGTTCTGGTGATGGACAAGACCCCTTCTGCATTCAGCTCCGCGGCGGAAACCAATTATTTCCGCGCGATTCTGAGCAAGTATGTGGAGCAGGGCAAGAAGGTATTTGTGATCTCCTGCGGCAGTACGTCTTACTGGACCTCCACAAAGGACGGCGTGCGCTACATCAACCTGCCCGATCTCTGGAAGGCAGACGGGACGGTAAACCCGAATTATAAAATGCTGCGCTTCCGTGTGAAGGACGGCGCTGTGACATACGAAGCAGTTAATATCAAATAAAAATGCAGATGTTTTCGGGGGAGCTTCTCCCGAAAACATTTTTTTTGGATTCTCCGCTTTTGGTTGTAAAAAAAGGGAGAATAAGGTACTATATAAGGTGGATTACAAGGAGTATTTTTACCGATTGACACGAAAGAAAACAAATTTTCAATGGATTTTAGGAGTTTATTATGTCAGAAAAAGGCAATCAGGCGGTGAAAACCGTCAGCTTCATGATGTTAATTACCCTTTTTGGGAAAATACTGGGAATGGTGCGCGAGCAGCTTCTGGCGGCAAACTACGGAACGGATATGCAGGCGGCGGCATTTTTGCTGGCAAGCCGGATTCCCCGTACCTTTTTTGATGTGATTTTTGCATCGGCAATTTCTGCAAGCTTCATCCCTGTTTTTGTGGAATACTTGCAGAAAAAGGGGCGGCAGGAGGCGTTTTCGCTTGCGAACCGCTTTATTACGATGATTTCGACCGTTACGCTTTTGATGATGCTTCTGGGGATGGCGTTTGCAAAGCCGCTGACGCTTCTGATTGCGCCCGGCTATGATGTGGAAACGGTGACGCTTTGCGTGGGACTTCTGCGGATGCTTTTCCCGACGATGCTCTTTACGGCGGTTGCCTTTTCCTTTGTGGGGATTTTGCAGTCGTTGGAGGAATTTAATGTGCCTGCGGCACTGAGCGTGGTTTCCAACGGCGTTTTGATTCTGTATTATATTTTCTTTAACGAGAAATTCGGGATTCTGGGGCTGACGGCGGCGTTTCTGATTGGCTGGGCGATGCAGGCGGTAATCCAGATTCCGTCCCTTTGGAGGAAGGGCTATCATTATCGCCCGGATTTTCATTTTAAGGATGACGGGCTGAGAAAAATCGGGAGGCTGATGCTGCCGGTTATGGTCAGCACATGGATTCAGCCGATTAACTTTATGGTAAATACGCGCTTTGCTTCGCAGCTTTCGGAGGGCAGTGCGGTGAACGGGGAGCTGGGCGTTTCTGCATTGGAATATGCGAATAACCTGTATACGATTATCGTGGGCGTTTTCGTGCTTGCGATTGCAAATATGGTGTTTCCGAAATTTTCCCGTATGACGGAGGATAAAAAGGAATTCGGACTGGCGGTCAGAGGGACGCTGAAATCGATGATTTTCCTGCTGATTCCCATGACGGTGGGACTGATGGCTCTGGCACAGCCTGTGGTTTCGCTGATTTACCAGAGAGGGGCCTTTGACGAAACGGCAACACAGCTGACGGCGGCGGCGCTATTCTTCTTTGCATTGGGCATGGTTGGCTACGGCGTGCAGAATATTCTGAGCCGCGCCTTTTATGCGAATCAGGACGGGAAAACCCCGTTTTATTCGGGACTGGTTTCTATCGTTATCAATGCGGTTTTGTGTTGGCTTTTGCTGAAGCCGATGGGGATTGGCGGTCTGGCGCTTTCTGCGGCGGTTTCCTCCACAGCGGCGGCGGCAGTGCTTCTGATTCCGGCGGTGAAGCAGTATCCCGATATTCTGGATAAGGGCTTTGTACTCCAGATTGGGCGGATGCTTCTGGCGGCGGCAGGGATGCTCGTGCCGGTGCTTGGGTGCAAATGGCTGCTGCTGCCGAGACTGGGCGGACGCGTGCTTGGGCAGATTCTGCTGCTTTGCATCTGCGGCGGCGTTGGCGTGGCTGCCTACATGCTTTTTGCAAGGCTTCTGAAAATTGAGGAAGGTGAGTTTGTGTTTGGCATGCTGAAAAGGCTGCGGCACAGAGGAGGCGGGGAAACGGCGCAAGGCGCACCCCGTAAGAGGAAAAAACGGAGAACGTATACGATGACAGAAAAAATTTCTGCGATAATTGAAGACAGCTTTTGTTTCCGCCTGCTTGCGGCAATCTGCACGCTGCTGCGCTCTGTCTGGATGAACAGCATTGCGTACAGCATTTATGCGGCAATTTGCAGGGGATTCAAAAATGCGTTTGAAAACAGCGCGATTCTTGACTTTTTGCGTGCAAACTGGGATAGAAGGCTCAATACAAGGCAGGGGATTTTGCCGCGGTTCTGGCATAATCTGGTGCATTGGAGCGGCATGGCGGTGCGCAGAGAAAGCAACGGCCTTGCGGCGGCAATGGGCGAAAGCTTTTTCCTGCGCGTATTTAATCAGAATTTCCTGATTTTCTGTTTGGCAGGGATTGTGGCGGCGATTCCCGTTCTGCCGACGATGCTTCTGGCGGTTCTGGTTCTGGGAACCTTTGTGCTGTATTTCATTCAGCTTTTTCTGGGAAGAATCCGGATGCAGCGGACGAGCATGGTGAGCGTGCTTCTGGGCTGCTTCGGGGTTTGTATCCTTTATGCAGGGGTGACAAGCTATGCCTTCCCTTCGGCACTGCTGGCAATGAGCCTGTTCCTGATTCTGATGGCGGTATTCTTTGTGGCAAAGGATGCCATTGATACAGAAGAAAAGCTGAATTTTGTGCTTTGGGTACTGATTACCGTAGGGGCGCTGATTGCGCTTTACGCGGTATATCAATATATCATTGGGGTGGAAATGGATGCCGCATGGGTGGATGAGGAAAGCTTTGACATCACCACGCGCGCGTATGCAACCTTCAGCAACCCGAATGTTCTGGGGGAATACCTGATTCTGGTCGGTTCTCTGGCGGCAGGGATGATCTGGAAGATGAAAAACTGGTGCGGCAGATTATATTATACAGGCTGCTTCGGTGTGATTTGTCTGGGCCTTGTGGCAACGGGCTCTCGTGGGGCAATGCTTGGGCTGATGTTCTCGGCAGGACTTTTCGTGCTGCTTTCCGAAAAGCGGCTGATTCCCCTTGGGGTGGTGCTGCTTTTGCTGATGCCGTTTATTCTGCCGGCAGGTCTGTGGGCGAGAATTGCAAGCTCCGTTACGATGAGCGACTCCTCCTCGCTGTACCGTGTGTCGATTTATACGGCGGCGTTGGATATCATTCGCCATTATTGGGTGACGGGCATCGGAATCGGTGCATTTAATCAGATTTATCCGCTGTTCTCCTTTGAGGCGGCGAATGCGTACCACGCGCATAATCTGTTCTTACAGGAATTCATCGAACTGGGGATTGTCGGCTTTGCTGTACTGCTGCTGCTGCTTTTGTTCTTCTTCCAGAGGCTTTACAGCGGTATGCGGACGGCACCGAAGCGGTTCCGTTTTCTGCTGGGGGCAATCTTCGGCGGCTTTGCAGGGCTTTTATTGCAGGGGCTGACGGATCACCTCTGGTTTGATTACCGCATTGTGCTGTTCTTCTGGTGCTTCATCGGCATCGGCATGGCAACGGTGCGTGTGGCAGAAAAGAAGGGCGAAAGAGAAACGGAGGAAATGAAATGACGGAAAAAAGAATGAAAATCCTCCATGTTCTGACAGACAGAAATATTGGCGGCGCAGGGCGTTGGCTATTGTATTATCTGAAATATCATAACAGAGAAAAATTTGCGGTGCAGGTGGTTCTGCCGCATGACAGCCTTCTGGTGGCGGCGGTGCAGGCATTGGATGTGCCTGTGCTTGCGATGGAGGAGATGGAGGACAAATCTTTCGACAGGAAGGCATTCAAGGCGTTGGCGAAAATTTTCCGCGCGGAAAGGCCGGATATTGTGCATACGCATGCGAGCATGACGGCGCGCATGGCGGCAAGACGGGCGAGAGTGCCATATATCTTCAATACAAAGCACTGCATGGAGGGCGCGCCGGGCGGACTGGCAAAGAAGATTCTCCGCAGAGAAATCAATGCGGTGTTCAGTGATAAAATCATTGCGGTCAGCAAGGCGGTACGCAGAAGCATGATTGCAGGCGGCACAAAGCCGCAGGAAATTGCGGTGGTTTATAACGGCATTGAGCGGATTCCCATTCCGAGCGCAGAGGAAAAGGCGGCACTGCTTTCCTCCTTTGGCGGCAAGGCAGGGGAGAAGGCGGTCGGCATGGTCGCGCGTCTGGAGGAAGTGAAGGATCATGAAACCTTTTTGCTTGGCGCGAAAAGGCTTCTGGAAAAGCGGAAGGATGTGCGGTTTTACATTGTCGGAGACGGCAGTCTGCGCAAGCAGCTGGAACAGAAGGCGGCGGCGCTTGGCATTCGTGAACATGTGACGTTTACAGGCTTTTTGCAGGATGTGGAAAAAATAGAGGCGGCGCTTGATATTGCGGTGATTACATCGAAGGCGGAGGCATTGTGCCTTTCTATTCTGGAAAGCATGATTGCAGGGATTCCGGCGGTCGGGACGGACAGCGGCGGCGTGGCAGAGGTGATTCGCCATGGCGAAAATGGCTTTCTGATTCCTGTCGGGGACAGCGACGCACTGGCGGAGAGACTGGACGAGCTGCTTGCGGATGACGCGAAGCGAAGCGCCTTTGGCGCACAGGCAAAGAGGGATGCCGAGGCGACCTTTTTGGCAGAGCAGATGACAAGAAAAATCGAAAAACTCTATCTGGAGGCAGGAAAATGAAAAGTAAGAAGGTATTCGGTATTTTCAATATCGTGGATATTTTGCTGATTCTGATTGTAATAATTGTCGGCATTGTCGGCGGAAGGATGCTTTTGGGCGGCAGAAGCGCGGCAGAGGGCGGCGCGGATACAAAGACCTATTCCTATGTGGTGATGGGCGAGGAGGTTGTCGCGGAAACGGCGAATTTCCCCGTTGTGGGCGGCAATGCCTATGAAAGCTCCACCTCGACCTATCTGGGTACGGTGAAGGATGTGAAAACAGAGCCGTTTACGGAAACGATGTTCAACCGTACCACGGGGAAATATGAAAAGGTGCCTGTGGACGGCTACAGCAATATTTATGTGACGATTGAAGGAAGCGGAACGGAAACGGAAAAGGATATTACCGTGGAAGGAACGACCGTGAAGGTCGGGATGGAGCTGAATGTCAAGGGCAAGGGCTATGCCTTTAAGGGCATTGTTGTAGAAGTAAGGGATGGTGAGTGATATGGCAAAGAGAAAACCGAACATTGTGGATATCCTCATTATCGTAGTTGTGGTTGCGCTCTGCGCGGTGGCGGTGTTCAAATTCGGCGTGGTGAATCAGAAGGAATCCGCAGGGGTGGACGACTCCGAGGAGCAGAGAACCTATACGGCACTGATTGACGAGGTGCGGATGGCAACGGTCAATGCGCTGCATGAGGGGGATAAAATCTATGACGAGAAAACAGGCATCTGCTTAGGGACGATTACGGCAGTGAAGCACGAGCCGTTTCTGAAAAATGTACTGCTGAATGACGGCACGATTCAGCCTGTGGAATTTCCCGATTATTACAGCGTGACGCTGACGATTGACGGCCCTGTGGTGGAGAAGGACGAGGGCTATTTCGTGGACGGTGTTGTGGAAATGAAGGCAAATTCCGAAATGAATGTAGCGACAAAATATGCGAAACCCGTAATGAAAATCACAAGCATCAGCGAATGAGTGGGGGTTAAGACATGAAAAAGTATAAAATTCTGATGGCTCTGATGGGGCTGGAAATCGGCGGGGCGGAAACCCATGTGGTGGAGCTTTCCAAGGAGCTGAAAAAGCAGGGCTATGATATTATTGTTGCCTCCAACGGCGGCGTTTACGAAAAGGAGCTGGCAGAGGCAGGGATTCGCCATTACCATGTGCCGCTGAACCAGAGAAATGTGCTGAAAATGGCGCGCTCCTATTTCATTTTGAAAAAAATTATCAAAAAGGAAAAGGTAGATATTGTTCATTCGCATGCGAGAATTCCAAGCTTTGTCTGCGGACTTCTGAAGGAAAGAATGAAAAACAGCTTTACCTTTGTGACCTCCGCGCATTGGGTATTTTATACGGGGATGGGGCTGAAATACATCTCCA
The DNA here is from genome assembly GCF_003865035.1 of Anaerotignum faecicola. NCBI lineage: Bacteria > Bacillati > Bacillota > Clostridia > Lachnospirales > Anaerotignaceae > Anaerotignum > Anaerotignum faecicola. Next base: position 309,559 of record NZ_BHVZ01000014.1, read on the forward strand.
ACTGGGGGCAGAAGGTGATTGCGGTCAGCGACGATATTCGCGAGTATCTGATGGAAAATTATAAGGTGCGGTATGAGGATATTTTTGTGACCATCAACGGGATTGATACCGAAAAATTTTCTCCTGAGACGGACGGCGCGAAGGTGCGGGCGGAATTTGGCTTGCAGGCGGAGGAGCCGACACTGGTTTATGTCAGCCGCATGGACGAAAGCCGCGCACTGGTGGCAAGACAGCTGATTGCGATTGCGCCGAAGCTGGCGCAGGCAATCCCCGGACTGCGAATGCTGATTGTCGGCGGCGGGGATGTGTTTGACGAGCTTTTGGCGGAATCCAAAAGAGTGAATGTGCAAATCGGCAGAGAATGTATCACCATGACGGGCGGCAGAACGGATATCAATGAGCTGGTAGCGGTGGCAGATGTTTTTGTTGGCGTAAGCCGCGCGGCTCTGGAGGCAATGGCGGCAGAAAAGCCTGTTATCGTTGCAGGGAATGAAGGCTACATCGGGCTGTTCGGGGAGGATAAGCTGGAGCTGGCACAGGAAAACAACTTCTGCTGTCGTGGGTGCGAGCTTTCCAACGAAAATCTGCTGTATCGGGATGTGGTGCATACATTCAATGACCTGACGGATGAACAGCGGCAGAAAATGGGCGCATACGGCAGAGAGGTCATCTTCCAATATTATTCCGTAACGAAGATGGCGGGCGACTGCGTGTGTGCATATAATGCGGCATGGAAGGAAAGCCATGAAAAGCAGTACAACGTGGTGATGAGCGGCTATTACGGCTTTAACAACACGGGCGACGAGGCAATCATGCTTTCCATGCACAAGAATATTCAGCAGATGGGCGAGAATTACCATATTACCGTGCTTTCCAACAAGCCGAAGGAAACAAAGGAGAAATACGGGATTGAGGCGGTATACCGCTTTGGATTCATGGATGTGTTCCGTGCAATTCACAGGTGTGACGTGCTGCTTTCGGGCGGCGGCTCCTTGCTGCAGGACAGCACCTCTACCCGTTCTCTGATGTATTACCTTTCGATTACGGCGGCGGCAAAGCTGATGCGCAAAAAGGTGATGCTTTACGCAAACGGCATCGGGCCTGTTTCCGGCAAGCGCAACCGCAGACTGGTGAAGCAGGTGGTGAATAAGGCGGATTTGATTACACTGCGAGAGGAAAACTCCTACGAGGAGCTGCTTTCTATGGGGGTAAACCCGAAGAAATGCTTTGTGACGGCTGACCCTGTATTTACAATGGACGGCGTGAGCGAGGAGAAAACACAGGAAATCCTCAGAGAAGAAGGGATTCCGACAGATAAGCCGATGGTTGTGGTTTCTGTCCGCAACTGGAAGGATATGGACAAATTCATCGGGCAATTTGCGGAATTATGTGATATCATTGTGGAAAAATATCAGCGGAACATCGTATTTTTGAGCATGCAGATGCCGCATGACGTGACGGTGAGCGAAAAGGTACGCAAAAAAATGAAGCAGAACGCTTATATTTTAAAGAGCAGCTACTCTCCCTATGAGGTAATGGGGATTATTTCTCAGGCGGATTTCATTCTGAGCATGCGTCTGCATACGCTGATTTTTGCGGCAAGACAGAGAGTGCCGCTGATTGGCTTTATTTATGACCCTAAGATCGAATATTATCTGGAGAAGCTGGATATGCCCAGCGGCGGCAAGCTGAAGGAATTTGACAAGGAGAAAACACTGGCTCTGGTGGAGGATGTTATCCAAAACAAGGAAAGCTATGTGGCGAAGCTTGCGCAGAAGGAAAAGGAACTGGAGAAAATGGCACACAAGAACGAAAGATATCTGGAAAAGCTGCTGGAGCGCAGAAAAAAATAAGGGGGAGCGTAGTATGAACAGGAAAACACACATATTAGGGGTGCCCTTCGATGTTGTGACGATGGACGAGGCTGTAGCACGGGCAGAAGGACTGCTCAAGGAAAAAGGGCAGCATTTCATCTGTACCCCTAATCCGGAAATTGTGATGGAGGCAAGAAAGGACGCAGAGCTGATGAGCATTCTGCGGGAGGCGGACTTGGTTGTGCCGGACGGAATCGGTGTTGTATGGGCATCCAAATACAGCGAGATTCGCTTGCAGGAGCGCGTGGCAGGCTACGACCTGACGCAGAACCTGATGGCAGACCTTGCGGCGAGCGAGGAAACCTTTTATTTCTTCGGCGGCGCGCCCGGAGTTGCGGCAACGGCGGCAAGAAAAATGATGAAGAAATACCCCGGACTGAAGATTGTGGGCGTGCATAACGGCTATTTCGACGAAAAAGAGGAAAAGAAAATCATTCAGGACATAAAAAAGAAGGCTCCGTCCATACTGCTGGTAGGACTGGGTGCGCCCAAGCAGGAAAAATGGATTTATGACAACATCCGTCTGGTTGGAGCGAAGGTAGCCATTGGCGTTGGCGGCAGCTTTGACGTGATGGCAGGCAATGTGAAGCGGGCACCGAAGATTTTCCGCAGACTGGGACTGGAATGGTTCCACCGCCTGATTACACAGCCGACGAGATGGCGGCGCATGATGCGTCTGCCGAAATTTGCGCTGACGGTTCTCAGAACAAGGGGACGTTAAGAGAAAATGCCCCACGCGGCGCGAATCATTTTGGACAAAAAAGAGGAGAATGCGGCAGGACTTTTGTCGGAATTGTGCAGGGGAAAACGGCAGTTCCGACAACGGGAAAGTATGCCGGTGAAGGACGGGAAACATTCTTTTGTGTTTTTTCAAAGAAAGAAGTGCATTTCGGAAAAAGAATTATTATGAATATCGACCGAAATGCCTTTTTTCGTTTGCCGGATATTCGGGAAGTTTTGAGAAACGCGGTCGGGGATAAGTAAAAAATGACAGCGTAAAGAGAACGAAAAAATGAGGTTTTACCGTAGTATTCTGAAAAGCAAGGGTCAGTTTTAATAAAAAACAGACCCTATTTTTATGTAAAAATCAAGCTGAAAGAGATTTTTACTGTTTTTTTATACTTTCCTCTTTCTTTTTTTGTCATTTTGTTATAAAATGAGCATAGGCGAATTTGATACCTCTTCGCAGAGAGGTTTTTAGGCAATTTATACAGAGAAGCAAAAACAGAATAGCTGCATTTCAGATGCAGAGAAAAGTATTGAGGTGAAAGCGATGATTTCAAATCAGATTTTGCAGAGTACCATCGACGGACTGAAAAGTATCACGAGAAAAGAACTGAGCGTTGTGGAAAAGGAAGGCAAGGTGATTGCCACCACAGAGGAAAATATGATCGGCCGTCAGATTGATGCGGTGGAGAATTTTATCAGTTCCCCTGCGGAAAGTCAGTTAATTCTGGGCTATCAGTATTTTAAGATTTATGACAACGGCGTGCCTGAGTATGTGATTCAGGTGAAGGGGGAGGACGAATCCGGCTATCAGATCGGCAAGATTGCCGCATTCCAGATTCAGAGCCTTCTGGTTGCGTATAAAGAAAGATATGATAAGGACAACTTTATCAAGAATCTGCTGCTGGATAACCTGCTGCTGGTGGATATTTACAGCCGCGCGAAGAAGCTGCATATTGAAAATAACGTACATCGTATCGTGTATTTGATTGAAACGAATATTGATAAGGAAATGAATGTGGTGGAAATTGTACGGAGCATTTTCCCTGCAAAAACAAAGGATTTTGTAACGGCGGTGGATGAGCACAGCATTATTCTGGTGAAGGAGCTGCGCGAGAAGGAAACCGCGGACGAAATCGACCGCATTGCAAAGACCATCGAGGAAACACTGAATGCGGAAACAAACAGCCGTGTTTATATTTCCAGCGGTACGATTGTAAGCGATTTGAAGGATGTTTCCCGTTCCTATAAGGAAGCGAAGATGGCGCTGGAGGTTGGCAAAATCTTCGAGACGGATAAATATATCGTGAACTATGAAAAGCTGGGCATCGGCCGCCTGATTTATCAGCTGCCTCTGCCGCTGTGCCGGATGTTCATCAAGGAGGTTCTGCATGGGCTGACGATGGATGATTTCGATGATGAAACACTGGCAACGGTAAATAAATTCTTTGAAAACAACTTGAACGTATCCGAAACAAGCCGTCAGCTGTATATCCACAGAAATACACTGGTATACAGACTGGATAAGCTGCAGAAGATGACCGGCTTGGATTTGCGGAATTTTGATGATGCGATTATCTTCAAGATTACGCTGATGGTAAGCAAATACATGATTTACATGGATAAAATGGCATATTAAGCAAAACTGAAAAACTGAGGGGGCATCTTTGCTCCCTCTTTTTTTGTGGAAAACGGAAAAATTAAGAGGATTTTAATAAAATCGAAAGGTTTACCAAGGCTCTGCTACTTGTTCGCTTATTTTATTTATGGTATAATCTTAAAATGTGTAAAGACGAAATATGGGAACATCCGTCGTTTTTTAGAATAAAACTTTTTCAGAAAGAGGGAGATACGTTATGATTCACATGAATAACGTAACAAAGGTATATCCCAACGGTTCTACGGGTGTGGAAAACATCAACCTGCACATCAACAAGGGTGAATTTGTATTCATCGTTGGTTCGAGCGGTTCGGGGAAATCCACGCTGATGAAGCTGCTTTTGAAGGAGCTTGACCCGACCGAAGGGGATATTATCATCAATAAAGTGAAAACAAATGAACTGAACAGAAGGCAGATCCCTTATCTGCGGCGTAATCTGGGGGTTGTGTTTCAGGACTTCCGTCTGCTTCCCAATAAAACGGTATATGAAAATGTGGCGTTTGCGATGCGTGTGATCGAGGCACCCGGACGCATTATCCGCAGAAACGTGCCTGCCGTGCTTTCTCTGGTTGGGCTGGGACAGAAGGGCAGAAGCTATCCCAATCAGCTTTCCGGTGGGGAGCAGCAGAGAACGGCACTGGCAAGAGCCATTGCGAATAATCCCCCTATCTTAATCTGCGACGAGCCGACAGGGAACCTTGACCCCGAAACAGCATACGGCATTATGAAGCTGCTGGATGACATCAACAAGCGTGGGACAACCATCGTTATGGCAACCCATGCGAGAGATATTGTAGATGCGATGCAGAAGCGCGTGGTTACGCTGCATAAGGGTCACATTATAAGAGATATTGAAAAAGGTGGTTATAGCGATGAAGCCTAGTACGATTAGATATTTTATAAGAGAGGGTCTCAGCGGACTGAAGATGAATATGCTAATGACCATGGCTTCCATTGTCGCTGTTGCAGCCTGCATCTCTATTTTATCCTTTTCCTACTGCGTAGGGAGCAATCTGCGGTATATGCTGGGGCAGATGGAGGATTCCATTGGCATTTCCGTTTTCCTGAAGGGAGACCTGAGTGGGGAACAGATTGAAAATATGAAAGATGAAATTGCAAAGATAGACCATGTGCAGAGCGTGGAATATATTTCCCCTTCGGATGCTCTGGTGGAGCTGAAAAAGGACTGGGGCGCGGACGAGGATATCTTTGTGGGTCTGGATGGGGAGAACAATCCTTTATCCCATTCCTTTTCGATTTCCCTGGACAATATTGAAAATCAGGATGCAGTGCTGACTGCATTGGAAAAAATTGACGGGATTGACAACATTCGGCATGGGCAGACAGAGACAGAGGTATTGCTGAAGGCGAGCCGTGTGTTCAATGTCGGGAGCGTACTGGTTATGTTGCTGCTGGGTGTGATTTCCATTATGATTATCATTAACACCATTCGTATTTCCGTGATGAACCGACGGGTGGAAATTAACATCATGAAATATGTTGGGGCGACAGACTGGTTTATCCGGTGGCCCTTCATTGTGGAAGGGATTATCATCGGTATCGTCGGTGCGTTGGTGCCGCTGGTGCTGGGACTTCCGATTTATACGAAGGTGACGAGTGCAATTTTCGATTATCTGCCTATGATTAAATTTATCCAGTTCCGTCTGACGGGGGATGTATTTGGATTCCTGTTCCCCTTCGGCATCATTTTTGGTGTGGCACTGGGGGTTATCGGCAGCGTATCCTCGATTCGTAAGCATCTGCGGGTATAAGCAGTCGGAAAAACAAAATAACAATGAAAAAAGAGGGGAAGTGTTTTGGAGAATACTTCCCCTTTCTTATAGGATAATTCCCTTTGGGGAAACATAGGATAAAGCAAGATTGAAAAAGAGGTGATACAATGAAAAGAAAAGACTTTTGGAAGGGCTTTGGTGTGGCACTGGCGTTGGTTGTGGTGCTGAATCTGGCATGGAAGCCCATCTGCCGCGCAATTCCATGGCATGTTCTTCCCTTTGAAATCAGCATGAGCAAGGATGCAAAGGTGGATATGATACAGAGCTATCTGGATAAATATTATGTGGAGGACATAGACCAAGGCAAGCTGGAGGATACGCTTTTTGCAGGGATGCTTGCCGGCGTGGGAGATAAGTATACATATTATATGCCGAAGGAAAACCTGCGGCAATATCTTACCAACACCAACGGGAACTTTGACGGCGTGGGGATTGAGATTTACACTACGCAGGACGGCGAGGTTGTCATCAGCAGCGTGATGCCTGGACAGCCGGCGGAAACGGCAGGCCTGCAGGCGGGCGACGTGATTATCGGCGTGGATGGCGAGGATATGAAGGGAAAGCTGCTTTCGGATGTTGCGGCAAAGATTCACGGCGAGAAGGGCACTGCGGTTACGATTCGGGTGCAGCGCGGCGATGAGGAGAAGGAATTTACCATGGAACGTGCAACGGTTGAGGTGGAAAGCGTTTCCTCCCGTATGATGGAGAACAAAATCGGGTATATTTCCATCAGCGGTTTTAAGGAAAACACTTACAGCCAATTCAAGGAGGCACTGACGGCACTGCAGAAGGACGGCATGAAGGGGCTGATTCTGGATTTGCGGGATAACCCGGGTGGTCTGGTGCGTTCTGTATATGAAATCGGGGATGAGCTGCTGCCGGAGGGCACGATGGTTTATACTCTGGACAAAAAGCAAAACAGAAATGATTTGAAATGTGATGAGAAATATCTGGATATTCCGCTGGTAGTGCTGGTGAATGAAAACAGCGCCAGTGCGTCGGAGATTTTCGCAGGCGCGGTGAAGGATACGGGGCGCGGCACACTGGTGGGCAACCAGACCTTCGGCAAGGGCCTGGTGCAGCGGCTGTTTGTTTTGCCGGACGGCTCCGGTCTGAATGTGACGGTACAGAAATACTATACGCCGAACGGCACCTCCATCCATGGGGTTGGCATTGAACCGGATGAAAAGGTGGAGCTGCCCGAAGCATACAGCGGCACACCGCTGACAGAGATCCCCGCAGAGCAGGATACGCAGCTGCAAAAGGGTCTGCAGGTGATGGAAGAACAGCTGAAATAAGGAAAAATAACGCAGATTCCGATTCATATAGAAGAAAAATGTTGTTTTTTCTATAAACGGGGCTTTTCAAGAGCGCAAGATTCCAGTATACTGAAAAGACATAGAAAAAATTTTTGACGGAAAGAACAAAGGAGCGGCGGTATGTTTAATTTTATGAGTTTTGGCGAGAATATCGGCATTGACCTGGGTACTGCCACTGTTCTGGTATATATTAAGGGGCAGGGCATCGTGATTCGGGAACCCTCTGTGGTTGCCATCGATAAAGACACCAATACGATTTTAGCTGTGGGTGAGGAAGCGAGACGTATGCTGGGGAGAACTCCCGGCAATATCGTTGCGATTCGTCCTTTGCGTGAAGGCGTTATTTCCAATTATGAGGTAACGGAAAAAATGCTGCAGTATTTTATTGAAAAGGCGATGGGAAAGCGTTCCTTCGTGAAGCCGACCATTGCGGTTTGCGTACCAAGCAGCGTAACAGAGGTGGAAAAAAGAGCCGTTGAGGATGCAACCCGACAGGCAGGCGCAAGAAGGGTGCATATTATTGAAGAACCGATTGCGGCGGCGATTGGTTCAGGGATTGATATTTCCCGTGCGTGCGGCAGTATGGTGGTAGACATCGGCGGCGGCACAACGGATATTGCGGTGATTTCCCTTGGGGGAACGGTAGTCAGCTATTCCCTGAAGATTGCGGGGGATAATTTTGACGATGCCATCATTCGCTACATCAGAAAGAAGCACAATGTGCTGATTGGCGAAAGAACGGCGGAGGATCTGAAAATTAAAATCGGTACGGCATTTGAGCGTACCATTCCGGTAAGCATGGATGTGCGCGGCAGGAACCTGATTACGGGACTGCCGAAGAATTTTACCGTAACCTCGGACGAAATGCTGGAGGCATTGCAGGAATCCGTTGCGGCAATCGCGGAGGCGGTGCATGGCGTTCTGGAGAAAACACCCCCTGAGCTGGCGGCGGATATCTACGAAAGAGGGATTGTTATGACGGGCGGCGGCAGCCTGCTGTATGGTCTGGATAAGCTGATTCAGAGCAGAACGGGCATCCACGCGATGGTTGCGGAGGATGCGGTTAGCTGCGTTGCCATCGGCACGGGCCGTTATATCGAATTTATTTCTGAAGGCGGCGATGAGGAGCAGAAGGAAAAACACGGATTTGACATCGGCGGACTGTTCAGAAAGAAAACGGAATCTTAAGGCGAAATCAGGATTTCGACACGAGCATTAACTTTACGGATACCATCAAACACCTGTTGAAAGGCAGGTGTTTTTCTTTTAGAGAAGGGCTGCTATGACTGAAATAAAGTACAATCGTGACAGATAAATAACAATTTCTTATGGGGCGGAGCATGACAAAAAGCTGGTGTTGTATGGATGAAAATGCAGTTTTTTTGTGAAATCGGTGCGAACTGCTGAAAAGAAAGGTGAAATAATGGAAATTCGTTGGAATATATGACGGAAAAATAAAAGAAACGTTTTTTTGCATAATTTTTTGGGTCAAAATTTGTGTAAAAATTATCCCAAAAATTGAAAAAAATACTACACAAGTTTAAAATATGTGTTATAATATTTTCGGAAAGAGGCAAGAGGATTTGTTATGCTACACAAAAGCAGCAGTTTTCCTCGGAGCTTTCTCTTCATTTTGCCCTAACCGCATGGGGCAGAACCGCATTTTAACCGTGCGGAAAAATACTAATTGTTATTGTATAAACAATAGGAGGTCAAAGAGTTATGAACGCTTATATTGAACGCGTAATCGAACAGGTTAAAAGACGTGACGCACATGAACCTGAATTCATCCAGACAGTAGAAGAAGTTTTCGCTTCTATCGAAAAAGAAGTAGAACTGCACCCCGAATATGAAAAAATGGGTCTGCTGGAAAGACTGGTAGAACCTGAAAGACAGGTATCCTTCAGAGTTACATGGGTAGACGATGCTGGTAAGGTAAACGTAAACAGAGGTTTCAGAGTACAGTTCAGCTCTGCAATCGGGCCTTACAAGGGCGGTCTGCGTTTCGCTCCCAACGTATACTCCGGCGTTGTTAAATTCCTGGGCTTTGAACAGATCTTCAAAAACTCCCTGACAGGTCTGCCTATCGGCGGCGGTAAGGGTGGTTCCGACTTCGACCCTAACGGCAAATCCGATATGGAAATCATGAGATTCTGCCAGGCATTCATGACAGAACTTTACAGACACATCGGTCCCGACGTTGACGTTCCCGCTGGTGACATCGGCGTAGGCGGCAGAGAAATCGGCTTCCTGTATGGCCAGTACAAGAGAATCAAAGGCTGCTGGGAAAATGGCGTACTGACAGGTAAAGGTCTGGAATACGGCGGTTCCCTGTTCAGACCCGAAGCAACAGGCTACGGCGCTACATACTATACAAACGAAGTTCTGACACACTGCGGCGACACATTCGAAGGCAAGACAGTTGCTATGTCCGGTTTCGGTAACGTAGCATGGGGTATTGCTATGAAGGTTGCTCAGCTGGGTGGTAAGGTTGTTACTCTGTCCGGTCCCGACGGCTACTGCTACGATCCCGAAGGTATCACAACAGAAGAAAAATTCAACTACATGCTGGAAATGAGAAGCTCCGGCAGAAACCGTGCTCAGGACTACGCTGACAAGTTCGGTTGCGAATTCTTCCCTAAACAGAAACCTTGGGGCCAGAAAGTAGATATCTGCATGCCCGCAGCTTACCAGAACGAACTGGACGTTCCCGAAATCGAACAGATCATCGCTAACGGCACAAAATACTACATCGAAGTAGCTAACATGCCTACAACAAACGAAGGTCTGGCTCGTGCTATGGCAGAACCCGGCATGATCGTTGCTCCTTCTAAAGCAGTTAACGCTGGTGGTGTAGCAGTTTCCGCTCTGGAAATGGCTCAGAACTCCATGAGATATAGCTGGGATGGCGCAGAAGTTGACGCTAAACTGGTTGGTATCATGAAGAACATCCACAAGATTTCTGTAGAAGCAGCAGAAGGCGCTGGTCTGGGCTACAACCTGGTAGCCGGTGCTAACATCGCAGGCTTCAAGAAAGTTGCAGCTGCAATGATGGCTCAGGGTCTGGTATAATTTAACCTAATTTGAAAAATTTGCGTTCGATTACACAAAGACGATAAGCAAAATACTCGGAAGGGACGGAGGAATCCGTCCCTTTTCCTGTTTTTGGAATAAAAAGAATCCCAGGAATCTCAGCTTGCATCATGTATTGAGGGGGCTGAGGTTCTTTTTATTTTAAAAAAATCGGGAAATGTGTGTAACGAAATCTGCTGCAAACGGATATATAGGTAAATGATGAGAAGGGAGGCGAGTGGATGTTTCAGCCCGAAAAGGATTTTGAAGAATATAGCACGTTTGTATTCAAATATTTGATGAGCCTTTGCGGCAATGCAGACCTTGCAGAGGAATTGACGCAGGAAACCTTTTATCGGGCAATTCGTTCTTCGGGGAAATTTGACGGAAGTTGCAAGGTTTCCACATGGCTTTGCCAAATTGCGAAGCACATCTGGTATCAGGAATTGGACAAACGGAAAAGAAGAAAAACGGAGCCTTTGCAGGAGAGCGGCGCTGAGGACGGCGTGGAGAGTAGTTATTGCAGAAGGGAGCAGACGCTGGAAGTGATGAAGGCGGTACATATTTTGGAGGAGAACGGGAAGGAGGTTTTTCTCTTGCGCATTACGGGAGGATTTTCCTTTAAGGAGATTGGGGAAATTTGCGGCAGAAATGAAAACTGGGCGAGAGTTACCTTTTACCGTGCAAAGCAGAGAATTATAAAGGAGGTCGGCAGAGATGAAATGTGAAATTATCAGAGACTTACTGCCAAGCTATGTGGACGGCTTGACGAGCGAGGAAAGCAATCGGGAGATTACGGCACACGTTGCGGAATGTGCGCCCTGCAAGGAAATTTTGGAGCAAATGCAGGAGGAGGTGCAGGAGAAGGCACCGAAGGAAAAACGGAAAATCAACCCGTTTCGGAAATTTAACCGCAGAATGATGAGTGCGGTCGCGGTTGCGGTTGCAGTTTGCATTGGCGTGGGCGGCTTTGGATACAAGGCGTTTGCGAGGGGGTTTGCCATCAACCCACAGGAGATTACGATGGAGCCGAAGCTGGAGGGAGATATGCTTTATCTGAATTTTTCGGTGGAGAAGGGCGGTTTGACGAATGTTGGCTCTTTTTATGATTCCGAGGTTGCATCAATTTCGCTGCGAAATGTTTGGCAACTGCCCGCAGAGGAGCAGGCATCGAAGGAGTATTGCTGGGGAATGAATTTGAATATGCTGAAAATCGGCAGTGGAGAGAGGATGAATGTGGAGCTGAAGAACGGCGGCTTAGCGGAGGTTGAGGTGTCGAAGGAGAACACTGTGACGATACAAAACGGAAATGAAAAAACAAGCGGCGTGATTATGTTTGAAGAAGGGGACGAGGCCGTTGCGATGATGATTGCGGACGGCAAAATGCCTGCGGCGGAGGAATATAACATCAAAATTGATTTTGGGAATGAAACGAAGATATATACCTTGCAGGAATTGATTGACATGGCAGAGAAATGAGAAAAGAGCGAGCTCCAAAGCCCGAAAGCATGGAGTTCGCTCCTTTTTATGCTTCAAAGATGGCTTTCATACGTTCAAAATCATAGGACAAAAGCCAATTTTTGCAATCCTGATAGAGAAAGCGGATGGTTTCGGTTTGTGCCGCAACGACATCTGCGCCCCTGTCATCATAGGGATGAAAGAGAAGATGCCTTTCGGTATCGAAAAAGAAAACGGCAGAGGAAAGCTCCCGAAAGCCCTTGAAATCGGCAGACAAAATGCCTTTCAGCAAGGGGGCAATGAGGGGAGGCGTTTGCCTCATATCCCAAAGAAGGAAAATGCGCGTCATGGGTTCCTCATCCGAGGTTGCGACCTCCTGCTGATAGACCTCGGCGGGAGAGGGCAGATGCGTCAGCGTGCAGAAGCGGTCGATGATGGCAGTGACATCTGTTTCTAAATCCGGCGTGCGATACAGTACCCAGAGGAGCGTATCAAACGGTGCGATTTTTTCATATAAAAAGGAAACGCGCCAGAAGGCACTCCGCAGATACTTCGGATTGAGGTGGGTTTTATCCAGAAAAATATCCAGAGAGGGATCGCCTGTTTCAAAGCGCAGGGCTATGGGGCTTTCGTAGAAAATCGGGAGCTGCAGGCGTTCGTTTCCGATTCGGTTGAGGGTTTGAGAAACCTTTTCCAATAGCATAAAGAGTCTCCTTTTTTAGCTTTTACAGGGATGATGACGGTTATTGCGCAGGAACATTGCGACTGCGGTGGAGGTGATGATGATGTAGCCAATCCAGCTGAGGACATCGGAAACCTGACCGAAGATGAAATAGCCGAGAATTGCCGAAAAGACAATTTGGCTATAGTCATATACGGAAATTTCTCTGGCGGGGGCGTAGGTATAGGCTGCGGTGATGGTGAACTGACCGCCTGCCGCCGCAAGTCCTGCAAGCAGGAGAATACCGAACTGCTGCAATGTCATGGGGTGATAGCGGAAAATGAGATAGGGCAGGGTGACAACGCAGGAAAATGCGGAGAAAAAGAACACGATGAACGATCCTTTTACCCCCTTCGTGCCCAAGGCGCGTACACAGGTATAGGCAATGCCGGCACCCAAGCCGCCGAGCAGACCAATCAATGCAGGGAAGCATGCCAGATTAGAGGGGGTAGGCTTGATGACGAACAGCGTACCGATAAAAGCGGCAACCACACAAAGCCCCTGAAAGAGATTGATTCTTTCCTTTAAGATAAGGATGCCGAAAAGGATGGCGAAAAACGGGGACATCTTATTCAGCATGGACGCATCCGCGAGAACGAGATGATCGACCGCGTAGAAATTGCACAGGATGCCGACTGTACCGCAGAAGGAGCGGAGGAAAAGATATTTCTTGGAATTTCCATCCAGCCTGATTGTGGGGCGTTCCTTCAGGAGGATAAACAGGGCGAAAAGCATTGCAACGAAATTACGGAAAAAGCTTTTCTGGATAGAGGGCAAATCTCCGGAAAGGTGGACGAATAAATTCATCAGCGCAAAGGAGAAGGAGGAAAGCAGGATACAGCAGACCCCTTTATTTTTTTGTGACATTTCAAGACTTCCTTTCTTTTGTATGAGTGGCTCAGGCTTGCGCGCGGCGTTTGCGTTCCTCTGCCTCTGCTTTGGAGAAGGGACAGCCGCAGTAATCCTGTCGATAAAGATGATATTCTGTGGATAATTCGCAGGAGCGACGATAGCCGTTTTTCTTTTTGAAATCGGAATAAAGATAGGGAACGCCGAAGGCATCGGAAATTTCCTTTCCCAATTCATTTAAGACCTGCGCGTTTTTGTGGGGACTGATGGAGAGGGTGGTGGTAAAGTAAGAAAAGCCGCCTGCCTTTGCTGCCTTTGCGGTTTCCTCCAGACGCAGACGATAGCACTTGAAGCAGCGTTCGCCGCCCTCCGGTTCCGCTTCGTGTCCCTTTGCCAAGGAAAAGAAGCGTTCCGGCTCATATTTTCCGAGGAGGAAGGACACGCCGAGATCCATTTCCCGAATTAGACGCTGCTGCTCCTCTGCGCGAAACTGAAATTCCGCCGCAGGGGAAATGTTGGGATTATAATAGAAGATGGTGATATCAAAATACTGTGCCAGATATTCCATGACATAGGAGGAGCATGGCCCGCAGCAGCTATGCAGCAGCAGAGACGGGCGTTTGTCCTCTGCTTGCAGAGCCTTGAGGGTTTTCTCCAGCACGAGTTGGTAATTCTGTTTCAAGAAATCTCCTTCTTTCTGTAGAAAATCATATCCTTCAGTTTAACAGGAAAAGGGGGAGAAGTAAAGGAAGGTTTGATTGCACTAAAAAAAGTACAAAAATAATTCACAAAAATGCAAAAATTTGAAATGGAAAAACAAAAAATATCTTATGAAATTTTATGCAAAAGCTATGTCTGTTTTGGTGAAATTGGAATTTCGACAGAAAATCAAGTGTCAAACATCACTGAAAAGAGGGAAAACGAGAGGAAAAACTGCCTGTAGAGAGGAGGGAATTTCTTCCCGAAAGGGGGATGCCCCAAGGGAGGGCGAGAAGGGGGAAAGCCCTGATTCCAAGGGGAAAGGCACAAAAAAAGGCTTGACAGGCGGCACTAAGCGTGGTAAAATAATTTCCACATTAGCAGATACGCACATCAACCCATGTTGCTATTGAGTATAGCACAGGGGGAAACAAATTTCAACAGAAAGTTTTGAAATTGGCAGCTTTTACAGGCAAAATGCCTTGTAAAATGCGGAAAAGGATGTGGTTTTTGTTCAGGTTATATAAAAGCGGCGCACTTCGGTGTGAATTTTGCAACGGTAGGAATAGAATTTTTTGAATAAAACAGGCTTTTGTCATGACTTCTGATCAAAGGAAGGGCAGGCAAAGGTCTTGCTTTGTTTGAGAAATTCTAAATTTTTGTGTAAAAGGATGCAGATGAACCGTTTTTATGGGTAAAAAAAGAAATGAAGAGACGAAACGGTCTCTTTGCTCCGCTTTACGGCGGCGATTTTGTCGGTGCAGTTTAGATTACGAGAGGTGACAAGATGGAAAAAAACAGAATTCGTGCGCTCCGTTCGGGCGACACAACCAGAATCAGTTATTCCAAAATCAACGAAGTTCTGGAAATGCCGAACCTGATTGAGGTGCAGAAGAACAGCTATCAGTGGTTTTTGGACGAAGGGCTGAAGGAAGTATTTGAGGATATCTCCCCCATTACAGACTTCAGCGGCAATCTGATACTGGAATTTATTGATTTTTCTTTGGATTCCGAACCCAAATACTCTATTGAAGAATGCAGAGAAAGAGATGCGACCTATGCCGCTTCCCTGCGTGTGAAGGCAAGACTTTACAATAGAGAGCTGGATGAATTGAAAGAACAGGAAATCTTTATGGGTGATTTTCCTCTGATGACAGAAACAGGTACCTTCATCATCAATGGTGCGGAGCGTGTTATTGTCAGCCAGTTGGTTCGTTCTCCCGGCATCTATTACGCATCTGAATTTGATAAGGTCGGCAAGAAGCTGCTTTCCTCCACAGTCATCCCCAACAGAGGTGCATGGCTGGAATATGAAACAGATTCCAACGACGTATTTTATGTAAGAGTTGACAGAACCAGAAAGGTGCCTGTATCTGTTCTGATTCGTGCGATGGGCGTTGGCTCCGATGCGGAAATCATTGAATTGTTTGGCGAAGAACCCAAGATTCTGGCAACACTGGAAAAGGACGTTGCAAAATCCTATGAAGAAGGTCTGATTGAGATTTATAAAAAGCTGCGTCCCGGCGAGCCCCCTACAGTAGAAAGCTCCGCTTCCCTGCTGAACGGCATGCTCTTTGATCCCAAGAGATATGACCTGGCGAAGGTGGGCCGTTATAAATTCAACAAAAAGCTGGCACTGAGAAACCGTATCCGTGATGCAGTTCTGGCAGAAAACGTGGTTGACCCCATGACAGGCGAGGTTATTGCAGAGGAAGGTGCAGTTCTGACATTGGAGCTGTGCGACCGGATTCAGGACAGCGGTGCAGGCTATCTGTATATCATGGCGGAAGAAAAGAAGGTAAAAATCCTGAGCAACCAGACCGTTAAGATTGATGGCTATCTGGAGGAGTTCGGGCTGACAGCAGAGGAATTCGGCATCAAGGAAAGAGTTTACTATCCTATGCTGGCAAAGCTGCTGGAGGAAAACGCAACCGCAGAGGAAATGAAGGCGGCAATCAAGGAAAACATCCACGAGCTGCTGCCCAAGCATATTACATTAGAGGATATTTTTGCATCCATTAACTATGTGATCCATCTGGATTACGGCTACGGCAATGTGGACGATATCGACCATCTGGGCAACAGACGTATCCGTTCCGTTGGCGAGCTGCTGCAGAACCAGTTCCGCATCGGTCTGTCCAGAATGGAACGTGTGGTGCGCGAAAGAATGACAACACAGGATCTGGCTGTGGTAACACCGCAGGCACTGATTAACGTGCGCCCTGTTACAGCGGCAATCAAGGAATTCTTCGGCAGCTCTCAGCTGTCTCAGTTCATGGACCAGAACAACCCTCTGTCCGAGCTGACGCACAAGAGAAGACTTTCCGCACTGGGCCCCGGCGGTCTGTCCAGAGACAGAGCCGGCTTCGAGGTGCGAGACGTTCACCATTCTCATTACGGCAGAATGTGCCCCATTGAGACACCGGAAGGCCCGAACATCGGCTTGATTAACACATTGGCAACCTTCGCACGCATCAATGAATACGGCTTCATTGAGGCACCCTACAGAAAGGTTGACCAGAGCGGCGAGGAGCCCGTTGTTACAGATGAATTCATTTATGTGACAGCGGATGAGGAAGAAATCTACAACGTAGCACAGGCGAATGAGCCTCTGGATGAAGAAGGACATTTTGTGCATAAGAAGGTTTCCGGTAGACGCAAAGAGGAAATCATTGAGGTAGACAGAAAACAGGTACAGCTGATGGACGTTTCGCCCAAGCAGATGGTATCCGTTGCGACTGCATTGATTCCCTTCCTGGAAAACGATGACGCGAACCGTGCGCTGATGGGCTCCAACATGCAGCGTCAGGCAGTACCCCTGCTGGTAACAGATTCCCCTGTTGTCGGCACAGGTATGGAATATAAGACTGCGAAGGACTCCGGTATCTGCATTATTGCAAAGAACCCCGGTGTTGTGGAAAGAGTTTCCGCAGATGAAATCGTGGTTAGAAATGATAACTCTCAGAGAGACGTATATAAGCTGATTAAATATCAGAGATCCAACCAGAGCACCTGTCTGAACCAGAAGCCTATTGTAGACCTGGGACAGAGAGTAGAGGCAGACCAGATTATCGCAGACGGTGCTTCCACCTGCAAGGGCGAGCTGGCATTGGGCAAGAACCCTCTGATCGGCTTCATGACATGGGAAGGCTACAACTACGAGGATGCCGTTCTGCTGAGCGAAAAGCTGGTACAGGAGGACGTTTATACCTCTGTTCATATCAGTGAATTTGAGGCAGACGCAAGAGATACAAAGCTTGGGCCTGAAGAAATCACAAGAGACATTCCCAACGTGGGCGAGGATGCGCTGAAGGATCTGGATGACAGAGGTATTATCCGCATCGGTGCTGAGGTACGCCCCAACGATATTCTGGTTGGTAAGGTAACGCCGAAGGGGGAAACAGAGCTGACAGCAGAGGAAAGACTGCTGCGTGCTATCTTCGGCGAAAAGGCGAGAGAGGTAAGAGATACCTCCCTGCGTGTACCTCACGGCGAAACAGGTATCATTGTAGACGTAAAGGTATTCACAAGAGAAAACGGCGATGATGTAGGCCCCGGCGTAAACCAGCTGGTTCGTGTTTATATTGCACAGAAGCGTAAAATCTCCGTTGGTGACAAGATGGCGGGCCGTCACGGTAACAAGGGTGTTGTTTCCCGTGTACTGCCTGTAGAGGATATGCCCTTCCTGCCGAACGGCCGTCCTCTGGATATCGTGCTGAACCCTCTGGGTATTCCTTCCCGTATGAATATCGGGCAGGTATTGGAAACCCACCTGTCCCTGGCGGCAAAGGCACTGGGCTGGAAAATCAGCACACCTGTATTCGATGGTGCGAACGAAATCGACATCATGGATACACTGGAAATGGCAAATGATTATGTCAACACAAGCTGGGAGGAATTCTCTGAAAAATGGAAGCCTCTGCTGAATGGTGACATTTATGATGAACTGTATGCAAACAGAGACCACAGAGAAGAATGGAAGGGCGTTGCACTTGGCAGAGACGGTAAGGTTCAGCTGAGAGACGGCCGCAGCGGCGAGCCCTTCGACAACCGTGTAACCATCGGCTTCATGCACTATCTGAAGCTGCACCATCTGGTAGACGAAAAGATTCACGCACGTTCCACAGGCCCTTACTCTCTGGTTACCCAGCAGCCTCTGGGTGGTAAGGCACAGTTCGGCGGTCAGCGTTTCGGTGAAATGGAGGTTTGGGCACTGGAGGCATACGGTGCAGCCTATACCCTGCAGGAAATTCTGACGGTAAAATCCGACGATATTGTTGGTCGTGTAAAAACATACGAAGCAATTGTAAAGGGTGAAAATATCCCTGAACCCGGCGTTCCCGAATCCTTTAAGGTTCTGCTGAAGGAGCTGCAGTCTCTGGCACTGGATATTCGCGTGCTGCGTGAGGATCAGACAGAGGTTGAAATTAAGGAATGTATCGAAGATGTGGATGATCTGAATGTAAACATCGACGGCTATGAAGAGGACGAATACCGTCAGCCTCGTAGTATGACAGCAGAGGAGGAGCTGATGAGAGAATTCCTCTTTGACGATGAAACCGGCGTGGAGGCGGACAACAGCGACCTGCTTTCCGATGATTACTCCGGCGATTCCGCTGACGATTTCGATTACGAGGATGAAGAATAAGAAAGGAGAACAAACCCATGAGCACACAGAATACAGATCAGGGAATCGTGTTTGATTCCATCAAGATTGGTTTGGCATCTCCCGAAAAAATCCATGAATGGTCCAGAGGTGAAGTCAAAAAACCTGAAACCATTAACTATAGAACACTGAAACCTGAAAAGGACGGTCTGTTCTGCGAAAGAATTTTCGGGCCCACAAAAGACTGGGAATGTCATTGTGGTAAATATAAAAGAATCCGTTACAAAGGCGTTGTCTGCGACCGCTGCGGCGTTGAGGTAACAAAAGCAAAGGTAAGACGTGAGAGAATGGGCCATATTGAGCTGGCCGCTCCCGTTTCCCATATCTGGTATTTCAAGGGGATTCCCTCCAGAATGGGTCTGATCCTTTCCATGAGCCCCAGAGCATTGGAAAAGGTTCTGTACTTTGCATCCTACATTGTACTGGATGCAGGGGATACAGAATTGCAGTACAAACAGCTTCTGACAGAAAGAGAATACAGAGAGGCTTATGATAAATACGGCAATACCTTTGAGGCGGCAATGGGCGCAGAAGCGATTAAGAAGCTTTTGCAGGACATTGATCTGGAAAAGGAATCCGTAGAGCTGAAGGCACAGCTGCAGGACACCACAGGGCAGAAGCGCGTGCGTATTATCAAGAAGCTGGAGGTAATCGAAAGCTTCCGTCTTTCCGGCAATAAGCCCGAATGGATGATTCTGGATGCGATTCCGGTAATTCCGCCTGAAATTCGTCCTATGGTACAGTTGGACGGTGGCCGTTTCGCAACAAGCGACCTGAATGACCTGTACAGAAGGGTCATCAACAGAAACAACCGTCTGAAAAGACTGCTGGATCTGGGCGCACCCGATATTATTGTAAGAAACGAAAAGAGAATGCTGCAGGAAGCAGTTGACGCACTGATTGATAATGGTCGCCGCGGCCGCCCCGTAACGGGCCCCGGCAACCGTGCGCTGAAATCTCTTTCTGATATGCTGAAGGGCAAACAGGGCCGTTTCCGTCAGAACCTGCTGGGCAAACGTGTTGACTACTCCGGCCGTTCCGTTATCGTTGTAGGTCCCGAATTGAAAATCTATCAGTGCGGTCTGCCGAAGGAAATGGCAATCGAGCTGTTTAAGCCCTTTGTGATGAAGAAGCTGGTAGAGGATGGCTTGGCTCACAACATCAAATCCGCTAAGAGAATGGTAGAAAGATTGCAGACAGAGGTTTGGGATATTCTGGAGGAGGTTATCAGAGAGCATCCCGTTATGCTGAACCGTGCGCCGACACTGCACAGACTGGGGATTCAGGCATTTGAACCCGTTCTGGTAGAAGGCCGTGCGATTAAGCTGCATCCTCTGGTATGTACCGCATTTAACGCCGACTTCGACGGTGACCAGATGGCGGTTCACGTTCCTCTGAGCGTAGAAGCACAGGCAGAATGCAGATTCCTGCTGCTTTCTCCCAATAACCTGCTGAAGCCCTCCGATGGTGCGCCTGTAACCGTACCCTCTCAGGATATGATTCTGGGTATGTATTACCTGACTCTGGAAAGAGACGATCTGAACCAGAGATACACAGAGGATATTCTGGATGCGGAAGGCAATGTAATCAAAAAAGCAGGCGATTTGATGATTCGTCCCTTCAAGGATGAAAAGGAAGCAATACTGGCATACGATAACCACGAGGTAAGCCTGCAGGAAATCATCCGAGTAAGAAGAACGCTGGAATTTGACGGCGTACCCGAAACAAGAATGGTACAGACAACCGTTGGCCGTATTATCTTTAATGAGGCAATTCCTCAGAATCTGGGCTACGTTGACAGAACAAACGAGGAAACAAAATTCGATTACGAAATCAGCTTCTTGGTAGATAAGAAGGCAATCGGTAAGGTTATCAATAAGTGCATCAACCGCTGCGGTGCAACAGAAACAGCATCCGTACTGGATAAAATCAAATCTCTGGGTTACAAATTCT
Organism: Anaerotignum faecicola; assembly: GCF_003865035.1. Taxonomy (NCBI): domain Bacteria; kingdom Bacillati; phylum Bacillota; class Clostridia; order Lachnospirales; family Anaerotignaceae; genus Anaerotignum; species Anaerotignum faecicola. The sequence continues at coordinate 330,349 of NZ_BHVZ01000014.1, forward strand.
CCACAAGAGCGGCAATGACCGTATCCGTTTCTGATATGGAAATTCCTAAGGAAAAGGCAGAATATCTGGAGGAAGCAGAATCCAAGGTTGATATGATTACAAAGAAATTCAGACGTGGTCTGATGACGGACGAAGAACGTCACCAGAAGGTTATCGAGGCATGGAACATTGCCGATGATAAGATTACGGCAGCACTGCTGGCAGGTCTGGGGAAATATAACAACATTTATATGATGGCGAACTCCGGTGCCCGTGGTTCCAACAGACAGATCAAACAGCTTGCAGGTATGCGTGGTCTGATGGCATCCCCTAACGGCGGTATCATCGAGCTGCCCATCAAGGCAAACTTCCGTGAAGGTCTGTCCGTACTGGAATACTTCATTTCCGCGCACGGTGCGCGTAAAGGTCTGACCGATACTGCGCTGAAAACAGCCGACTCCGGTTATCTGACACGTAGACTGGTAGACGTATCTCAGGATATTATTGTAAGAGAATGGGATTGCTGCGACGGCAGAAATATTGAAACACCCTGCATGGAAATTTCCGCATTCATGGACGGCAACGAGGTCATTGAAGGCTTGCAGGATCGTATCCGCGGCAGATGGTCTGCTTACGATATCATCCATCCCGAAACAGGCGAAATCATTGTTCCTGCGGATACTATGATTACCGTAGATCAGGCGGAGGCAGTGGAAAAAGCCGGCATTAAGAAGGTTTGGATCAGAACCGTTCTGACCTGCCGTTCCGAGGTTGGTATCTGTGCGAAGTGCTACGGCGCAAACATGGCATCCGGCAGATATGTACGCATTGGCGAATCTGTAGGTATTATTGCGGCGCAGTCCATCGGTGAACCCGGCACACAGCTGACCATGCGTACGTTCCATACAGGCGGTATCGCAGGTAACGATATCACACAGGGTCTTCCCCGTGTCGAGGAATTGTTTGAAGCAAGAAAGCCTAAGGGTCTGGCTATCATTGCGGAATTCGGCGGACGCGTGACACTGAACGATACAAAGAAAAAGCGTGAGGTTATCATCACAAACCCCGAAACAGGAGAAACAAAGGATTATCTGATTCCTTACGGCTCCAGAATCAAGGTTTATGACGGTGATTTAATCGAAGCCGGTGACGAAATCACCGAAGGTAGCGTAAACCCTCACGATATTCTGAAAATCAAGGGTCTGAGAGGCGTACAGGACTACATGATTCAGGAGGTACAGAGAGTTTACCGCCTGCAGGGTGTAGAAATCAGCGATAAGCATATCGAGGTTATTGTACGTCAGATGCTGAAGCGAGTAAAAATCGAGGAAAACGGGGATACAGAATTCCTGCCCGGCTCTCTGGTTGACTGGCTGACCTTTGAAAATACAAACGCTGCACTGGAAGCAGAGGGCAAAGAGCCTGCAAAGGGTACGAGAGTTCTGCTTGGTATCACAAAGGCTTCCCTGGCAACAGATTCCTTCCTGTCTGCCGCATCCTTCCAGGAAACAACCCGTGTGCTGACAGAAGCAGCAATCAAGGGTAAGATTGATCCGCTGATCGGTCTGAAGGAAAACGTTATCATCGGTAAGCTGATTCCTGCCGGTACGGGTATGACAAGATACAGAAATATCGAAATCGTTCCCGAAGGCGCTGAGGAAGAAACAGAAGCACCTGCGGAGGAAACCGTATATATTGATGAAGACGAAATGATTTAAGAAAAAGAGGGGTACTGCGAAGCAGTACCCTTTTTGTATGGAAAGAAATGAAATAGGAAATAACGCTTTGGGTACAGGGGGAAATATGATAAAATAAGGATAAGAAAACAGTTCTTTTATGAAAAGCGATAAGGAGGAGGAGCGTATGGATTGGTACTTGGATTTATGGATGGAACAACCGAGGAAAGCAGCCATCCTGATGGAGATTCTTCTCTTGCTTATTGTGGCAGGGATTCTGACCTGCTTTATTCTGATACGCTGGCGCAGGGCTTGCAGGAAGGGGAAGGACAGGGAACAGGCGCTGGATGAGGTGCTGACGGAGCTTGTGGATGAACCGGTGCAGAGCCTGACGGAGCTGCGGGACAACATCAGAAAGGATTTTCGAAAATAAGGCACGCTCTCTGTGAAAAGCAGAGGGCTTTCTCTTTGCCGAAATGCGTTTACAAAGGCAGAGGGTGCGGGAATGGGAAAAAGTGCGGAAAAAAGCTGAATTTCCAAAGAAAATCCTTGACTTTTGTTGTTGGCGATGATAAAATTTTCTAGTGTCCGATTTTAGGGGCTTTTCTAAGCGAGTCCGTAAAACGGAAACAAAATCAGAATTATTGCAATTTAGCAGATGTATTATTTTTATAAGGAGGTGCAGTTAATGCCTACGTTTAACCAGTTAGTAAGAAAAGGCAGAAAAACTGTTGAGAAAAAATCTACAGCACCCGCTCTGCAGAAAGGTTTGAACTCCCTGCAGAAGAAAGCTACAGACGTATCTTCTCCCCAGAAGAGAGGCGTATGTACAGCGGTAAAAACTTCCACACCTAAGAAGCCTAACTCTGCGCTGAGAAAGATTGCCAGAGTTCGTCTGTCCAACGGTATCGAAGTTACAGCATATATCCCCGGTGAAGGCCACAACCTGCAGGAACACTCCGTTGTTCTGATCAGAGGCGGTAGAGTAAAAGACCTTCCCGGTGTACGTTACCACATTGTCAGAGGTACACTGGATACAGCCGGCGTTGCAAACAGAATGCAGGCTCGTTCCAAATACGGCGCAAAGCGTCCTAAAGCTGCTAAGAAGTAATTTTTTTAGAATTTCTTAGAGGAACAATTTCAGACAAAGACAAATCTATTAGTAGAAATGCCTTATATCAATCAATACAATCTGCGATTGCTTAGACGAGATATACGTTGAAAGAGGATAAGGCATGAAAACACGAGGGAAGCATCCCCGTGAAGTACCGAGAATAGCATTTATTCATCAAGGAGGGAAGAATCGTGCCTAGAAAAGGACATGTAGCAAAAAGAGAGGTCTTGGCCGATCCTATTTACAACAGCAAGCTGGTGACAAAGCTCATCAACAGCATCATGCTGGATGGTAAAAAGGGTGTAGCGGAAAAGATCGTTTACGGTGCATTCGATAAAGTAGCAGAAAAAACAGGTAGAGAAGCTCTGGAAGTTTTCGAAGAAGCTCTGGGCAACATTATGCCTGTACTGGAGGTTAAGGCTCGCCGTGTCGGCGGTGCAACCTACCAGGTACCCATGGAAATCAGACCTGAAAGAAGACAGACACTGGGCCTGAGATGGATCACACTGTATTCCAGAAAACGCGGCGAAAAGACAATGGTTGATCGTCTGGCAGGCGAAATTCTGGACGCACTGAACAATGCAGGCGGCGCTTGCAAGAGAAAAGACGAAATGCACAAGATGGCAGAAGCAAACAAAGCTTTCTCCCACTTCAAATGGTAAGAATTACCGTTTTTGTGAGGCTTTGCCTTACAGAAGGCTGCCGCAGGGCAGTTGGTTTTTAGAGAAAAACGAATGGAATTTGGGAAATATGGAAAGGCTATTTCATAGTCTTTCCATAAACCTGATTATGATTACAAAAAGGAGGATCCCACAGTGGCAAACAGAGAATACCCTCTGGAAAGAACCAGAAACATTGGTATTATGGCGCACATTGACGCGGGTAAGACAACTCTGACAGAACGTATTCTGTTCTATACAGGCCGTAACTATAAAATCGGCGATACACACGAAGGTACAGCAACAATGGACTGGATGGAGCAGGAGCAGGAAAGAGGTATCACTATCACATCCGCTGCGACAACATGTCATTGGAACGACAACAGAATCAACATCATCGACACACCCGGACACGTTGACTTCACAGTTGAAGTAGAACGTTCTCTGCGTGTACTGGATGGCGCTGTTTGCGTACTGGACGCAAAGGGCGGTGTTGAACCTCAGACAGAAACAGTTTGGAGACAGGCTGACAACTATAATGTACCCCGTATGATTTTCGTAAACAAAATGGATATCATGGGTGCAGACTTCTTCGGTTCCATGAAATCCATCGTAGACAGACTGGGCTGCCATCCCGTAGCTGTAACTCTGCCTATCGGTGCAGAAAGTGATTTCAAGGGCATCATCGACCTGATGAAGATGAAAGCTTACTTCTATGAAAACGCAACAGGTACAGAAGTAGACGAAGAAGAAATTCCCGCAGAATATGTAGAACAGGCTGAAGAATACAGACAGATCATGATCGAAGCAATCGCTGAAACAGATGATGCGCTGATGGAAAAATTCTTTGCTGAAGAAGAAATCACAGAAGCAGAACTGAAAACAGCACTGCGTAAGGCATGTATCGCCTGCGAACTGATGCCCGTAATGTGTGGTTCCGCATACAGAAACAAAGGCGTTCAGAAGCTGCTGGACGGCGTTGTTGAATATATGCCCGCACCTACAGACATTCCCGCAATCAAGGGTATTGACCCTGCAACAGGCGAAGAAACAGAAAGACACGCATCCGACGAAGAGCCCTTCTCTGCTCTGGTATTCAAAGTAATGAATGACCCCTTCGTTGGTAAGCTGGCGTTCTTCCGTGTGTACTCCGGTACACTGGACTCCGGCACATACGTTTACAACTCCACAAAGGGTGGCAAGAAGGAACGTGTTGGCCGTATCCTGCAGATGCACGCAAACCACAGAGAAGAAATCGACAGAGTTTACTCCGGTGATATTGCGGCAGCAGTAGGCTTCAAGATTTCCACAACAGGTGACACAATCTGTAACGAAGATCACGAAGTTATTCTGGAATCCATGGTATTCCCCGAACCCGTTATCTCCGTTGCAATCGAACCCAAGACAAAAGCAGGCCGTGACAAAATGGGCATCGCTCTGGCAAAGCTGGCAGAAGAAGATCCCACATTCAAGACCTACACAGACCAGGAGACAGGCGACACAATCATCTCCGGTATGGGTGAGCTGCATCTGGAAATCATCGTTGACCGTCTGCTGAGAGAATTCAAGGTAGAAGCAAACGTAGGCGCACCTCAGGTTGCTTACAAGGAAACATTCCGTAAGGCAGTTGACGTAGAAGGTAAATTCGTACGTCAGTCCGGTGGTCGTGGTCAGTATGGTCACTGTAAAGTACGTTTCTATCCTATTCCCACAGATGCGGAAAACAACTACGAATTCGTAAATGCGACAGTCGGCGGTTCTATTCCTAAGGAATACATCCCCGCTATCGATAAAGGTATCCAGCAGGCTATGCAGAGCGGTATCTTGGGCGGCTATCCCGTACTGGGCGTTAAGGCAGAAGTTTACGATGGTTCCTACCATGACGTTGACTCCTCCGAATCCGCTTACCAGATTGCCGGTTCCATGGCTTTCAAGGAAGCTATGAGAAAGGGTGACGCAGTTCTGCTTGAACCCATCATGAAGGTAACTGTAACAGTACCTGAGGATTATATGGGCGACGTTATCGGCGATATCAACTCCAGACGTGGTCGTATCGAAGGTATGGAAGCAAGAAGCAACGCACAGGTAATTCACTCCTTCGTTCCTCTGGCTGAAATGTTCGGTTATTCCACAGACCTGCGTTCCAGAACACAGGGCCGTGGTAACTATGTAATGGAAGTTGACCATTACGAACCCTGCCCCAAATCTGTTCAGGAAAAAGTACTGGAAGGCAGAAAGTAATTTTTCGACGGAAAAACAGAAATGAAATGCCAAAAATACTGCGTTTAATTGGATTTTTGGTATTGCAAAAAGATAAGAATTCTAATATAATTAGAGTTGATGGACGCGCTGTATTTTAAAGTGTGTCAAACTCATAAATTAAGATTCCACAATTTTACAAGGAGGATATTTTAAAATGGCAAAGGTAAAATTTGAAAGAACCAAACCTCATATGAATATTGGTACTATCGGTCACGTTGACCATGGTAAAACAACTCTGACTGCAGCAATCACAAAGACACTGCACGAAAGATACCATATCGGTGAAGCTGTAGATTTCGAAAACATCGATAAGGCTCCCGAAGAAAGAGAACGTGGTATCACAATTTCCACAGCTCACGTTGAATACGAAACACCCAACAGACACTACGCTCACGTTGACTGCCCCGGCCATGCTGACTATGTTAAAAACATGATCACAGGTGCTGCTCAGATGGATGGTGCTATCCTGGTAGTAGCTGCAACAGACGGCCCTATGGCTCAGACAAGAGAACACATCCTGCTGTCCAGACAGGTAGGCGTTCCTTACATTGTTGTATTCATGAACAAATGCGACATGGTTGAAGACGAAGAACTGCTGGATCTGGTTGAAATGGAAATCAGAGAACTGCTGAACGAATATGAATTCCCCGGTGATGATATTCCCATCATCAGAGGTTCCGCATTCCAGGCTCTGCAGGATCCCAACGGTCCTTGGGGCGACAAGATTCTGGAACTGTTCGAAGCTATCGAAGATTACATTCCTACACCCGAACGTGCAACAGACAAACCTTTCCTGATGCCCGTCGAAGACGTATTCTCCATCACAGGTCGTGGTACAGTAGCTACAGGTAGAGTAGAATCCGGCGTAGTTAAAGTACAGGATGAAGTTGAAATCGTTGGTTTGACAGACGAAATCAGAAAAGTAGTTGTAACAGGCGTTGAAATGTTCCGTAAGCTGCTGGATCAGGCTGAAGCTGGTGACAACATCGGTGTTCTGCTGAGAGGCGTTCAGAGAAATGAAATCGAAAGAGGTCAGGTTCTGGCTAAACCCGGTTCCATCACACCTCATACAAAATTCAAAGCTCAGGTTTACGTTCTGTCCAAAGAAGAAGGTGGCCGTCATACTCCTTTCTTCAACAACTACAGACCTCAGTTCTACTTCAGAACAACAGACGTAACAGGCGTTATCAGCCTGCCCGAAGGTACAGAAATGTGCATGCCTGGCGACAACGTTGAAATGACAATCGAACTGATCACACCCGTAGCTATGGCTCAGGGTCTGAGATTCGCTATCCGTGAAGGTGGTAGAACAGTAGGCGCTGGTTCCGTAGTAGAAATCATTGAGTAATTTCGACGAAATCAGAATATTGATTCATCAAGAGAGTATCCGTAAGGATGCTCTCTTTTTTATATTATGTTTATGCGGAAAAATGGTTGATATGAGAGAGACAGCAGAAGCTCTGTTTACGAACTTCGCGGAAAGAGATTCTTTTTGCGAAAAATTATCTCATAGAGAATGAAAACGTGAAAAAGGAAGGTGTGAACTTCCAAAAGGAGACATAAAACAGAAAAAGATGCAGTTTTTATTGTATAATATTACGAGTAGATGTCTGACAATTAAAACGTAGAGAAAATAGTTTTCATGCGAAATATATTGACAGAGAAAAGACAATGGTGTAAAGTAGAGATAGGCAAAAAAACGGAGAAATACGCACAAACAGCGTCAGAATCCCTTTTTGAAAAGAGATGTATTGTATACAAAATTACACTGCATGCCGCAGGAGCTGGCGGCGAAGGAGATTGCTCTTTCACAAAAAGGCAAACAGACGAAAGGTGGGAAGAATTTCCTGTGGGAATAGCGATCCGGCAGGAGATTTTCGGTCTGTTTTTTTGTAGGTTTTTTTCCATTCGCCGACAGTGGAAAATATGTCGGTATTACCAACAAACGCAGCCGTTTTTTATGTAATATTTATCGACAAAGATGTTGACAAATTTTAAACAAAAATGGTATATTCATTGTGGAGGCATTATAGCTTCTTATTGAAATGCGTAAGTAGAAATGAGAAGCTGATAAACTGCGTCCATACGGCAGCGTCGTAAGGAAGTAGGTTGTTTTTTAATGAAATACCACGATGTGGCCTCATCGCGGATGTTTCAAAATTTTTAAAAAATAGGAGGAATATTAGAATGGATTTCAAATTAACAAAAACTCAGATGCTTCAGCAAGAGTTGTTCAGAAAATTTGCTGAAACAGAAATTAAACCAATCGCTAAAGACATGGACGAAGCAGAAGATTACGATAGAGAGCTGCTTCAGAAACTGCAGAAAATCGGTGCTTTTGGTATTCCTTACAGCAGAGAATACGGCGGCCAGGGTGCAGACGTTCTGACATACACACTGTGCATGGAAGAAATGTCTAAAGTAGATGCTTCCACAGGTATTACACTGTCCGTACATACATCTCTTTGCTGCCCTTGCATCAATGAGTTTGGTACAGAAGAACAGAAACAGAAATATCTGAGACCTCTGGTTGATGGTTCCAAAATCGGCTGCTTCGGTCTGACAGAGCCCGGCGCTGGTACAGATGCTGCAGGCGTTAAGACAACAGCTGACAAGACAGAAGACGGCAAGTACTATGTTCTGAACGGTACAAAGATGTTCACAACAAACTCCGGTTTCGCTGATACATTCATCGTATTCGCTCTGACAGATAAATCCAAAGGCCCTAAAGGTATGTCTGCTTTCATCGTAGAAAGAGAATTTGAAGGTCTGTCCGTTGGTCCCAACATCGAACGTATGGGTATCAGAGCAGCATCCAACTGCGAAGTTATTTATGAAAACGTTAAGGTTCCCGCTGAAAACCTGCTGGGCAAAGAAGGCCAGGGCTACAAGATCGCTATGACAGCACTGGGCGGCGGTCGTATCGGTATCGGTGCTCAGTCCGTAGGTATCGCTCAGGGCGCTATTGACGAAACACTGAAATATGTTAAGGAAAGAAAACAGGGTGGCAAACCCATCGGCAAATACCAGAACACACAGTTCAAACTGGCTGAAATGCAGACAAAGACAGATGCTGCTAGACTGATGGTATGGAGAGCAGCTACAGAAAAGGATCTGCATGGCAACTACGCTCCTTACGCTGCAATGTGCAAAATGTTTGCTTCCGAAACTGCAAACGAAGTAACAAGAATGGCTGTACAGCTGTTCGGTGGCTACGGTTACTGCCGTGAGTACCCCGTAGAAAGAGCTATGAGAGACGCTAAGATTACAGAAATCTACGAAGGTACAAACGAAGCTATGAGAATGATCGTTGCTGGCTCCATGAAGGTTTGATTTGAGAGTTAAGAGTTCATTTTGAAAAAGCTTATTACTAAAATTTGGAAGGAGAACAAACTATAATGAAAATCGTTGTATGTATTAAACAGGTACCCGATACAGTAGAAGTTAAAATCGATCCTAAGACAGGCACACTGATCCGTGATGGTGTTCCTTCTATTATCAACCACGATGACAAAACAGGTATCGAAGCAGCTCTGCAGCTGAAAGAACAGCTGGGCGGCACAGTAACAGTTGTTTCCATGGGCCCCCCTCAGGCAGACGTTGCTCTGAGAGAAGCACTGGCTATGGGTTGTGACGAAGCATATCTGGTATCTGCTAGAGAATTTGGTGGTTCCGATACATATGCTACATCCGGCATCATCGCAGCAGCTCTGAAGAAAATCGGCTATGATCTGATCATCACAGGTCGTCAGGCTATCGACGGTGACACAGCTCAGGTTGGTCCCCAGATTGCTGAAAAACTGCACCTGCCTCAGGTTTCCTACGTTGAAGAAGTTGTTGAAGCAGCAGCTGACCACGTAGTAGTTAAGAGACAGTTCGAAGATGGTTACCACATCATCAAAATCAAAACTCCTTGCCTGCTGACAGCAATCGCTGAACTGGCTACACCCAGATACATGTCCGTAAGAGGTATCGTTGAAGCTTATGAAAAAGAAATCAAAGTACTGGGCTTCGAAGATCTGAAAGATGGTCTGGAACTGGATATGATCGGTCTGAAGGGTTCCCCCACAAACGTATATCAGTCCTTCACTAAAGAAGTTAAAGGCGCTGGTACAATTCTGGAAGGTCTGTCTGCAGACGAAGCTGTTAAAGCTATCATGGACAAACTGGAAGCTAAGTTCATCATCTAATTTATTTAGACGAAGAATCGGATACTAAATTTAGAAATATAAGGAGGAAACCCTACAATGAGTAAAGGTATTTTCGTAGTAATGGAACAGAGATACGGCAAGGTTCAGAACGTAGGTCTGGAACTTGTTGGTGAAGCTACAAGACTGAAAGAAGATCTGAAGGATGACGTAGTAGCAGTACTGCTGGGTCATGATATCAAAGGCGAAGTTGACAAAATCTTCCACTATGGTGCTGACAAGGTTGTCCTGGTTGACGATCCCATGCTGAAGGACTATGTAACAGAACCTTACACAAAGGCTGTTTGCGAAGTTATCAAAGCATTTGATCCCGAAATCATGCTGTTCGGTGCTTCTTCCATCGGTCGTGACGTTGCTCCCCGTGTAGCATCTCGTGTAAAAACAGGTCTGGTTGCAGATACAACAGGTCTGAGAATGGCTAAGACACAGGAAGAACTGGACAAGGAAGCAGCAATGGGTAACGCAACACCCGAAAGAGCTCTGCTGATGACTCGTCCCGCATTCGGTGGTAACATCATGGCAACACTGATGTGCCCCAGAACAAAACCTCAGATGGCAACTGTACGTCCCGGCGTTATGAAAATGATCGCAAAGGACGAAACAAGAAAAGGCGAACTGGTTGAATTCAAGGTAGATTTCACAGCAGCAGACATGAACGTTGAAATCGTTGAAGCAGTTAAGTCCGACAAGAAATCCGTTGACCTGACAGAAGCAAAACTGATTGTTTCCGGTGGTCGTGGTGTTGGTTCCGCAGAAGGCTTCGATGTAATCAGAGATATGGCTGATGCACTGGGCGCAGAAGTTGGTTCTTCCAGAGCATGTGTAGACGCTGGCTGGATTGAAAAAGACAGACAGGTTGGTCAGACAGGTAAGACAGTACGTCCCGACCTGTACATGGCATGCGGTATTTCCGGTGCTATCCAGCACGTTGCAGGTATGGAAAACTCCGAACTGATCATCGCTATCAACAAGAACGAATCCGCTCCTATTTTTGAAGTAGCTGACCTGGGTATCGTTGGCGATCTGAAGCAGATCCTGCCTAAACTGGCTGACGCTGTAAGAAAATACAAAGCAGCAAAAGCAAACAGCTAATTAAAACTGATTGGTTTTGAAATAAGCGAATGAAGACTCTCCCTTATGGGAGAGTCTTTTTTTGTCAGAAAATAGCAAAAATAGACAAGAATAGTCGGATATGCTATACTTAACATAATGAAGAAGGAGGCGGAAAGATGGAATTAAATAAAGTGATTGACTTGGAGGCACTGACTGCATCAGGGTTTCCTGAAGGATTGATTGAACAGGCAAGCGGATTTATGGAATTGATGATGCAATACAGATGTGCATTGATGGAAGTGGAGACGAAGCTGAATGTGTTGAATGCTGAATTTACCATGAAAAATAACCGCAATCCTTTTGAATCGATTAAGAGCAGAATCAAAACACCGAAAAGTATTCTTGAAAAGCTGCGAAGAAAGGGCTTTGAAATCAGCGTGAAGGGGATTGAGGAAAACCTTGCGGATGTGGCAGGGATTCGTGTGATTTGCTCCTTTCCGGATGATATTTATGCGACAGCGAAGATGCTGACGGATCAGGATGATATTCGCGTGATTCAGGTGAAGGATTATATCATAAACCCGAAGCCGAACGGCTACAGAAGTCTGCATCTGATTTTGGAGGTTCCGATTTTCTTATCGAACGAAAAGAAGAATATGAAGGTAGAGGTGCAGTTTCGCACGATTGCGATGGATTTCTGGGCAAGTTTGGAGCATAAGCTGAAATATAAGAAAAATATCGAAAATGCAGAGGAAATTTCCAAGGAATTGCAGAGATGTGCGGAGGCGAGCAGTCAGCTGGACTTGCGGATGCAGGCATTGAGAGATCGAATTGAGGCGGAACGCGAATGAGCAAGGATGGAAAAAAGCCATTAGGCGATAGCAGTGTTTTTCAGAAAGGGCGCAAGGGCGCGATGCGTGTGATTTACGGACGAACGGCGATTATTGCGGTTTCGTTTCTGGCGCAGATTATCCTGATAGGCGGCGTAGTGAATTTCTTCCGTCCGTACATACCGATGTTTTTCGGCGGCTATATGGTGCTTGGACTTGGCATTGTGCTTTTGATTTTGAATAAGGAAACGACACCGGAAACAAAGCTGATGTGGACGGTCATCACGATGCTGCTGCCTCTGGTTGGCGCGGCGTTATATGTATATGTGGAAACGCAGCCGGGGTATCGGCTGTTGGCGAAACGTCTGAATGATATTTATAAGCAGACGGAAGCATTTGTGCAGCAGGATGAGGCGGTTCTGGATGCCTTGGAGCAGAAAGACATCGGGACGGCGCAGCTGGCGAGATATGTGCATAAAAACGGTAATTTTGCAACCTATCAGAATACAGAGGTGACATTTTTTCCGCTTGGTGAGGATAAATTTGCGGCAATGCTGACGGAGCTAGAGCGGGCGGAGCAGTTCATTTTTATGGAATATTTCATCCTGAAGGAAGGCTATATGTGGGAGAAAATTCTGGAGATTCTGGAACGGAAGGTGCAGGCAGGCGTTGAGGTGCGGGTGATGTATGACGGAACCTGTGCGATGTTTGATTTGCCGTTTCGTTACCCAGAGCTACTCAAGGCGAAGGGCATCCAATGCAAGATGTTTGCGCCGATTCGCCCGATTCTTTCCACGCATTACAACAACCGCGACCACAGAAAGATTCTTGTGATTGACGGGAAGGTCGGCTTTACGGGCGGCGTGAATATCGGGGATGAATATATCAACCGTGTGGAGAAACACGGGCATTGGAAGGACACTGCGGTGATGTTCAAGGGCGATGCGGTGCAGGGGCTGACGATGATGTTTTTGCAGATGTGGAACGTAACGGAGAAGGAGCCGGAATACGGAAAATATTTGCAGAAGGCGGAGAAAGCCTCACAGGCAAAGGGCTTTGTATTGCCTTATGGGGACAGTCCATTTGATGATGAACCGGTTGGCGAAACGGTTTATATGGATATTCTAAACCGTGCGAAAAAATATGTGCATATCATGACACCATATCTGATTATCGACCAGAGCATGATTACGGCACTGACCTTTGCGGCGAAGCGTGGCGTAGATGTGAAGCTGATTTTACCGCATATTCCGGATAAGAAATTTGTATTCGCATTGGCAAAGAGCCATTATAAGGAGCTGCTCAAGGCGGGGGTGCGGATTTATGAATATACACCCGGCTTTGTGCATGCAAAGATATTCACAAGCGATGATGAAAAGGCGGTTGTGGGGACAATCAATCTGGATTATCGCAGCCTGTATCTACATTTTGAATGTGCGGCGTTTTTATATCAGGTGGAGGAAATCGCGGAGATTGAGAAGGATTTTCAAAGGACATTGGAAAAATGTCAGGAGGTTACTTTGGAAAACCGCAAAAAAGGCACTTTTTTCCTGCGGCTGGAGGGGTGGCTGCTGAAATGGCTGGCTCCGCTGATGTAAAAACGGAAAAAAGAAAAAACAGATAGACCTTGCATTTTCTAAAAAAATGTGCTAAATTAAATACATTATTTTATGTACGAGGAAAAGTACATAGCGTACAGAAGATAACTATTTTACAAAAGAGGAAATTTTTATGAGAGCAAAATTCGTATCTGAAAATCTGAACGTCCTTCTTGGCGGCGTGCTGCTTCTGGTTTTGGCAGTGACAGCGGTCTTTTGAGTGATGCTCGGATTTCAGCGAATCGGCAGGAATGGCGATATTTGCTTTGACAGAAATTAGAACGACCCGGCAGCGCTCACTGTCGGGTCTTTTTATTTGAACAAAAGAGGAATACAGAAGAAGCACAAAGGAGAGATGGTTATGGAGATGACAGGCGCGCAGATATTGATGGAAACGCTGCTGGAGCAGGGCACAGATGTAATTTTTGGCTACCCCGGAGGGACGGTATTGGATTTATATGAGCAGATTTACCGAAACGAGGGACGGATTCGTCATGTATTGCCCTCCCATGAGCAGGGAGGGATTCATGCGGCGGATGGATATGCCAGAGCAACAGGTAAAACGGGCGTGGTGCTGGCGACCTCCGGCCCGGGCGCAACGAACCTGGTAACGGGGATTGCGACAGCTTATCTGGATTCGATTCCGCTGGTTATCATTACGGGGAATGTGCCCACAACGCTGATTGGGCAGGATAATTTTCAGGAGGTGGATGTATTCAGCCTGACGTATGGGATTGTCAAGCACAGCTACCGTGTAGCGCGCGTGGAGGAGCTGGCGGAGGATATCCGAGAGGCGTATGCCATTGCGGCATCGGGCAGACCGGGGCCTGTTCTGATTGATATTCCGAAGGATGTCCAGCAGAAAAAGACAAGGTTTACGCCTAAGCCGCCTGTGGAAATTCCCAAAATTGCAGGGGAATATACCGAAAAGGAAATTGCACAGGCGGTGAAGCTGATGGAAAAGGCAAAACGTCCCTGCATTTATTGCGGCGGCGGTGTGATTATGGCGGATGCAGGGGAAGAAATTATGGAGCTTTCCCGCAGACTGGATGCGCCGATTTGTCATAGCCTGATGGGCGTGGATGCGGTGCCGACCGACTTCCCTGCAAGCCTCGGAATGTCTGGGATGCACGGACAATATGCATCAACAAAGGCGATTGCCGAGGCGGATCTGCTGATAGCTGTTGGGGCGAGGTTCAGTGACCGCGCGGTTGGAGATAAGCAGAAATATGCGGCGAAAGCGAAAATCATTCATATTGAAATTGATCCGGCAGAGGTGGATAAAAGCATAACGGTTGACCTGCCCTTGATTGGGGACGCAAAGGAGATTCTGGGGAAAATTCTGGCTGCGGTGGAAGGCGGCAAAAAGGAAAAATGGCAGGCGGAAATTGCCGAAATGCGCGCCTTTGGGCGGATGCACGCAACCGACTACAGCGGGAAATTAACACCAGATGCGATTATTGATGCGGTCAGCAGAGTTATGCCGAAGGATACGCCGATTGTAACGGACGTAGGGCAGCACCAGATGTGGGTGGCGCAGAGATACCCCTTTGCACAGCCGCGCACCTTTCTGACCAGCGGCGGACTTGGCACGATGGGCTTTGGTATGGGGGCGGCAAACGGTGCCTGCATCGGGACAGGAAGGAAAACCGTACTCTTTACGGGGGACGGCAGCTTTGCGATGAACTTTAACGAGCTTGGGACAGCGGTGACGGAAGGGTTGCCTGTCATTGTGGTGCTGATGGATAACGGTGTACTGGGGATGGTACGGCAGCTGCAGAGGTTTTTCAGCAACGGGCATTATTCTCAGACGACAACAAACAGAAAAACGGACTTCGTTGCATTTGCAAGGGCAATGGGGGCAGAGGGATACCGTGCGACAACAACGGAAGAAATGGCGGATGCCATGCAGAAGGCGAAGGCGGCAAAAGGGCCTGTTGTGATTGCATGCGAGATTGACCGAGAGGATATGGTATACCCGATGGTGCCTTCAAACCAATCCATTGATGAAATGATTTTGCAGGGAGGTCGGTAAGTATGAAAAAATATATGATAGGGCTTTTGGTAACGAATAAATACGGCGTGCTGACAAGAATTGCATCGCTTTTTGCGCGCAGAGGATATAATATTGATACGCTGACGGTTGGGGAAACGGTGAATCCGCAGGTTTCTCGTATGACGATTATGATTACGGGGAATGACCATGACAGAGACCAGATGATCAAGCAGCTGAGAAAGCTGCACGATGTGCATTTTGTAAAGGAAATGGTGGCGGAAAAATCGGTTTGCAGAGAGCTGGTGCTGTTAAAGGTGGCAACAGACCGCAGTAACCGACAGGAAATCATTGATGCGGCGAATGTATTCCGCAATAAGATTATTGATTATTCCACCGATGCGATTACGATGGAGCTGACGGGGGAAACGAAAAAGCTGGATGCGTTTATCGAGTTAATGAAGGAATACGGGATTCTGGAGCTGGGGCGAACAGGCGTGGTTTCGCTGAAGCGAGGGGACGAATGTCTGGACGGAACAAACAGCAGGAGTCTGAAGAAGCCGAGAGTAAGAAAAAGAAAAACAGAAGAATAAGAGAAGGGCGGTCTGCAACAGACCGCTTTTTTGTGTGCGGAGGGCGAAAAAAGACGGATATTGCAGAGGAAAAAGGGGCATCACCGACAGCGTTTGACAGGATATGCAAAGAAGAAATGGTATCTTTGTAGACAGGAATGGAAAGATACGATTTTCAGTCTGGCAAAGAGAAAGTGCAAAGGAGGATGCAGGATGCAATATCAATTTGACGGTGAAAGGGAACGCAGGGCGGAATTTGCCATGCCGAAGCGGACAAAGCAGATGGGCGGCATTGAGCAGCGGCTCAGAATCTTTGTAGAGGATTATGTATATACATATCTTTATCAATATGGAAGAAGCGGCGGCGGAGCAGAAAAGCTGGCGGCTCTGGTCGGGAAATATTATGAGCTTGAGGGGCAGAGGGTGCTTTTGATTTCGGGCGCAATACAGGCGAAGGGAACGGTGCAGGAAGGCGGCACAGAGCGATTTGGCGACGAAACATGGGAATACATCGGCGGGCAGTTGCAGCAATACTTTAAGGGGATGACGGTGGTCGGCTGGGTGCATTGCCAACCGGGCTTCGGGGCATTTCTGACGGCGAAGGACGAGCAGTTCCATCGGGAATATTTCAAGGAGGACTGGCAGGTGTTTTTTGCGATGGACACAGTGGACAGGCTGGACAGCTTTTATCTCTATAATGAGGACGGGAGTGGACTGCGGCAGGCGAGAGGGTATTTTGTATACTATGACAGAAACCGGGAGATGCAGGAATATATGCTCGATAACAGCATGATTCGCCCAAGGGAGGAAGCGGCAGAAATTGAGACTGTGGCGGAGCAGCCGAAGGAGGGCGCAAGGCGGCGGAAGAAGCCCACGCAGGAGGAACGGATGGATGCGGCAAAGGAGATTCGCAGGGTGCTGCAAAAGCGCGAAACGGTGGTGAAGCAGGCAAAAAGGGAGCATGACCTGATGCTGTTGGCGGTGAGCGGCGTGCTTTGTGTGGTGTGCGTGTGCATGGGAATGGCAATGATGCAGAGCCTTGGCAGATTGCAGCTTGTGGAGAAGGAATTGATGGCAATGCAGACCTCCTATCAGACGTTGGCGGAAAATCTGGAGGATGCGAGGGTGCAGAGCGTTTTTGCGGTGCAGAAGCAGCCGCAGACCGCAGAGGAGCAGCCGGAACAAAAGCGAAGCTATACCGTGGAAAGCGGCGACAGCTTAGGATTTATCAGCAGGAAATTTTACGGGGACAGCAGCGGGATTCGGAAAATCATGGAGGCAAACGGATTGGCAAATGCAGATATGATTTTCGAGGGGCAGACACTGCTGATTCCGTAAGGGAATACGTTAAAATCGGAGAAAGCCTATGGTTTTGAGAGAAGCCATGGGCTTTTTTTATTTGCGAAAAAAGAGGGGTTGACAGAAGGACAAGGAAAATGATACATATATGCAAGAACAGATGTTCTGCGCAAGGAAGAATGTAAGTTCTTATTACGGAGAGGGGGAGAAGGATATCTGGAAGGCGTATGTGAGAAGGGGAATGAACAGCGAGAAGGGACAGATGAAGCTTCGGCTACTGGATTGGGGCTGCACGGTGGAGCGATGCAGGCGATTGCAGGAGGAGCTGCGGCGGCTGGAGGAGCCGGAGGGGACAGAGAATACTTTCTTGCAAGAGGAATTTAAAGCGGAGCGGGCGCGGCTGGAAGGAAGGCTTGCGGAAATCTGGAGAGAGAAAAAGCGGATGGATGCACTGCTTGCAGGACTGGAGGAGAACGAGCAGGAATACATCCGACTGCGGTTTGAGAAGGGATACGGAATTGATTACATCGGCAGGAGGCTGTATATCAGCAGGGCAACGGTGTTTCGGATGCAGGACAGGATTCTGGAAAAGCTGCGGCAAGCGGAGATTGAGACTCCGTGAGACTAAGGGGAGGGTATATTGAAGGAGCAGCGGAGAAAGGAGGCGATGCAAATGTGGAAAAGAGACAGGGGTTAAGCGAAAAGCAGGAGGAATTTTGCAGACTGCTGGCAGAAGGCAAGACAACAGGCGAAGCAGAGCGGCTGATTGGGTTTTCCAAGGGATATGGCTGGAGGCTGATGCGGAAGGAGCATATCCGAAGGGCAATTAAGGTGAGAAAGAACCCAAGTGCGGCAGATGCGGAGGAAACGCAGAAGGGCGTACAGCAGACGGAACAGCCGAGAAAAAGAGAAACGGCGAAGAAGGCCGAGATTCTCAGCTTTCTGACGGAGGTGATGCGAGACGAGGAGGAGGCTGACCTCAAGACAAGGATGAAGGCGGCGGAGCTTCTGGGAAAGAGAGAAAGCCTTTTTGAGAAGAAAACGCCGACGGAAAAGGAAAGCCGCGTAATCATCGTGGATGACCTGCCATGAAGGAGATACGATTAAGCGAATGGATCGGGGAGGGGTTTTATGACATCCACAGAGACATTCGGGAGGGCAAGCACACGCATTACTGGCTGAAGGGCGGCAGAGGAAGCGGCAAATCCTCATTCCTTTCACTGGAAATTTTACTGGGGCTGATTGCAGACAGGGACGCAAACGCAGTGGTGCTGCGAAAGGTGGCGGCGAATTTGCGGGACAGCGTATTCGAGCAGATGAACTGGGCCATTCATGCTTTGGGTGTGGAGGAGGAATGGGAGAAAAAAATCAGCCCGATGGAGCTGATCCGAAAGGGGACGGGGCAGAAAATCCTCTTTCGGGGGTGCGATGACCCGAAAAAGCTGAAATCCATCAAATTTCAGAGAGGGTACGCGAAATTCATCTGGTATGAAGAAGCGGACGAATTCGGCGGCATGGCGGAATTGCGAAGCCTGAACCAGAGCCTGCTGCGCGGCGGTGAGAAGCTCTGTGTTTTTTACAGCTACAACCCACCGAAGCAGGGACGCAGCTGGATAAATCTTGAGACGGCAGAGGAACGGGCAGACAGGCTGATTCATCACAGCACATATTTACAGATGAAGGAGGAATGGCTCGGAAAGCAATTTCTGGCGGAGGCGGAATATATACGGAAGCGGCACCCCGAAATCTACCGACATGAATATTTAGGAGAGGTGACGGGGAGCGGCGGCGAGGTATTCCGCAACCTGATGCTCAGAGAGATTACGGATGCGGAGATTGCCGCGTTTGACCGCCTGCGGCGCGGACTGGACTGGGGGTACGCAGTAGACCCGCTGCACTACACGGTGAACCACTACGACAGGACGAGACGGCGGCTGTATATTTTCTACGAGCTGCGGGCGCAGGGGATGAGCAACCGCAGACTGGCAGAGGAAATCAACCGAGAGAACCCGAAGCATCGGGAGGTGATTTGCGACAGCGCGGAGCCGAAATCTATTGCGGAGATGCGCGAATACGGCGTGGCGGCGATTGGGGCAAGGAAGGGCCCCGATAGCGTTTATTACGGTATCAAGTGGATGCAGGACTTAGAGGAAATCATCATTGACCCGAAAAGATGCCCTGAGACGGCGAGAGAATTCAGCAGCTATGAATACGAAAGCGACGGGAGGGGCGGCTGGCGTGCGGCTTTTCCCGACAGGGACAACCATGCGATTGACGCGGTGCGCTACAGCAGAGAGGAGGACATGCGGCATATTCGTGTGCGATAAGAAAGGAGAAGGGAAGTTTGTTTATCACAGAGATGGAGCTGCTGCAGGCAAGACTGGCGGCAGGGAAAAGGTTGAATGACAGCCATATTCTGAAGGAGATTTTGCAGGAAGACAGAAGCAGCGAGAAGAAAAGGCGGATGGCAGAGGGGGAGCGGTATTACCGCGGCGAGCATGACAGCCTACAGAAGGACTTCCGCAGAAGCCCGATTTCCGAGACAACGGAAAACGGGGAGGAGGAAATGCGGATGTTTTTTAACCCGAACAGAAGCAACCACCATTGCGTACACCCGTTTCATCACACACTGGTGGCGCAGAAAACGGCGTACCTCGTGGGGAGAGAGCCGACCATCAGCGTAAGAAACGGAGACAGGGCATTTGAGGAAATGCTGACGGAGCTGGCGGATGAGCACTTTAACGGGGTGCTGCAAAGCTGGCTGACAGGGGCGGCGAACAAGGGGGTGGAATACCTGCACGTTTATTATGACGGAGAGGGGAATTTTCGCTACTGCATTGTGCCGGCGGAGGAAATCATTGCAATTTACGATGAGGAATATCAGCAGGAACTGCGCGAGGTGATTCGTTATTATGACATCAAGGTTCTGGACGAGGGCAGAGAGAAAACAAAGCGGCGCGTGGAATGGTGGACGGCAGAGGACGTGACCTATTTTACGGAGAACGGCGACGGAGAATTTTTGCAGGAGAAAAGCTGCGGACACTGGGCGGTGACGGCGCTTCTGGACGGAGAGGAAGCAGAAACAGAACAGCATGGCTGGGGGCGCGTGCCTTTTATTCCGCTCAGGAACAATGAGAAGGAGCTGACGGATTTGCAGCTGGTGAAGGGGCTGATTGATGCGTATGACCTTGTGAGCAGCGAGGGGACGAACAATCTGCTGGATCTGGTGGATCTGTACTGGGTGATTCAGGGCTACGGCGGCGAAACGGCAAGCGCGGTGGCGAAAAAGCTGCAAATCAACAAGGCGGTGCAGATTAGCGACAGCAGCGGCAACGTGGAGGCAAGGCAGGTGCAGCTGCCGGTAGAGGGCAGACTGGACTGGATGCAGATGCTCCGCAAGGATATTTTCCACTTCGGGATGGGGGTGGATACGGACAGCGACGATTGGGGCAAGGCGGCAAGCGGCGTTGCACTGAAATTCCAATATGCGATGTTTTACCTGAAAATCAACGGGATTGTGCCGGAAATCAAGCGGGCGGTGAAGGAATTCTTCCGCTTTGCGACAGAGGATCGGAACAGGGAAAACGGGACGGATTGGGATTGGAGAAAAATTCAGATTACGCTGAACACCAACGGGATTACCGATGACATGGAGACGATGCAGATTATTGCGGCAAGCAAGGGGATGGTGAGCGAAAAGACGCTTCTGGGGAAGCATCCCTTTGTGGAGGACGTAAACAGTGAGATGGAGCAGCTGGAGAGAGAAAGAAGGGAGAAGGACAATGAAATTGACACAGATGATTGAGAAATTTGCCAAGCAGGGGATGCTGAACGGCGTGGCAAGGGCAGAACTGCTGCAGGCGGCAGAGGAAACAGAGCAGGAAATGGCGGAATTGCAGGAGGAGCTGAGCGGCAAGGACGGCGAACTGGCGGAAAACAGAAAAACGGCGGCAGTGGAAAGAGCCATTCTGGAGGGCGGTGGCAAAAACGTGAAGGCGATTTTGGCACTGCTGGATCTGGAGGAAATCAGCTATGACGCGAAGGAAGGGCTGAAAGGGCTGGATCTGGAGGAAGTGAAGGCGGAAGCACCCTATCTGTTCTATGAAAAAACAGAGAAGAAAAAGGGGACAGGCGTGCCCATGACCAGACAGAAAAGGAAAGAGGACGAAATCAGAGCGGCATTCCGCAGAGGCTTAGGCAGATAAGGAGGAAAGGAATATGAGTTTTAACAGTTTTGAATATGCAACCGTTTTTATGGAGGAGCTGGACAGCCAGCTGCTGGATCAGTCTACCACAGGCTGGATGGAGGAAAACGCAGGACAGGTGCAGTACAACGGGGGTGCTGAGGTGAAAATTCCCAAGATGCAGATGAGTGGTCTGGGGAATTATGACAGGGACGGCGGCTTCGCGAAGGGGGCTGTGACCGTGACCTACGAAACAAGAAGACTGACACAGGACAGAGGCAGAACCTTCCAGCTGGACGCGATGGACGTGGATGAAATGAACTTTGCGCCTACGGCAGGGGCGGTGATGCGGGAATTTCAGAATACAAAGGTGATTCCCGAAATTGATGCTTACCGCTACAGCAAAATTGCAGAGCTGGCGCAGGCGGCAGGCAAGGCGAGAGCATACACCGTGGAGGTGGAGACGATTTTTGAAAACCTGTTGCAGGACATGACTGCGGTGCGAGATACGGTCGGCGATGGGTGCGAAATGGTGATTGCGATGAGCGCGAAGGTGGCAGGCAAGCTTGATTTGGCGAAGGGCGGCAGCCATATTCTGGAAAGCGGCACATTCCGACAGGGGAGCGTGGAGCTGAAGGTAAAAGAGTTGGACGGTTGTCCCATTATTCGCGTACCTTCTGCGAGATTCCAGACAAAATACACATTTCTGGATGGCGTGGAAAAGGCAGAGGGCGGCTTTGCGGCGGCAGCGGATGCAAAGGGCATTAACTGGATTATCATGGTGAAGCAGGCACCTGTGGCAATTTCCAAGACAGACGTGACCAGAATTTTTGACCCCATGACCAACCAGAACGCAAACGCATGGAAAATTGACTACAGAAAATACCACGATCTCTGGATTGCGGACAACAGCATGGACGGCGTTTTTGTGAACGTGAGCGCATAAGAAAGGATGTCGGACGGATGAAGGAGAGGATTCCGGAGGAACTGCGGAGGCTAGGCAGAAAGGAGGAAGAAAATCTGCTTGCCTTTGCGGCGGAAAGAAGTGTTTCCATGATGCAGGCATATTGCAACCGAGAGGATTTGCCGAAGGAGCTTTGGAGCGTTGGCGTGGCACTGGCACAGCAGCTTCTGGACGCGGCAGATGTAAAGAGCATCAAGGAAGGGGACGTAAGCGTAACCTTTGCGGAGAGCAGAGCGGAAACGGAATTGTTAGCCGATTTTCGGACGGAGCTGGACAGATTTCGCAGAGCAGACTGGTAAGAAATGAGAAAAGGGGGATGGTTCGCATGAAACGAAGCTTTGAGAAGGCGAAAAAGGCGGTGGAGCGGCTGTTTTGGGACACCTGCTTTGTGGAGACCTTTTCGGAGGAAACGGCGGCGTGGGGCGAAAGCCTGCACGAGAAGGGGGAGGGAGAGACCTTCCCCTGCCGTCTGACGGAAAAGGCAGAGGTCTGCGGCACGGACGGGCTGCTGACACAGACAGAAAAGACGGTGATTCTGCTTTACCCTGCAGAGAAGGAGATTGCGGCAGGGAGTGCGGTGCGGATTCGGCGGGAAAACGGCGCGGAGCGGCGCTACATTGCGGCAGGAGAGAGCCGTGTTTTTCTGACGCACAGGGCGGTTGGACTGAGAAGGGATGAAACGGTATGACGGAGGAAATCAGACGAGCGGTGATACAGGCGATTGCGGCGCGGTTTCAGTTGCCCGTATATGGGCAGAGGGTGCCGCAGGGGGCGAAAAAGCCCTGCTTTACGGTGGAATTGAAGGAAACGGAGCAGAAGCGTCTGCTTGGCAGGAGAGCGGCGAGAAAAGCGGTCTTCGAGGTGACGTATTACTGCGGTGAGGAAAAAGCTGCGGCGGCGGAGCGTGCGGAAGCTTTGGACGGACTGTATGAGACTCTTTGCATCATCGGGAGAGAGGAACGCTTTGCGGCAAGCGGTATGCAGGAGGAAAGGACAGAGACGGGCATCCGATTTACGGCGGAATATGAATATCATGTAATGCTGACGGAGGAGACGACGGAGAGGATGGAACGGCTGAAATATAACGGAAAGGAAGCGGTTGGCTATGAAGAAAAAGGCAACATTCAGCAGAGAGCAGCTGAGTAAGAGCAAGACCTTCGGCTATGGGAAGGATCTGGTGCTGGCGGTACTGGAGGACAGGGACTATACGAAGGACGAGGCGGAGAAGGAGATTCAGGCATATCTGACAGGAGAAAGAGAGGGGATTTGATATGGCATTAGGCGGCGGTACATTTATGACACAGAACAAGGTTCTGCCCGGAGCATACATCAATTTTGTTTCCAGACCAAGAGCCATGGGCAGTCTGGGTGAAAGAGGCGTGGTCTGCGTCGGGATGGAGCTGGACTGGGGCAGGGAAGGCATGACGGACATTGCGGCGGCAGAGGGCAGAACGAATTGCAGAGAGCTTTTCGGCTACACCTACCTGAGCGAGGAAATGAAGGATCTGCGTGAGCTGTTTGCGCACGCGAAGGAAGTGAAGCTTTACCGACTGAATGGCGGCGAGAAGGCGAGGATGACGCAGGACGGGCTGACAGTGACAGCGAAATATCCTGGGAAAAGAGGGAACGACATCTGCATCAAGATTGCGGAAAACGTGGACGAAAGCGACTGCTGGGATGTGGAAACGTATTTGGATGCGGAGGTAGTAGATGCACAGACGGTGACAAGGATTGAGGATTTGCGGGAAAATGCGTTTGTGGAATTTGGCGGCACAGGCGGGCTGACCGCGGCGGCAGGCATTTACCTGACAGGCGGCATAACCGCGGCGGCAACGGGGAGCGCATATACGGCATTTCTGGAGGCGGCAGAGAAGGAGGACTTCAATGCACTGGCATACAACGGCGCGGACGAGAAAACAAAAAAGCTGTTTGTGAATTTTACGAAGCGAATGCGCGAGGAGGAAGGCGTAAAATTTGTGACGGTGCTGCATGATTACCCTGCGGCAGACCACGAGGGCGTGATTTCCGTCGGAACGGCGGCAGAGCTGGTTTACTGGACGGCAGGGGCAAGCGCAGGCGCAGAGGTGAACGAAAGCCTGACGAATACAGCCTATGACGGAGAATACGAGGTGGACGCAAAGCTGAAAAAGAGCGACTACATCAAGGGCATCCGGAAGGGACAGCTCCTGTTTTATGAGGAGGACGGCACACTGCGCGTACTGCGCGACATCAACAGCTTTACCTCCTTTGCGGCGGCGAAGAACAGCGATTTTTCGAGCAACAGGGTGGTGCGCGTGTTGGACAGTATTGCAAATGATGTGGCGAATATTTTCAGCAAATATTACCTTGGGAAGCAGAGCAACAATGCAAACGGCAGAAATCTGCTGAAGGCGGAGATTCTGGCGTACCATGAGGAGCTGATGAAGCTGGAGGCAATCGAAGGCTTTACGGCGGATGACATTACGGTGGAAAAGGGCACAGAGAAGCAGGATGTTGTGGTATATGAGGCAATTCAGCCTGTGGATGCGATGGAAAAGCTGTATATGAAGGTTGAGGTTGCATAAGGAGGTATGAGAATGGGCTATTTGAGAGCGAAGGACACAGTGAACGGTGCATTGGGAACCTGCTTTGCCATCATTGACGGCAAGCGGCACGAGCTAATGCAGGTGAAGAACATTCAGGCGAAGGTGAAGAAAACCAGAATGACGATTCCTATTCTGGGGATGACCGCAAAGCAGCAGAAAAGCGGCGGCTGGGAAGGCACAGGGACGATGACGGTATATTATGTGAGCAGTTTGTTTCGCAGGGTGATGGCGGATTATATGAAAAACGGCGTGGACACCTATTTTGAACTGCTGCTGACAAATGAGGACCCGACAGGGGATGCCGGCAGACAGACGGTGCTTCTGAAGGATGTGAATATTGAGGAAATGCTGATTGGCAAGATTGACGTGGAGGAAGCGGCAATGGAGGAGGAAATGAAGTTTACCTTTGGCGGCGTGGAGCTTCTGGACAAATTCAATCAGATGTAAGAAATTTTGAAGAACGGGAGGGGCTATTTTGGGACAGGAATGCTTTTACAGAGAGAACAGGCAGGACAGAGCGGAGGAGGAAATTCTTCTGACAGAGCGATTGGCTGAAGGCTGCGGTGAAACGCACTGGCGGATTCGCCCGATGACACAGAGGGAGAATGAGGAAATCTGGAAGCGGTGCGGCGAGGACGAAGGGCGGTATCAGGAAATGATTCTGGCGGAGAGCGTTGTGTTCCCTGATTTGAAGGATGCGGCATTGCAGAACAGCTACGGCGTGATTGGGGCGGAGCGGCTGTTGGCAAGACTGCTGCTGGCGGGGGAATATGACTGCCTGCGGCGAGAGGTGGAGCGCATCAACGGAGGGGAGGATGACGGATGTACCGATTATATTTAAAGCAGAACGGGGAGCAGCTTCTGCTGCCTGTGACACCTGCGGAGATTGAGACGAGGACGGGAAACCAGAATAAGACAGCGTATATTCTGGATTTCGGGGAGATGAATCTGGCGAAAAAGCCGGGACTTACGGAAATCCGCTTTACGGCACTGCTGCCGGGACGGGCATACAGCTTTGTGCAGACGGAGGGCGGCTTTCGGGAACCGGAATATTTTCTGAATCGTTTTAAGGAATACAAGGCTTCGGCAAAGCCCGTACAGATGATTTTATTTCGCAGGCTGGCAGATGGCAAGCAGAAATTCTGCGGCAATACGGAGGTGCTGCTGGAGGAATACACGGTGACGGAAAAGGGCGGCGAACAGGGGGACTTCTGGGTGGAATTTTTCTGGAAGGAATGGAGAGCGGCAAAAAGTATTCGTTACAGTATTCAGGGGAACAGCATGATGGCACAGGGACAGGCAAGGCAGGCAAAGCAGCCTGCCGCCGGCTATACGGTGCAGAGGGGCGACAGCCTTTGGAGCATTGCGAAAAAGCAGCTTGGAGATGGGACGAAATACAAGGAGATTGCACGGAAGAACGGAATTGCGAACCCGAATCGCATCTATCCGGGGCAGGTGCTGAAGCTGTAAAAAAGAAAGGGGAAAACGGGGATGAACATAAAACTATTATTGCAGCATGGGACGAGCATCTATGACGCGACACCGATTCTGGAAGGGCGCGTGGAATGGTTCGCAAGCGTGATGGGGAAGGCAGGACGGCTGAAATTTCGCGTGGTGCGTGACGGGATTGTGAATTTCGTGGAGGGAGACAGGGTTTCCTTTTATGTGGACAGCGTGCTGCGCTTCAGCGGCTTTGTGATGACGAAGGAGAGAACCTCGGAGCAGATTATTTCGGTGACGGCGTATGACCAGATGTTTTATCTGGTGCGAAACAAGGGGACGTATGTATTTCTGAATAAGAGTGCGAAGGAAATTATACAGACCATCGGGGCGGATTACGGCTTGGAGATTGGCTATATCAATGACGGCGGATGGAGGATTCCGCAGAGAATTGAGGAGGGGGAAACACTGATGGATATGATTCTTTCTGCACTGGAACTCTGCGGACAGGCAACGGGAAAGGAATATTTTTTATTCGACAGAGGCGGTCAGCTGATTGTGAAGGAGAAAAAGGAGATGGCAGTGGAGGCGGTGCTGCGGTGCGATGGGGGCATCAGCGAATACACCTATCGGACGGACATCAGCAAGGATACCTATAACGCGGTGCAGCTTTACCATGCAGGGCGGAAGGAAATCGAGCGAAAGGCATGGAAGGTGGAAAACGCAGAAAAGGTGAAGAAATGGGGCAGACTGCAGTATTACAAGCGCGTACCCTACACGATGAACAGCGCACAGCTGAAGGAGCAGGCAGAACGTATTTTGAAGGAAAAATGCAGAGTGGTGAAAAAGCTGACGGTGGAGAACATCAACGGGGATGTGATGCTTTTTGCAGGGAATACCATCTGGCTGGAGATTCCCGGACTGGCGGAAATCAGCCTGCAGGGGCAGGTTCTGATTGAGAGCTGCACACATATTTTTGAGGAAGGCGCGCATCGGATGCAGATGGACATTCGCATTGAGGAGGTTGGCTAATGGATTTGAAAGGCTTTTTGAAGGAAAACAACGGATTTCCCGAAAACAGAAGGGTGCATATTTCGCCCTGCTTTCGGGAGAACGGCGAGGAGGTGCTCTGGGAGCTGCGTGCGGTGAGCGAGGAAGAATACCGCAGGGCGGCAGAGGGCAAGCGAGATAAATGGGCGGTGCTTTGCATGCTTTCTGTAGTAGTGCCGGATTTGACGGACAGGGCACTCCGGGAAAGCTATGGCGCGGACAGCGGAGAAGCAGCATTGCAGGAGATGCTTTATCCGGGGGAGTATATGCGGTTATTGGAGGCGGTGAAGGATATCAATGGATTCCAAAGCCGCAGAAGGGTCTGGAAGGAACAGGCAAAAAAATGATTGCGGAGGGTGTAGATGAGGCGGATTATGCCTGCTATGCTCTCCGCAGATACGGCATACGCCCGAAGGACTGGGCGGAAATGACAACACCTGAGAGAATGTTTTGCTGTGCGGTGATTGAGATGGAGATTGCGGCAGAGGAAAAGAGGTGAAGGGATGCAGCAGGAGAAAAAGGGGCTGTTTGGGCGGCTGTTGGACTTTTGGAAGGAAAAGACGGAAGAAGCCGGCGGCGGCATCGGTTTTTGGAGCGGAGGAAAAACGGAAGGAAAAACAACGGCAGAAAACCGACAGGACGCACTGCCGCAGGAGAAGGCGGAAAAGAAGCCCTTCTTTTGGGAGGAAACAGTGCGGACAGCAAAGGGAAAGAAGGCAGAGGAAGCAGAGACTTTCGGGCAGGAACGGCGAAGGTCTTTTGCGGAGGAGAAAACGGAGGAAGCAAAGGGGCCTGCATTGCGGACGGCGGAGGAAAGCACGCAGGAGAGGAAAACGATTGTTCCGATTTTTACGGCAGAGATTTTTCGGGAGAAAACGGAGTGGCGCGAAGCGGAAGAAAGGCGGAAAACGACTTTTATGCAGGAAGCACCTTTTGCGGAGCAGGAGAAGCGGAAAACGATTCCGATTGTGGCAGAAACAGGGCTTGCCGAAAAAGCGGCGGCTGCCGAAGAAGCGGAAGAGCTGCCGCAGGAAGCACCGAAAAAGGAACGGGAGCAGGCAAAGGGTGCGGAGATTGATATAGAACGGCTGATGCGCGAGATGACGAAGCGGCTCTGGGAAGAAAGGGAAGCAAGCGGCAGGCGGCTGAGACGATAAGGAGGAGAAGGGATGCTTGAGATTATCAAACAATTGGCACTGGATGCGGCGGAGAAGGGTGCGGATTTCTGCGTAGGAACAGTGACAAAGGCGGCACCGCTGACAATTCGACTGGAGGAAGGACTGGAGCTGACAGAGGCGTTTCTGGTGCTGACGGAGGATGTTTTGCAGGCAGAGGAAACGGGCAGTATACAGATTGAGGGTGGCAGTTGGCGTGCATATCGACTGAAGCGAAGCAGAGCTTTGCAGGCAGGAGAGGCGGTGGCACTGCTGCGGGCAGACGGCGGACAGCAATATTTGGTGCTTGGGAGAGTACGAAAGGAAGGATAGGATGACACCGATACAGGAAACGGAAATTGACATGGAGAAGCTGGAAAAAAGGACGATGCCGAGCCTGACATGGAGAATCAACGAGGAGAAGGCAGAGGTGCGTGGCGAGACAGATGAACTGGACGCGATGCGGCAGGCGGTTTCTAAAATTTTGCAGACGGAGCGGTATCGTTATGCGGTTTATGACTGGAATTACGGCGTGGAACTGGAGGATTTATACGGGAAGAATGTATCGTATGTGATTCCGGAGCTGAAAAGGCGGATTGAGGATGCCCTGCTTGCGGATGACAGGGTGACGGCGGTGACGGATTTTTCCTTTCGGGAGGAAAAGGGCAGCGTGACGGCGGCATTTACGGTATATACGATTTTCGGGGAAGTGACGGCAGAGAGGACGGTGGATATATGATGGCGGTAAGCTATGAGGAACTGATGGAGAAAAAGCTGGACAGGATTGATGACAGAAGGGACAAGCGGCAGGGCAGTCTGATTTATGACGCGTTGGCACCCAATGCGGCGGAAACGGCGCAATTTTACGCAGATTTGGATTTGCTGGCGGACAGAACCTTTGCGGATACGGCTGTGGGCGAGGATTTGACCAGACGGGCGGCAGAGAGGGGAATGCTGCGAAAGGGCGCGGTGAAGGCAACCTTTTACGGGCGTTTTCTGGATGCGGACGGAGCGGTATATCCTGTGGAAAACGGGACAAGATTTGCACTGGAGGAATATAAATATATCGTACTGGGGAGAGAGGCAGACGGAAGATATATTCTGGAATGTGAAACAGAGGGGGCGTGCGGCAATGTGTATCTGGGGGAGCTGCTGCCCTTGGAAACGATGCCCGATTTAGCAAAGGCAACACTGGAGGAACTGCGGACGGACGGCGAGGATGCGGAAGGCGACGAGGAGCTGCGCAAACGCTTTTTTGCAAGCTTTGATGCGGATGCCTTCGGCGGAAACATTGCGGATTACAAGAGGAAGGTGAACGCGATGCAGAATGTGGGCGGACTGAAGGTTTATCCCGCGTGGAACGGGGGCGGCACGGTGAAGCTGGTGCTGATTGACCAGGGATGGCGCAGACCGACGGAAACAGAGCTGGCGGCATTGCAGAAGGAGATTGACCCCGAAAGCAAGGGGGAAGGCTACGGAATTGCGCCGATTGGACATAAGGTAACGGTGGAAGGAGTGACAGAGGTGCGCTGCAATATTGCGCTGCAGCTTTCTGTGGCGGAGGATGTGACGAAGGGAACGGTTCTGACGAAGCTGACTGAGGGATTTTCGGCATATTTTGAGGAGCTGCGGAAGAACTGGGCGGACAGCGACTTTCTGACGGTACGCATCAGCCATCTGGAATCAAGGGCATTGGAGACAGATGGTGTGGTGGATGTTTCGGACTGCGGCATCAACGGCGGCAGCGGCAACCTGATTCTGGGGGCGAATGATGTGCCTGTGCTGGGTGAAATTGAGGTGAAGCAATGACGGAGAACAGATATGAAAAGCACTGCCCGTGTACGGTGAGCGAATTGAGAGAGTTTCGGAAGCTGGGAGAAATCGAGGGGACGATTTTGGAAGAAGCGGCGGCAGCAAAAGAGACACTGGAACGAAACCAATGGATTCTGACAGCGGAAAAAAGCGGTCTTCTGCGACTGGCAGGGATGATGGGCTTTTTCGGGGCAGAGCAGATGGAAACAGAGGAGCTGCGGGAGGAAATCCTTTCGCGCTGGTGCAGCCGCAGTCCATATACCTATTTTCATTTGCAGGACTGGCTGGACGGGTGTGTAGGTGCGGGAAATTATACCGGTACTCTGGAAAGGGAAAGCTACAGACTGCGGCTGGTACTGGAATTATGCGTGAAGGAAAAACGGGAGTTTTTGCAGAAGCATCTGCGGAAAATTATTCCGGCAAATCTGGTTTTGCAGGTGAATCTGAATGTGAATACGCATGGGAAGCTGCACAGAATACGGCACGGTGAGATGAAGGAAAAAGGGCTGACCTACGGCGGGATTCCCTTTGAAATTTTGCCGGAGGAGGAAGGAAACAGTGCAGTTTCGGGCAAAAAACTGTTGCAGAGAATGAGAGGATGTGCTACAATACAAAAATAGTGGGGAGAAATGTCCCCAAGCGTGACGAGATTCCACTCGGCGGAGTGAAAATACAGGAGGTTTTGGCATGTCTACAATCGGTATGGTATTAACAGTTATTTTGATGATTCTTGCGGTGATTCTTGCGGCAATCATTCTGATGCAGTCCAAGCGTTCCGCAGGTCTGGGCGCAGTAAGCGGCAACAGCAGTGATACTTACTGGAGCAAGAACAAAGGGAATTCTGTGGAAGGCGCACTGGAAAGATATACAAAAATCGGCGGCGCACTGTTCATGATTCTTGCGCTCATCATTAACCTGGTAGGTTAACAAATGCAGAAGAAGATGCCTTTTCGGGGGCATCTTTTTTTATAGGTTTATGGGATTGATAGGACAGAGGGTTTTTGGGCAGGATAAGCACGAGAAAGCATAAGGAGAAGGACATGGACGAGACGGACATTTTAAAGGAAAGAAAAGAACGGATTCTGGCATATATGGAAAGCGAAGGATATGTTCCCATAAAGCGCAGAGATATGCGCGCGATGCTTTCTGTGCCGCAGGAGGACAGAGAAAAATTTGAGAACCTCATCAATGAGCTGATTGCGGAGGGGCGTGTATTTGAAACAAAGAAGGGCAAGCTGGCTTCGCCGAAGGATTTGCAGATGGCAACGGGGACATTTATCGGACACGCCAGAGGGTTTGGATTTGTGACACCCGATGCAGGGGGCGAGGATATTTTTATTCCGGCGAGCGAAACGATGGGCGCGATGCAGAAGGACAGAGTGCTGTATAAGATGCTGCATAAGGCGGAAAAGGGCAAAAAGGCAGATGGCGTAATTGTACGGATTCTGGAACGAGGACAGCAGCGGATTGTTGGCACATTTGAGGCAGGCAGCAAGGGCTATGGCTTTGTGGTAGCGGATGACAAGAAGATTGCGAAGGATATTTTTATTTCCAGAGAAAACACAAAGGGTGCCGTGACGGGGCATAAGGTCGTTGTGGAAATTACGGATTACGGCGAGGACAGACGCAATCCGGAGGGAAAGGTCATTGAAATTTTGGGGCATATCAATGACCCAGGAGTGGATATTCTTTCGGTGATTCGCAGATATGAACTAGCGGTGGAATTTCCGGAGGAGGTTTATGCGGAGATTGAGCACCTTGGGACAGAGGTTGCCGAGGCGGACAAAAAGGGCAGAGAGGATCTGCGCGACCTGTTGACGATTACGATTGACGGCGCGGATGCGAAGGATTTAGACGATGCGGTTTCTCTGAAAAGGCTGGGGAACGGTAATTTTGAACTGGGTGTGCATATTGCGGATGTTTCGCATTATGTGCGAGAGAATACGGCGCTGGATAAAGAGGCTTACGCCAGAGGAACAAGCGTTTATCTGGTGGACAGGGTGATTCCCATGCTGCCGCATAAGCTGAGTAACGGAATCTGTTCGCTGAATCCGCATGTGGATCGGCTTGCGTTAAGCTGTCTGATGGAAGTGAACGGCAGAGGCGAGGTGGTAAGCCACAGAATTCTGGAGAGCGTCATCAATTCGGATTACCGCATGACCTATACGGCGGTGCGTGAGATTCTGGAGGACGGAACACCTGCGTTATTGGAGCAGTATGCGGAAATTCTGCCCATGCTGGAGGATATGGAGGAGCTGCGGCAGATTCTGGGAGAAAAAAGAAGAAAACGCGGGTCTGTGAATTTTGATTTGCCCGAATCGAAAATCATTCTGGATGAAAACGGAAAGCCGATTGACATCAAGCCTTATGAAAAAAGCATTGCGACAAATATGATTGAGGAATTTATGCTGGTGTGCAACGAAACAATCGCGGAAAATTCCTTCTGGCAGGAAATGCCGTTCATGTATCGCAGCCATCAGGAGCCGGATGAGGATAAGCTGGAAAAAATGGAGCAGTTCCTGCGTGGCTTTGGTTATTATCTGCGGAAAAAGGACGGGGAGATTCACCCGAGAGAGCTGCAGAAGGTTTTGCAGAAGGCAGAGGAAACGGACGAGGAACGGATTATCACCAGAATGGTGCTGCGGAGCATGATGCAGGCAAGATATACGGCGGAAAATGGCGGACATTTTGGGTTGGCTGCAAAATATTATTGCCACTTTACCTCGCCCATCCGCAGATATCCCGATTTGGAAATTCACCGCATGATTAAAAAAATGCTTCATGGAGAGCTGGATGAAAAGGCATCTGTCTATTACCGCAGAAAAATGCCCGATTGGGCAAAGCATTGCTCCAAGCAGGAACGCGTTGCGGAGGACGCGGAACGGGATACGGATGCACTGAAAAAGGTGGAATTCATGGAGGATAAGGTTGGTCAGATTTATGAAGGCATCATTTCCGGTGTGACGAACTGGGGGATTTATGTGGAGCTGCCGAATACCATTGAGGGCATGGTGGCACTTTCCCAGATGGATGATGATTATTATGAATTTGACGAGAAGAAAATGCTTGTGTTCGGGAAACGGACGAAGAAAAGCTATCGTCTGGGGGATAAGGTCGTTGTTTCCGTGGCGAAGGTGGATCGTATGATGGGGACGATTGATTTTGCCTTTGCAGAGGAAAACGAGGATTTTCAGGAATAAAGAAAAAAGGAAGGTCAGACTGAGAGAAATCGGTCTGACCTTTTTCTGTAGGAAGTTAATGTTGTTCCAATGTGAAGGTAAGGGAATAGTAGGTTTCCTTTGCATCCTCATCCGGACCGATGGAATAACTATTGTGCTTATCCACATTGTAGCCAACCAGTGTAATTTCCTGTATGATGCGGAGGTTGCCTGTTTCGATGGTGTAACTGCAATAGGGGTGTCTATCCATATAGTTGAGGACGGAGGAAATCCGCTGTGGCTCCTGTGTATCATCGGAGGAGAGAAGCTGACCGCTGATTCGTTCTAAATCCGGATGGAGAAAATCAATCTGCGTACGCAGGAGTGCCATGGCGAGCAGGGGATTTTGCTCCAAAGGGGAAAGGATATCTCCCTCGGTATCCGTGAGGGTATAGGAAAAGGAAGATAGTTTTCCGTTTTCCTCTTGAATGACAGGCTCAGAGCGGACAGCATTCGGAAGAAAAATCAGAGCTGTGAGGTCATCTTCGCCTTCCTTCCATTTGCCGTCCTTCGTCAGCGAAGGAAGGGTATCCAGTTCAGCATATTCCAGAAGATGATTATAATTTTCTGAGAATTCCGCAACGGTCAGAGTGTTGCCGTTGGGAAGGATCGTCCATGTATGGATGAGAAATGTGAAAATGCCTGCAAACAGCACGATGACAATATAGCCGAAGGCAGAACGCAGACGGAACGGTTTAACTTCATAGCAAAGGTCATTATCCCAAGGCAGAGTTCCTTCTTCGGTATAGATTTCGTAGCATTTATAATTGCGATACAGGCTGTAAAACGGGATGGCATAGCCTTCGCCCACATGGAAAATTTTGACAAGACGCTCGAATGCCTGTGAGCGTGTCAAAAGACTGCCATCCTTCTGATGAACGGAAAGCCCAAAGAGCCATTTGCCGGGAGTTTTGCCCCATTTGGAAAGAAACAGCGGCTCTAAAAGGAAGAGAAACAGCCAGCTGAGATAGGTTTCCAGAAGCATCCATGCGAAAGAGGAATTGCTTGCCTTCATTGGAGAAAAAAAGGAAAGACAAAGGTTAAGAAGCGTGGCAAGCAGCCCAAGGTCAAGACTGCGTGCGAAAAATCTGCGCCAGGGTGCTTTCAATGGTGTCTGCGTTTCGTTTGTTTCGCTGGAAAGAATTACGTCTGTTGTCATAAAAAAGCCTCTCTTTCTATGGCAGAGATACAAGTGTCTGTTATGATTTAGTGTAACAGAAAAAAGACGGGTTGTGTGAAAAATGGGAAGATTGTAAGAAAAGTGTAAGAAACAGGAGGGATATCTTAAAAGGAAGTTTTTTGTAAATAAAATGAAATATTTGTAACCGAATCGTCATTTGATTTTTTTGATAGAATATGATATAGTTATTTCTGCAATAGAAGATTGTCGGGGAGGTGATTCTGTATGGCAAAAGGAAAAGGAACAAAGTTGATTGCGCAAAACAAAAAGGCATATCATGATTATTTCATTGAAGAAACCATACAGGCAGGCATTTCTCTGGCAGGGACAGAGGTAAAAAGTCTGCGCATGGGTAAGTGCAGCCTGAAGGAAAGCTACATCCAGATTAAGGATGGAGAGGCTTTCATCTACAACATGCACATCAGCCCATACGAGCAGGGGAATATCTTTAATAAAGACCCGCTTCGCCCCAGAAGGCTTCTGCTGCATAAAGCGCAGATTCGCAAGTGGGACCATGAGGTGCGTGCGGCAGGGTATACGGTTGTTCCCTTGAAGGTATACTTCGACCGCAGCTATGTGAAGGTGGACATTGCTCTGGCGAAGGGCAAAAAGCTCTATGACAAGAGAGACACCATTGCAAAGAATGATATGCGCCGTCAGGCGGAAAAGGATTTTAAAATCAGAAATCTTACTTTATAAGTTTGTCGTTTACAGCCATTTCACCGAAAAGGCGTGAAGTTTCACGATTTACGGGGATGCAATGGTTTCGACGGGAGTCTTGAAAGTAGGAATAGCCATTCGCGGACCAGTGAACCGCGTCATCAAGCTGGAACCTTTTTTAAAAAGAAACGACAAAAATAATTTTGCACTGGCTGCCTAATTAACGGCGCCTGTCGGCCTTCGGTTTCTCACCGCTGAAGAATCCGGCATCGACTTGGTGGGGCACTTTTCTGCCTAAGCTTTGCGGCAGGGAAAGATTCATGAAGCTACTGAGGGGTAAAGCCTGTCAATCGGCGTTGCAACGAGGGAATGGAAAAAGACTGACTGTGATGGGAGAAGTTCTTATGGATGGGTTTTCGGACAGGGGTTCAATTCCCCTCATCTCCATGCAGAAGCCTTGATTTTTCAAGGCTTTTTTTAGTTGAATTTTGAAAGGGATGCAAAGGGTACTCAAATATATAGGAAAGGAGAATTTGAATTTGTCGCGTACAAAAAAATGAAGTCCACAAATGGGCAAGAGCCTGTTTGTGGACTTTTTTGCTATTTTTCCGTTCTTTTTCTAAAATCATGGGGATATTATCTTTAAAATCAGGGAGGCGAAAAGGATGGAGCATATTTTGACATGGGAAATGATGAGGGAATACGAAAAGCACTTGCGGCTGGCAGAGAAGAGTAGCAGTACGATACAGAAATATCTGCACGACATCTGGCGGTTTTATGAACATTTGCCGAGGGGGAAAGTGTTTACAAAGGAAAGAGTGATTGCGTATAAGGAAAGCCTTGCGGAGCAGTATGCCATAAGCACGGCAAATGCGATACTGGTGGCGTTGAATGGGCTATTTTTGTTTTTAGGGTGGTGCGATTGCAGAGTAAAGCCGTTCAAACAGCAACGATGCATTTTTCGGGATAAGGAGCGGGAGCTGTCGGAAAAGGAATATCTTTCTCTATTAAAGGCGGCAAAGCAAAAGGGGAATCAGAGATTATTTTATATCATGGAAACCTTATGCAATACGGGAATTCGCATTTCCGAATTGCAGTTTATTACTGCGGAAGCGGTGCGGACGGGGACAGCGATTGTGAATTGCAAGGGAAAACAGAGAAAGGTGCTTCTGCCGCAGAAATTGCGGAAGGAATTGCAGAATTATTGTAAGAAGAACTGCATCACATCGGGGGCAGTGTTTATTACAAGGACCGGAAAGCCGATCAGCCGTACAAACGTCTGGGGAGAGATGAAGCGGCTATGCAAGGCGGCGTGTGTCGAGGCAAAGAAGGTCTTTCCGCACAACTTTCGCCATCTGTTCGCGGTGAGTTTTTACCGTCTGGAGAAGGATATAGCAAAGCTGGCGGATCTTTTGGGACACGCCAGCATCGAAACTACCCGTATTTATGTGATGGAATCGGCGGAAAGCCATATCCGCCAGATTGAGCGAATGCGGTTGTATATTTAGGACAAACTACACATTCTGTTTCGTATATGGAAAATTCAACACTGATTTTTCGGAAAAAAGCATGAATTCGCCATGTATTTTTTTCAGTATATCACCAAAAGAAACATTATTCAAGGAAGTCCTACATAATTTTACAAAATTCAGCACACGAAAAAAGCCGGTAAAAGGATTCTTTTTTGCCAGCTTCTTTTGTGTGCCTTTTTTATGCAGAAATTCCTTTTTTCTGCCATCTCGCGTCTGAGAGAATCAATAGTGGCAGTCGCATTTTGAAAAATTTTCTCTTTTTCACAATGAAAAGACGGCGGATAAAGGACAGAATGTGTAGTCCGTATTATGTGAGAGAAAATCGGGGGTGTTTTACAAAAATTAGGGGCAACAAATGCAAATGAAAACGATGGCAAAGCAGGCGAAAGCCTGTGACGCAAAGCTAAAGGGCCTTTCAAATGGCAGCCAGCTGCAACAAGTGCGCTGCCGAGAGGGGAGTGCCTTTTTGTTTTTTACAAAAACATGGGGCTTTATTTGGCAATGAAAAAGGAGGAAGATGGTTATGAAAAAGAATTATTACGCGAAGGCGCTTGCGCTGACCGTAGCGGCAAGCATGGTTTCCGTGCCGGCGTTTGCGGCGGAAGAAAATGACGCGGCAACATTGCAGGCAGATGCGGAGAAGGGCATTGCGACACTGCCGCTGTTAGATGAGGAAAAACCTGTGGTTGTGGCAGAGCCTGAGGAAGAAGAACCTACAGAAACGCCGAAAACACATGGCACAACAGGGGACGAAGCGGCAGCCGTTGCACTGCAGAGTGAAGACAGCGTAATTAGTGAAGATACAGAATGGACAGATGCAACCACACTTTCTGAGGATTTAACGATTGCAGAAGGAAAAACTTTGACACTGAAAGGTCAGGTGACCATTTCCGGTGATGTAACCATTTCCGGCGGCACAATCAAGCGTGGTGAAGCGTTTAAAGATTATATGATAGTTGTTCCTGAAGGAAGTTCTCTTACGCTGAAAGACGTTAAGATTGATGGTGGCGCTGTATGGGAAGGCTCTGAAGATACAACGCTTGGTCGAGGAACAGAAAACGGCGGCGTAGAAGCTACCAGTGCAATGATTTATAATTTTGGTACACTTACAGTTAAGAGTGGCACAATTCTGGAAAACAACGATAACACAACAACCAGTGGTGCTATTGCAATGAAAGATGAAGAAACAGGAGAATATACATTCCCATCTGTTACGGATAAAGTTCGGTTTGGCGGTGCTGTGTTAAATGGCGGTTTGATGAAAATTTCCGGTGGTACAATTCGCAATAACAATGTTGGCTGGCGTGGTGCAGGTATTGCAAGCTATGGCAAGATTGAAATGACCGGTGGTACGATAAGCGGCAACTATGCAAGAAATGGCTGGGGTGATGGCGGAGCAATTCATCTGTCCGGCGTTAAAAATGATACAGGAGAAGATTATACTGCTTCGGATGCTTCTTATTGTACAATTTCCGATGGTAATTTTACAAATAATAAGTCTGATGGTGCAGGTGGCGCTGTATGTGCAGATGGTTACTCAATACTTTATGTTAAGGGTGGTGCATTTAAAAACAATGCAGCAGCAACAACAGGTGGTGGGATCAATGTATATAGTTCCTGTTTGAGAATGTCCGGCGGAACAATATCGGAAAATACGGCAGTAAGTACAAATGATTCTACAGGTAATGGCGGCGGTTTAAATTTAACAGTAGGAAGTGTAGCTGATATAACCGGCGGTACGATAGAAAATAACCAGTCCAATAGCGGTGGCGGTATTTATGCAAATGGAAAATCTTCTTTTACTGCTTCAAATTTAAAAATTACAGGTAATACAGCAGCAACAAATGGTGGCGGTATTTGTATCCCGGGAACAAAGGATTACGAATATAATGTTTCGCTCGAAAATGTTTTGATTCAAGGAAACAAAAGTGAGTCCGGAAGTGGTGCAGGTATCTGTGCTGCACGAGCTTGGAAGGAGGAAACTTCTACCGGAGTTTTAACTTTAAAGAACTGTCAGATTAAAGAGAATTATGGCACAGTTGCTGGCGGTGGTATTTATTTGGATAAAGGTGTTACTGCTACGATGGACGGCGGTGAAATCTCTGGCAACCATGTTATCAATCCGACAAGCCAAACAAATGGCGGCGGTATTGCTGTCGGAGGGACGTTCACACTTAATTCCGGTAAGATTTCCGATAATATAAAAGATGGTTCGTGGAATGGTGGCGCAGCAGCATCTGTAAGTGGGACATTTACAATGAATGGTGGCGAAGTTTCCGGAAATATTGATACATGTACAGCAGAAAATGCAGAGAATCGTACAATCGGCGGCGGTGCATTTTATGTTTTAGGAGGCACGTTAAATATCAATGGAGGTACAATAACGAATAATACCTCCCATAGAGGCGGTGCAATAGCATTCCATTATGGTCCTTATAATCGTGGGACAGTTCATATTACAGGTGGCAAAATTGTTGGAAACTATGTAACAGGCGGAGAAGGCGGAGCAATAAATATGACAACAGCCGCAAAAGACGAAAAAGACGAAAATGTTATTCATGACCAGACGGTTGCCATAAGTGGTTCTCCTGTCATTGCCAATAATAAAAAAGGCGCTGTAGTGAATGTAAATAATGGTGTATACACTGTTGATACCTCAGCTGCTACAGCGGAAAATAATATCTATTTATCTCTTAATAATAATAGAAGTGAATTAGGAGATGAGTATGCAGAACGTCAGACAATTCATCTGGGGCAACTGAAAGACGGTGCTTCCATAGGGGTAACAACAGAAACGAAACTCCAGAAAGGACGTACCGTTCAGATAACTACAGCAGAAACGGATACAGAATATTATAAAGATTCGGTAAAATATATTGTTCCTGATGCAGAGCATGTTATTGTACAGACCGATGATACAGGAAAATATTTGAAATTGGCTTACAGCAATGAGAACTATTATAAGGTCACATTGAATCTGTCCCATGCAAAAGTAGAAGGTGCAACTGTAACGCAAATTAAGCAAGGTGAAGATTATACTGCTACAATTATAGCAGACACAGGCTATACGCTTCCTGAAACAGCGCCTGATAGGACAACTTATTCTTCTTTCAGCGAAGATAAAAAATCTGCAAGTATTGAGATTAAAAATGTAGACGAAAATAAAACAGTATCTCTTGCGGCTATACCTAATAAATATACCGTAACATTTGATGGCAATGGCAGCACAGACGGCGCTATGGAAGTGCAGACAATGACCTATGATACATCTGATGCACTTTCTGAAAATAAATATACAAGGACAGGATATAATTTTGCCGGATGGTCTACGACAAAAGGGGAAACTTCTGAATATCCTGATAAGGTTTCTGTTAAGAACTTAACTGCGGAAAATAACGGCAATGTCACATTATATGCTGTATGGACAAAGAAGGAAACAATCCCTGCATTTGATTCCGGTGAAAATGCTGTTCAGAGCAGTAAATATGACGGAACAGGAAAAGCATATACTTTAACCAGCGAGCTTGAAGGATTTACAATCAGCTATAAGAAAGGCGAAGAAACAGTAGCAGCTCCTACGGCAGTCGGCACCTATGATGTAATTATTACGCGTGCCGAAGATGATACCTATGAGGCTTTCAGCCAGACAATTACAGGTGGTCTTGTAATTACGGCGGCAGATTACCCGGTATCTGTTGTTGCCGATAAAGAAACAATGAGAGGTGCAGGCACAGTTAAACTTACTGCAGACAGTACAGTTGATGAAATTAAAGTAACAGGTATTGTATGCAGTGATGACAGTATCAAACCTACAAAGAATGAAGATGGTACATATTCTGTATCTTTGCCTAATGCAACCAAAACATATATCTTTACGGCACAGATTGATGGGGATTTAAGCAACTACGGTGAAGGCACTGCTTCCTGCACAGTAAGCGTTTCTCGCAAGAAATCATCTTCCTCCTCTTCTGATACCTCCGCACCGACCTACGGCGTTAACACAGGCAAGACAGAGAACGGCAAGATTTCCGTTACTCCTGCAAAGGCAGAAGCAGGCGAGAAGGTAACAATCAAAGCAACACCTGACAGCGGCTATCAGCTGGATAAGGTAACTGTGAAGGATAAAGACAACAGCAACGTGAAGCTGACGAAGGTAAACGATAATGAATACACCTTCACAATGCCGAAGGGTAAGGTTTCCGTTGATGCGACATTCGTACAGAAGGATGCGGCAGATGCTAACCAGAACAGCGCGGCTGAAAAGAGCAAGGTAATCAAGCTGCAAATCGGCAGTCGCATTGTCAACGTGGATAATGAAGCAGTGATTTACGATGCTGCACCCGTTATTCGCAATGACAGAACTCTGGTTCCTATCAGAATCGTTACAGAAACTCTGGGCGGCAAGGTTGATTGGAACGGCGCAACAAAAGAGGTTACACTGCACATCGACGGCAAGGAAATCAAGATGACAGTTGGCAAAACACTGGAGAAATACGGTGTTGCACCTGTGATTATTGATGGACGCACCTTCGTACCTGTTCGCTTTGTGGCAGACGAGCTTGGCGCAACCATCGCTTGGGACGATGCAACAAAGACAGTGACAATCACGAAAATTGAAAAATAAATCGGAAAGAGAATAACCGAGGGCGTTCATCGGAAACGGTGAGCGCCTTTCGTGTCATGGAATACGGGGAGGAGGATGCGCGTGAAAGAAATGGGAAAGCGGCTCAAGGGGCTAAGAGAGAGCATGGGGCTGTCACAGATGAAAATGGCGGAGATTTTGGGATTGAAACAGCCCAGTATTAACCGCTATGAGCAGGGAACAGCAACACCAACGGTTGAAAATCTGAGAAAATATGCGGACTATTTTGACGTGTCTATGGATTACATCTTTGCTCGCACGGATAACCCCGAAGGAAAATTGTATGCACATCAGCCGAAGGCTCTGGCAGGTAATAGGGAGATGCGGCAGTTTATTGAGCTGTGCTTTGACCCCAGTTCACCGTATAACGAAAGGCTGAAGGAAACGATGCTGCGGATGCTGGAGGAAATGCAGGAGTGAGCTTCGGGGGCTACAGCTTAGAATGTGCTCCTATAGGATTGTTCTTAAACCATCGGCTTTATTGGCAGATATTTATTTCAATTTATCGCAGTTTTTAAAATTTGTTGCAAAATTAGGGCTTCTACTTCTTGTATAACGACCGGTATCATGATACATTTGATGTAGATTCGAATATATGGAAGAAAGAGATATAATAGAAATAAATAGAGGGAGAGAACAATGAAAATTTCAAAAAAAGATGCATTGCTGTGGTTTTCCTTTTTTGCACAGTTGGACGAGGAGGAAGAGCTGCTACCGAAGCAGATGGAACTGGTTTATGCGACCTTTGCGCAGATTGAGGATGCCATTGATGCGAGAAACGAGAAGCTGATGGCGGAAATCAAGGGGCTGAAATCTATTGGCGGCAGAACCTATTTTGTCGGTCCGGAGGAAAAATTCGCCAAGGGCTGCCGTTCCTGCATGACGGGGACAGGCTTGACTGCCATTCGTAAGACGAACAAATGCAACATCCAGTGCAAATTTTGCTATAACTACGGCGAGCTGGAGGACTGTATGCCCATCGGAGAGGGGCTTTGGGAAATCGGCGGCACGAAGTTTTACGAACGGGATTTAGACCTGTTGCTTTCCATTCAGGAGAAGCCGACAGGGATTTCCTATGTTTACTTAGAGCCATTTATGGAGATTGAAAAATACTACGGTATCATCCGAAAATTCCACGAAGCAGGGATTCATCAGCACATGTATACCAACGGCACGCTGGCGACAGAAGAAAATCTGAAGGCATTAGGTGAGGCAGGTCTGGATGAGC
This sequence comes from Anaerotignum faecicola, assembly GCF_003865035.1. Classification (NCBI taxonomy): domain Bacteria; kingdom Bacillati; phylum Bacillota; class Clostridia; order Lachnospirales; family Anaerotignaceae; genus Anaerotignum; species Anaerotignum faecicola. Next base: position 373,241 of record NZ_BHVZ01000014.1, read on the forward strand.
TGCGGTTCAATCTGGGGGCAAGCAATGCTTCCGATAAGGTAATTGAAGCGATTGCGACAGCAAAGAAATATATCAGATATGTCGGGATTGAAACGCCTATGACACCCGAATATTTTGAAGCATTTATGCAGAAAAAGGATAAGATTCTGGCAACAGGCGTGGATTTCATGAACTGTGCGGAGCTGCATCTGAACAACAATAACATCTGGAATTACGAAGGAGAAAACATGTACGTCTATCGACAGGGGTATGTTTCTCCCATCCGGAGCAGAGAGCTGACCTTCAAGCTGATGAAGCTGGCGGACGAGGAAGGCTGGAATGTTGCGGTGCATGACTGTTCCAACCGCACGAAATTTGCCCGCGGGCTGAATCTGAAGGGCAAGGAAGGCGGTTGGTTCGGCGCAAGCAGCTACGGCTCTGAATTCAGCAGACCGCCCTTTGCAGTGTTCCTGCCGATTTTGCAGGACGAAAATTTCCAATTTTTAGAGGAAGAGGAGCTGCCCGAAGGCTACAGACCGGGCGAATTGTTCTTCTAAAAAAGCAAATAAAAAAGCACTTGAATTCGTATTTTTGGATACGGGTTTCAAGTGCTTTCTTTTTGTTTTTTTATTCTGCGGAAACGGTTTTCCAAAGCAGAAGGGCATCCTCTACATAACATTCCAGCTTTCCTTGGTCAACTAAATAGGAAAGATAGGAACGAACTGTGCTGCCAATGAGGACATATTGGCTATAATCCATCGTTAATGCAAACCGTTCGAACACTCGCTTGAGAATCAGCTCAAAGTGCAGCGGCTCCCTGCAGATTTCCAGAAGTGCATCCAGAATTTCCTGCATCTTTTTACGGTTTGCGTCTGCCAAAGGTTTGATATCCTCCGTCGGCTCCGCATGTGCAGGAATGAACAGCCTGCCCTCCAGCTTTTCTATCATATCCAGCGTTTCAAGCTGTGCCGCAATATCATAGAAAAAGGAGATATGATATTTTTCAAGGATATTTTCTCCAAACACGCAGTCTGCCATAAAATAAACATCGTCGGGTGTTTTCACGCCGATCATGTCCCAGAAATGCCCCGGCAGGCGGAAATATTCCATGCCCGCAGGCAAAGGCGCATCGGCGATATCCTGCCCCTTGGAGGGTGTTGCCATGAGGAATTTATTCCGCAGCTTTTTGAAGGGATAGCCGCCGTAAAGGAAGGATGGCTCAAGCATCGGGTGCTCCACAATCGCCAGCTCCATGGGTGTGGTATAGACGGCGCAGTTAAGCCGATTCTGCAGCAGGGTATTGCCGCCGTCATGGTCGGCGTTGGAATGGGTGTTGATGATTGCGGTCAGCTTCCAGCCCTGTGCATCCAGAATTTTCTGGATTTTTCTGCCGGCATCCTTATCGTTTCCGCTGTCGATCAGCCAGATATCGTCATCGCTTACGCGATAAACGCCGATTTTGGAAGGGGCATTGATGTAATAGGTATTTTCTGCGACCTGCACCAGTTCATACATGGGCAAAACCTCCTTTATCCTTTATTAAAAAATAAGACCTTGGGGACGCTTGTCCCCAATACCCCTACTGGGGTATGATACCCCAGACCCCCGTTTGCAGAACCATGTACATGGTTCTGCGGTATCGGGTCAAGGGGATGATCCCCTTGCGGGAGATTGAGAGCAGAGCCCTCAAGGTCTTTAAGATGTTTAGTTCATAGAATCTGTAGAGCCGATGACATTTTTGATTTTGTCCTCAACCAGCTCCTGAATCAGCGCTCTGCCTGCGCCCAGATAGCCGCGAGGGTCAAATGCCGCAGGCTCATCCCCGAAGGATTTGCGAACAGCAGCAGTCATTGCCAGTCTCAGGTCAGTATCCATGTTGATTTTGCAGACAGCCATGGAAGATGCCTTGCGCAGCATTTCCGCAGGAATCCCTTTTGCGCCCGCAATGTTTCCGCCGTATTCGTTGCACATTGCAACACATCTCTGGTCAACAGAGGATGCACCGTGCAGAACGATGGGGTAGTTATGGAAGCCTGCCGCCTCCAGCTTTTCTGTGATGGTTGCCAGTCTGTCAAAGTCCAGCTTTGCCTCGCCCTTGAATTTATAAGCACCATGGCTTGTGCCGATGGCAATCGCGAGGGAATCCACACCGGTGCGTTTTACGAAATCAACTGCCTGATCGGGATCAGTGTAGGTTGCGTGTGCCGCATCTACGTTAACCTCATCCTCAACGCCTGCCAGCTTGCCCAGCTCTGCCTCAACCACGATACCTCTTTCATGGGCGTATTCTACGATTTTCTTTGTCTGTGCCACGTTTTCCTCATACTCCAGATGGGAACCGTCAAACATGACAGATGTGAAACCGTATTCGATACAGTCTTTACATACTTCAAAATCGGAGCCATGATCCAGATGCAGTGCAATATCCAGACCGGTTTCTTCGATTGCGGCATCCACCATTGCCTTCAGATATTTGGGATGCGCATATTTCAGAGCAGATTTGGAAACCTGCAGGATGACAGCGGAATTCTGCGCCTTTGCCGCAGCTACGACACCTTGGATGATTTCCATGTTATTGATGTTGAACGCACCGATGGCATAGCCGCCCTCAAATGCCTTTTCAAACATTTTTTTTGTTGTTACCAAAGCCATATAAAGACACCTCTCTTGAATTATTTTGGGTTTGCATTTAGCATTGCCTTATATTAGAATTATAATACGGTAATAGATTTGTGACAAGGCATTTGCACGGAAAAGATTGGGGGCATGGAAAAATGAAAGCAATTCTGGCGATTCTGACAGTTCTGGGGATAGACCTTTCCTCGAAGGAGTGGGCAGAGAAAAACCTGCCGCTCAATAAAAAACGGGAAATTGTCAAAGATCACCTCTATTTCTGGCACATAAAGAACAGAGGCATAGCATATAATAGATTCAGCGGAAGAAGAAAGGGAATCCTTCTTGCCACGGGCGTGCTGCTTGCCTTTTACGGCGGTCTGCTGGTGCGGATTTTACGCGGCAAAGGGGAAAGACGGCTTGCCCTTCCGCTTGCCCTGACTCTGGGCGGCGGTGCGGCAAATTTCTGGGAGCGGCTCAGAAAAGGGCGCGTGACGGATTTTCTATTCATCCCCGTGAAGGGGAAAAATGCCCCGATTTTCAACATTGCGGATGTTTCGATTGTCGTTGGTGCGCTCTGGATGACAGTGATTCCGTTTCTCAAAAATAAGAAAAAATGATTTTACTGTTGCCTAACATGGGCGATTGTAGTATAATCAGTACAGAAATCCTGAAATGCACGACAACTTGCTATATTTGAACCTACATTACTGACTCGGGATTCCTATAAACAGCGGATATGTCAGGCCCCAAGATAATTCCCTTTGGGCGGGGGAAGGCAGATTCCGAGGTTGCGGAAACCCACCTGGCTTAGGCTAGGTGTCAAGGGGCAAGACCGGCATTTCGGGGTTATTTTTTTACGTTAAAATAGAAATAGAGTATCAGCAGAGAACTGAACCGCCGGAAGGCGGTTCTTTTTTTGCTACAGATGTATATACTTGTACCGATAAGGAGTTGGTACAATGAAAAAATACATATTATTGGGCGGTCTGCTGCTGCTTTCCCTTTCTGCATGCGGTACGGAGCGACCGGCAGAGCGCGCAAAGGTGGGGCAGATTGGTGCAGAGAGCTCCGTCAGTCGGGAAATGGCGGCGAAAACGATTGCCTTAGCGTTTTATACGAATCAGGAATTGGATGAAATGGAAACGAAGCTGAATTTTTCTGACCTTTCAGTGGAGGACTGGGCATATCCTTATATTCAAGGCTGTGTGGAGCAGGGCTTTTTCGCAGGCAGTGAGGAAGGAACCTTTCGTCCGCAGGCGGATTTGACGCTTTGGGAGGCACAGGCATTGATGGACAGGCTTGCGCCCGATTACAACAGCCGCATTGTGCTGACGGCGGAGAATAAAAACATGGCGGTTTCCTATGAGCTTTGGGTGCAGCTTTTGGAAACGGCGCTTAAGGCAAGGCGCGGAGAGGACAGCCTTTATTCCTATGGGATTCAAACGGAAAATGCGGTGGTTCTGGATGCGGATGGGCTTTGCGATATGGGCAGATTTACTGCGGCAGGCATAGATTTAACGCCCTATGCCGCAAGCCGCATTACCTTTCTGGAAAAGGATGGGGAAATCCTTGCGCTGCTGACGGTAGAAGCCGCTTCGCCTGTGGTGAAAAATATCTATTGCAGGCAGGAAAAAGGTGCGCTTTTTCTGGAAACGGGGGAGGGTGCGGCGATGCTTGCCTATGGAAAGGCACTTGATGAGGGAATTTATGATGTAAAACTGGAAAACGGTAAGGTCGCAGAGGTGACGGCAGCGGAATCTGTCGGAGGCTGCACCGTGAAGCGCGTGGACGGAGAAACGCTGTATCTGGCGGAGCGGGGCGAGCTGCCTTGGGCGGAAGCGGCAAGGGTTTATGATGCGGCAGGAGAAGAAATCGCAAAGGCGGATTTTACTGATTTGATTTGCGGCACGGATTGCGGCGAATTTTTTGAAAAGGACGGGGAAATCTGTGCGGCGGTGATTCGTACTCCTGCGGTTCTGGAGCGGATGCGTGTCCTTCTGAAGGGGGCGGAGCAGAAAACCGTAACCCTTTCCGCGGAGAATGGCTTTACGCTTTCCAATGGAACAAATGAGAAGCATTTTTTACCCGAAGGAAAGGCGGTTCTGACAGCCGATTTGCCTTGGTTTTCGCATGGCATTGTGACGGCAACGGCAGAAACACCGATTCGTGTGGCATTTGCAGACGGAACAGCGTATCAATATGAAGGCACGATTGAATTGGAACGGCGCGGCGCAGATAGCCTTGCTGTTATCAATGAACTGTCCTTGGAACGGTATCTGCTCGGCGTTGTGCCGCATGAAATGCCGACCTCCTTCGGACAGACGGCGTTGGAGGCGCAGGCAATTACGGCACGCAGCTATGCCTATAATCAGTTTTATGCGAATACCTATTGTGCGTATGGCGCGCATGTGACCGATACCACCGCCAGTCAGGTGTATCTGGGCTATGCTGAAAATGAAACGGCGGCACAGGCAGTGAAAGCGACCGAGGGGATGTGCGCCGTAACGAAAACAGGTGCGGTGGCGCAGACCTATTTTTATTCCACCTCCTGTGGCTTCGGGGCAGGCAGTCAGGAGGTCTGGTCGAAGGACGGCAGCTTTTCCGGTAGGGAAAAATCCTATTTGCAGGCGCAGACCTACGGGGATTTTGCGCCGCCGCAGACAGAGGAGGAATGGCTTGCCTTCTGGCAGGATTGGAAGAAACAGGGGTACGATATGAATTCACCGTGGTATCGCTGGAAGGTGTATTTCAGTTGTGGACAGCTGACAGAAATTTTGCAGAAAACTCTGGCGGAAAGCGCGAATTGCAGGATAGAAGGGAATCAAAATGATTTGGGCAGGCTGACAGGCATTGCGGTGACACGCAGAGGACAGGGTGGACTCGCAATGGAATTGCAGCTGACCTTTGAAAAGGGGATGGCAACGGTGAAAACGGAAAATGCTATCCGTAAGGTGCTTTCGCCAACAAAAAGAACCCTTGGTGAGCCGATTTATCTGCAACGGAAGGGCGCAGAAGCCATGACGGGAAATGCTATGCTGCCAAGCGGATTTTTCGCAGTGAAGGAAATGAAAAATGCGGAAGGAAAGCTGACGGGCGTGGCACTTTACGGCGGCGGAAACGGGCATGGCGTTGGACTGAGCCAGTATGGCGCGAAATATCTTGCGGAGCAGGGGAAAACGGCGGCGGAAATTATCGCATGCTATTTTCCGGGGACGAAGGTGGAAAAGGTGTTATAAAGAGAGTGGGACTCGACTTTCTCTCTGAAAAAATCCGTAGTGGACTGAAAACAGTCCCTTTTCTGAAGAAGAAATGTGCTATCATAGGGCAGATGGCGGAAAGGAAGTGTTTTTATGGCTATGGATGAAATGAAAAGGCAGTTATTTGAACAGGAAAGATGGATTTACCGCTTGTCTGCCCTGAGCGGTCTGGTTTATATGCTAAGCAATTCTTTGCAGGCAGTTGAAATGGACGGAAAGGATGATTATATCAATGCTGTCGGGTATATAAGCAGTTCCTTGTCAGAAACAGAATTGGCTCTGCAACAGCTATCCGAGGAAATGTTCACATCTTTCAGAGGTTGGAAAGCACAGACGTATGCGCTTTTGCAGGAATATCCTGTGTAAAAGAAAAAAGTCCCATAAGGGACTTTTTTGTTGCAAGGAAAGTATATTGTCGAAAAAAGGAATCCATGCTATGATGGATACATGGAAACCGTGACAGGTTTGGCTGACCTCCGATTTTAACTAAGGATTGGAGGTGGTGCTATGAATACTTATGAAGTGTGGATGACCGTACTTACATTTGGCTTATTTTTGATAGCACTCCTCTCTTATATAGACAAGAGAAAATAAAAAGGCTACCTGTCATAGAACTTTGGACGGTTTAGACAGGTAGTCTTACCCCTGAGGTTGACCACAACGTGGCGGTTTCCTACTTAGTTTTATTATATCATAATATTTAGAATTGTAAAGCATGCACAGCGTTTGTGTGTGCTTTTTTTATCGCTTTTATCGCAGAGAAACGTAGGTTTTAATGACCTCAACGATTTTATCCAGATCCATTCTGGAGGTGTTGAGGATAAGGTCATAATTTTCTGCCTTTCCCCATTTGCCGCCTGTGAAGTAGTTGTAATAATTCGCACGGCGCTTATCGGTCTTAATCACCATGGATTCTGCGCCCTGAGGGTCGTGGTGATAGGTATGGATGGCACGCTCCACGCGGTCGGGCAAATCCGCCTGCAGGAAAATATTGATGCAGTTGGGGTTTTCGGACAGCACATAGTTTGCGGAACGACCAACAATCACGCAGGGGCCCTCCTCTGCCACCTCTTTGATGACCTGAGACTGCACCAGAAAGATTTTTTCATTCAGCGGCAGACCAACAGAATCAATGCTGGGGGTCAGAGAGGTCAGAGAGAAAAACAGATTGCCGACAGAGGTTTTTTCTGCATCCTTGAAGCATTCCACGGAAAGTCCGGTTTTTTCCGCTGCCATGGTAATCAGTTCGTTATCATAAAAGGGAATCCCAAGGGCTTCCGCCAGTTTTTTGCCGATAATGCGACCTCCGCTGCCATATTGGCGGCTGATGGTGATGATTTTATTCTGGTTCATGGTAACAACTCCTTATCGTTCAGAAATGCAATTTCTGTAAAATTTATTTTTCATATTTTTTCATTATACCGCTTTTCCCAAAAAGTGACAAGCGGAGATTTTTTCGGTGAAAAAACAGCTTTTTCCGCTTGGAAACTTTACTTTTTCAAGAAAAGTGTTTATGATATTAAGGATGGACTACTATGACAGTAGAAAACAGAAATAGATAAAAGAGTAAGGAGATAGTGACATGGGTGAAGCTTTAACAGGTTTAAAAAGAAGCTGCATGTGCTGCGATGTAAACGAAAGCATGATTGGGCAGGAAGTGACGGTAATGGGCTGGGTACAGCGTCGCCGCGACCTGGGTCAGCTGATTTTCATTGCATTAAGAGACAAAACGGGTCTGGTGCAGATTGCAATCGATGGCAACACAGCAGAAAAGGATTTGTTCGCAAAGGCGGAAACGGTTCGCAGTGAATATGTACTGGCAGTGAAGGGTCTGGTTGCCGCAAGAGAAGATGGCAACATCAACCCCAACATGAAAACAGGGAAAATCGAGATTATCGCCAAGGAGCTGCGTATCCTTTCCGAATCCGAAACAACCCCCTTCCAGATTGAGGACAACATCACCGTAAAGGATGATTTGCGTCTGAAATATCGTTATCTGGATCTGAGAAGACCTTCTCAGCTGAAAAATCTGGTGCTGCGTCATAAGGTTGTACAGGTGATGAGAAACTTCCTGGATAAAGAGGGCTTTCTGGAGATTGAAACTCCTGTTCTGGGCAAATCCACACCCGAAGGCGCAAGAGACTATCTCGTACCTTCCCGCGTACACCCCGGCAATTTCTATGGTCTGCCTCAGTCCCCACAGCTGTATAAGCAGCTTCTGATGGTTTCCGGTATGGACAGATATTATCAGGTTGCGAAATGCTTCCGTGACGAGGATCTGCGTGCGGACAGACAGCCCGAATTCACACAGGTGGACATGGAGCTGTCCTTCGTGGAAATCGAAGATATCATGGATATCAACGAAAGAATGATGCAGAAGGTATTCAAGGATTTGATGAATGTAGATATCAAGCTGCCCCTGCCCAGAATGACCTATGCAGAGGCAATGGAGCGCTTTGGTTCCGATAAGCCCGATGTACGCTTCGGCATGGAGCTGAAAAATATTTCCGATGTTGTGGCAGGTACCGATTTTGTGGTATTCAAATCTGCTTTGGAAAACGGCGGCAGCGTGCGTGCCATCAATGCGAAGGGCTGTGGTTCCTTCCCCAGAAAGAAAATCGACTCTCTGGTTGAGTTTGTAAAAACATATAAGGCAAAGGGTCTGGCTTGGATTGTGGTAAACGCAGACGGCACAATCAAATCCCAGATTGCAAAATTCTTCACACCCGAAAAAATGCAGGAAATCGTAGATGCGATGGATGGGCAGCCCGGTGACCTGATTCTGATTTGTGCGGATAAGGATAAGGTCGTATTCGACTCCCTTGGCGCACTGCGTGTAGAGTTGAGCAAAATGCTGGAGCTGACAAAGCCCGATGATTTCGCATTCCTGTGGATTACAGAATTCCCTATGCTGGAATGGGATGAAGAGGAAAACAGATATGTAGCGGTGCATCATCCGTTTACTGCACCCATGGATGAGGACTTGGATCTGATTGACACCAATCCCGGCGCTGTGCGTGCAAAGGCATACGACATCGTTCTGAACGGCTATGAGCTGGGTGGCGGCTCCATCAGAATCCACCGCAGAGATATCCAGAAGAAGATGTTCGAGCTGCTTGGCTTCAGCGACGAGGATGCGCAGGAACGCTTCGGTTTCCTTTTGGATGCCTTCAAATACGGCGTACCCCCTCATGGCGGCTTGGCGTTCGGTCTGGACAGAATCATCATGCTGATGAGCAATGCACCCAGTATTCGTGACGTGATTGCCTTCCCTAAGGTAAAGGACGCATCCTGCCCGATGACAGATGCACCCGGCGTGGTAGACGAAAAACAGCTGGACGAGCTGGGCATTGCAATCAAGGAAACGGAAGAAGCAACAGAGGAATAAAAACCGTGAAAAGGGTGGAAAAATTTCTGCCCTTTTCTTTTTTACACGAAAAGACAAAACTTCCTCTTGACTTTTTCGCAAAAATGTAAGAAAATAGCTATGTTATACATCTGTCGGTGCGTGGCCCAGCTTGGTAGGGCGCAGCGTTCGGGTCGCTGAGGTCGTGGGTTCAAATCCCGTCGCACCGATAGGAGACTGCTTTGTTGGAATAAAATTTCAATGAAGCAGTCTTTTTAATTTTCTCTTAAATCAGTTGTTTCCGACAGGCAATTCGATTATAATGTAACGATGGAATAAAGCGTACAAACAGGAAAGGAGTTTCTGATAAAATGGTAATAGAAATTTTAAAGGCCATATTCTTTGGCATTGTGGAGGGTATTACGGAATGGCTGCCCATTTCCTCTACGGGACACATGATTCTGTTGAATGAATTTGTGAAGCTGCAGGTTTCGGATGAATTTTATAAGCTGTTTGAGGTTGTCATTCAGCTTGGCGCAATTCTGGCGGTTATCCTGCTGTTCTTCCATAAGCTGAATCCCTTCTCGCCAAGCAAGAGCGCGCCGCAGAAGCGGAATACCTGGCGGCTGTGGTTCAAGGTGGTGCTTGCGGTGATTCCTTCCGCGGTGATCGGGCTGCCGTTGGATGACTGGATGGATGCACATTTTTACAATTATGTTGTGGTTGCCATCACTTTGATTGTTTACGGGATTGCGTTTTTGTTCGTGGAGCGAGAAAACAGCCACCGCAGAGCCTATGCAAATTCGGTGTATGATATTGATTTGAAAACTGCCATGCTCATCGGCTGCTTCCAGTGCCTGAGCCTGATTCCCGGCACCTCCCGTTCCGGCTCAACCATTCTGGGTGCAATCATCCTTGGCGTAGGCAGAGCGGCAGGGGCAGAGTTCTCCTTCTTCCTTGCCATCCCCACGATGCTTGGCGCAAGCGTACTGAAGCTTGTGAAATTCCTGCTTTCCGGCGTTTCCGCAACAGGCGCGGAGTGGGCGATTCTGGCGGTCGGCTGCGTGGTTTCCTTCGTGGTCAGCCTGCTTGTCATCAAGGGGCTGATGGAATATGTACGCAAGCACAGCTTTGCGGTATTCGGCGTGTACCGCATCATTCTGGGGGTACTGGTTCTGGGATATTTTGCCTTCCAAACCCTGCACGCATAAAAATTACATAAGGGAAAATAAAAAACGGAGCCGATTTTTTCGACTCCGTTCATTTTTTTATTCTGCTTCAATCTGTTCAAAGATTTCTTGTGCAGGCTTCTGATACCAGCCTGTCTTATCCTCGCTGACAAGTCCTGCGGTCTGGGAATTATAATACATTTCGCATGCCTCAAGGTCATTCATTTTGTGCTTTTTCTGCAGCAGTGCAACCACCTCTGCGCCGACAGCGGCACGGTTTTCGTGATGGGTATATTCCTTCTCCTGCTCTCCGGCATCGCTTTCCAGATAGGTCAGCCCGTCAATCATGCCGACAAAGAAATCAATATCCATTTCGGGGAAGGTTTTGTGGCTGTCCAGAATCAGGTCAATGAAGCCGGACTGCTGAAAGGAAATAAATACCTTATTACTGGGGATATTTTTCAGATCACTGTAATATTCTACGCAGGAAACAACTAAAGTACGCTGGTCCATTTTTCTCTCTCCTTTTTACTCATAAAAAATTTACTAAGCTTTATGATACCGCATTTTCACATAATTTTCAACCATTCCCCGCAGGAAAACTTGACATTCTCCGATTTTCCAGTATGCTAAAGGAAGCAAGATAAAATTGGAAGGAAGTGCTTATTTTGGTAGCAGTAAAAATAGATGAAACCTTAAAGGAACGCTGCCCCGATGCTGCTTTGGGGCTTTTGCAGGCAAAGGTTGCGGTTGCGCCCGATCCGGAAGAATTTCTGGCACTGCTGAATGGGAAAATTGCGGAGCTTTCCGAGGTAGAGCTTTCACAGGCAAATAAGAGAGATAAAATTCAGACAACCAGAAAGGCGTATAAGGCATTGGGGAAGGAGCCCAACCGCTATCGTTCCTCCGCAGAGGCAATGTGCAGAAGAATTGCAAAGGAACGAGGGCTGTATTACATCAATAACGTGGTGGATATCAATAATTATCTTTCCATCAAATCGGGGTATTCCATGGGGACGTATGACCTTGCGAAAACAAAGGGCGACATCCGCTGGATGCGTGCGCCCGAAGGCACGGCATACCGCGGCATCGGCAAGGATGTGCTGAATATTGAATTTTTGCCGGTTTTATTTGACGAGGAAGGACCCTTCGGCAATCCCACCAGTGATAATGACAGAACCATGATTACGGATGCAACAGAGGATTTGCTTCTGGTATATTATGCCTTTGATGGGGCAGAGGATTTGCCTGCGCTTCTCTCCGAAGCAAAGGACTTACTGGAAAAATATGCAGGGGGCAGAGAATTTGAGACGGAAATCTTGATTTGAAAAATCCGAATATAATAAGGAAGGTGATCGGATGAAAACCTTTGAAAGCTTATATCGGGACTATTACCAGAAGGTATATGCGTTTCTCAACCGCATGTGTGCCGATGGAGATTTAGCGGAGGATTTGACGCAGGAAACCTTTTTGCAGGCATATAAATCACTCTATAAATTTCGGGGAGAGTGTGAGGTTTTTACCTGGCTTGCGGCAATTGGCAAGCATACCTATTTCAAATATCTGAAAAAGAAGCGGCTGCATCTGGATGCGGCGAATTTGGATTTGGTGGCGCAGAACTATCTGAAGGGGGATGTCAGCCCGGAGGAGCATGTCAGCCAGAAGGATATTGAAAAAGCGGTGCGCAAGGTGGTTGAGGATATCCCGAAGAAATACCGCGATGTGGTGGTTCTGCGTGTTTATGCGGAGCTGCCGTTTTCGCAGGTTGCACAGATACTCAGGATTAGCGAAAATTCTGCAAAGGTGATTTATTTCAGAGCGAAGAAAATGCTGATGGAGGTGTTGAAGGATGAATTGGAAATGTGAACTGGTGATGGATCTGGCACCTCTGTATTATGATGGGGTTGCAAGCAGGGTCAGCAAAAGGCTGGTGAAAAAGCATCTGCGTGAGTGCCCGCAGTGCCGCACCTATTATAAAAAATATCACCCCGTAGACAAAGTTCCCACAGAAGTTCCGAATTGGGATGTGGAGGAAAATTATGCCATGCTGGCAAGAAAAGTCCGCAAAAGACGGCTTGTGCTTTGGGGCGGCTTCCTTTCCTATCTGAGCACGACAATTGTTGCACTGGTGTTTTGGTATGCAAGGGAACAAAAAAAGATGAAAAAAATTTAAGACAGAAAATGCCGAAAATCCGAGGGTTTTCGTCGGCTCTCTTTTTTGCACAAAAAATTTTTGCGAAATTTGTGTAACTTTTTCCGTAATTTAGGGTACTAAGTTAAAGTAACGAAAAAATGGAACGGATTTCGGTAAATGAAATAGTTTCTCATATTCCCTGAGAAAGGGGAGAAGGAGTGGAAAAATGAGCTTTCGTGTGTTAGGGACGGGCATGTATGTCCCACCCAGGGTTGTTACGAATGATGACCTGTCACAGTTTTTAGAGACCAATGACGAATGGATTACCCAGAGGGTCGGCGTAAAGGAACGCCATATCAGCACAAATGAAACGGCGGCGGATATGGGTGCCAAGGCTGCAAGGGCTGCTTTGGAAAACAGTGGCGTAGCGGCGGAGGAAATCGACCTGATTTTGGCGGCAAGCGTCAGCGGGGAGAGCATTTCCCCTTCTGTTTCCTGCATGATTCAGAATCTGCTGGGGCTTTCCTGCATGACCATGGATATCAATGCGGCATGCTCTGCGTTTGATTTTCTTCTGGAAACGGCGGCAGGGTTCTTTGCCAGAGGCAAGGTGAAGAAGGTGCTCGTTATCGGGGCAGAACGTCTGAGCCGCCTGCTGGACTGGAATGACAGAGGCACCGCGGTTATCTTCGGTGACGGCGCAGGTGCGGTGGTTCTGGAAGCAGGTGAAAATTATCTGGATGCTGTTTTTGATGTAAAGGGCGGCGATGATGTCATTGATATTCCACAGCCTGTAGGGATGTCTCCCTTCTATGAAAGAGGGCAGGAAAAGAAGCCTTATATTCACATGGCAGGGCAAGAAACCTTTAAATTTGCGGTAACCGCCATTTGCAGAGACTGCAAGGAAATTCTGGAGCGCAATGGGCTGACCTTTGATGATATCGCGTATATTGTGCCGCATCAGGCAAATCAGCGCATCATTGATTTCGCAAGCACAAAGCTGAAGGTGCCCAAGGAAAAATTTTATTTAAATATTCATAAATACGGCAATACTTCTTCCGCCAGCATTCCCATTGCCTTGGACGAACTGAACCGGGCAGGGAAGCTGCATAGAGGAGATTTATTATTACTGCCTGCCTTTGGCGGCGGTCTGGCAAGCGCCTGTTGTTTAGTAAGATGGTAAAAAAGAAAAGAAAACAAGAAAAAAGGTAAAAGAAAAGGAGAAAAAATTATGGTATTCGAAAAAATCGCAGCAATGTTGGCAGAAAAACTGGAATGTGACGCAGCAGAAATCAAGATGGACACAGAATTCGGCACACTGGGCATCGACTCTCTGGACGTTATGGAGCTTCTGATGAATCTGGAAGAAGAGCTGGGCACAGAAATTGAAATGGGCGAAAACAAAGTAAACACTGTTGGCGATCTGGTTAAGCTGATCGAAGAAAAACAGGCGTAAGAAAAAAACAAAGGAAAAGGAGGACGACGATATGATCGTTTCACCGATTTGTGAGATGCTGGGCATCAAATATCCTATTTTTCAGGGCGGTATGGCATGGATTGCTGACGGCAAGCTGGCGGCAGCGGTTTCCAATGGCGGCGGCCTTGGGATTATCTCTGCAATGAACGCAGGCGGCGATTATCTGAGAGAACAGATTCGCATTGCAAGAAGCCTGACAGATAAACCCTTCGGCGTGAATATCATGCTGATGAGTCCCCATGTGCAGGAAGTGGCAAAAATCGTTGCGGAGGAAAAGGTGGCGGTAGTCACCACAGGTGCAGGCATTCCCAATCAATATGTTCCCATGTGGAAGGAAGCAGGCATCAAGGTGATTCCTGTAGCGGCTTCTGTCGCAGCGGCAAAGATGATGGCGAGAGCAGGTGCAGATGCTGTCATTGCCGAAGGTGGCGAATCCGGCGGTCATATCGGCGAGCTTTCCACCATGCCCTTGGTTCCCCAGGTGGCAGATGCGGTGGATATCCCTGTACTGGCGGCAGGCGGCATCGGCGACGGCAGAGGGATGGCAGCGGCATTTATGCTGGGCGCAGTTGGCGTGCAGATGGGCACTCGTTTCCTGCTTGCAGAGGAATGTGGTGTGCATCAGAATTATAAGGATATGGTGAAAAAGGCAACGGATGTTTCCACAACAGCGACAGGCAGACGCTTCGGCGGCAGCACCTGCCGTGTGATGAAAAACCAGTTTGCCCGTCATTTTCTGCAGGTGGAATATGCCCCCGAAACAACCGCCGAAATGGTAGATAAGCTGGGCGTTGGCGCACTGCGCAAGGCAGCAGTGGAGGGCGATACCAAGGAAGGCTGCTTTATGGCAGGGCAGATTGCCGGCATGGTGAAAAAGGAACAGCCTGCGGCAGAAATCGTGCAGGAAATTGCAGCAGAAGCAGAGGCGTTACTGAAAGGAGCGGCAAAATGGGTAAAATAGCATTTGTTTTTTCCGGTCAGGGCGCACAGAAGGCAGGCATGGGCAAAAGCTTTTATGATAACAACGAAACCGTAAAGGATTTGTTCGACAGAGCAGAAACCCTCAGAAGCGGTACACTGGCGCAGTGCTTTTCCGGCACGGCGGAGGAGCTGAAGGAAACGCAGAATACACAGCCCTGTCTGTATCTGACAGATCTTGCGGCGGCGATTGCGCTTTCCGAAGCAGGTATCCCTGTGGATGGCGTGGCAGGCTTTTCTCTGGGGGAACTGCCTGCATTGGCGTTTGCCGGTGCGTATAGCCATCTGGATGGCTTCCGTCTGGCTTGCATCCGCGGCAGAGCTATGGCAAAGGCGGCGGCAGAGCATCCTGCGTCCATGCTTGCGGTCATGAAGCTGGACAATGCAAAAATCGAGGAAATCTGCAAGCAGTTCAAGCAGGTGTATCCCGTAAACTATAATGCGCCCGGTCAGCTTGTTGTGGCAGGGGCGATTGAGGAAATGGATGCCTTCAAGCAGGCGGTGCGTGAAGCAGGCGGCAGAGGTCTGCCCGTAGCAGTCGGCGGTGGGTTCCATTCTCCCTTCATGGATGGAGCAAGCAGGGAATTTTCCGAGGATGCAAGAGAATTTGAGCTGAGAAAGCCCGCGCTGACCGTTTATTCCAACTTTACCACAGAGCCCTATACGGAAAACGTACTGGAATTGATGGAAAATCAGATTAACCACAGTCTGCGTTGGCAGGAAAGCATGGAACGCATGGCGGCAGATGGCTTCGATACCTTCATTGAGGTAGGCATCGGCGATACGCTGAAAAAGCTTATCAAGCGCATCCTGCCCGAAGCAAGGGTATACAGCGTTTCCGATATGGAGGAAATCGAAAAGGTGAAGGAGGAAATGGGATGCTGAAAGGAAAAACAGCAGTCGTAACCGGCGGCTCCAGAGGGATTGGTAAGGCAATTTGCCTGAAATTTGCAGAAAATGGTGCAGATATTGCGTTTTTATATGCGGGCAATACCGTGAAGGCGGAGGAAACCGTAAAGGAATTGGAAGGACTGGGCGTAAAGGCAAAGGCATATCAGTGCAACGTTGCGGATGCAGATGCCGTTGCGGCAGTTGTAAAGGAAATCGTGAAGGATTTCGGCGGCATTCAGATTCTGGTGAATAACGCAGGCATTACGAAGGATAAGCTGGTGCCCATGATGAAGGCGGCAGATTTTGACGCAGTCATTGATACAAACCTCAAGGGCGCATTTTATATGACAAAAGGGGTATATCCTCTTTTCCTGAAGCAGAAGGGCGGCAAGATTATCAATATCAGCTCCGTTTCCGGTCTGACAGGCAACCCCGGGCAGGCAAATTATTCCGCATCCAAGGCAGGGGTAATCGGGCTGACAAAATCCGTTGCAAAGGAACTGGCTTCCAGAGGGGTATGCTGCAATGCAATCGCTCCCGGCTTTATCGCAACGGAAATGACACAGGCATTGGAAAACGATACATTGAAGGATGCCATCCCCATGAAGCGCTTCGGCGAAGCGGAGGAAGTGGCGAAGCTGGCATTGTTCTTAGCGTCGGAACATTCTGATTACATTACAGGCGAGGTCATCCGTATTGATGGCGGTCTGGCATGCTGAATCGGCGCGAAGGAACCGAAAAAGCAGTCGGATTTCGCAGGAAAGGATTGATGAAATGAGACGAGTAGTAGTAACAGGCATCGGCGCAGTGACCCCCGTGGGCAATAACGTGCCGGAATTCTGGGAAGCAATTAAAAACGGAAAAAACGGTATCGCACCCATCACCAGATTTGATGTCAGCGAAAGCAAATATAAGCTGGCGGCAGAGGTGAAGGAGTTTGATCCGACAAAATATATGGATAAGCTGACAGCAAAGAAGCTGGATCGTTTCGTGCAGTTCGCTATGGTGGCAGCCAGCGAGGCGATGACAGACAGTCAGCTGGAAGGCAATATTGAAAAAGAGGATTTGGCGGTTTATTTCGGCAGCGGCATCGGCGGCTTTGAAACGCTTTGCGAAAGCTATGATGTGCTGAGGGAAAAAGGACCTCGCCGTGTTTCTCCTCTGTTCATCCCCAAGATTATCAATAACATTGCGGCAGGCAATATTGCCATTCACTATCAGGCGCAGAATGCCTGTGTTGCGGTTTCTACCGCCTGTGCAACAGGTACAACTGCTATCGGTGAAGGCTACAGAGCCGTTCTGCATGGCTATACCACAGCGGCAATCTGCGGCGGCAGTGAAGCGGCAATCGTTCCGTTGGCAGTGGCAGGCTTCGGCAGCTGCATGGCACTGAATGCATCGGAAGACCCCAATGCGGCATCCCTGCCCTTCGATAAACGCCGTGCAGGCTTCGTTATGGGCGAGGGCGCAGGTGCGGTAATTCTGGAAGAATATGAACACGCAAAGGCGCGCGGCGCAAAAATTTATGCGGAAATCGTAGGCTATGGCTCCACCTGTGATGCACACCATGTAACCGCTCCTGCGGAGGAAGCAATCGCAAGCGGCAAGGCAATCGTAAATGCAATGGCAGGTCTGGAAGGCGTAAAGCCCGAAGAAATTTATATCAATGCACATGGTACAGGCACAGCCTTGAATGATAAAACAGAAACCAGAGCTATCAAAAATGCCTTTGGCGAAGCAGATGCGAAAAAGGTTCACATCAGCTCCACAAAATCCATGACAGGGCACATGCTCGGTGCAGCAGGTGCAGTAGAGGCAATCGCGGCAATTCTGGCAGTGCAGGAGGATGTTATCCCTCCTACCATCAACCTGAAGGAGGCTGACCCTGCGTGTGATTTGGACTACACCCCCAACACAGCGGTCAAGACAACCGTAGAAGCGGCAATGTCCACTTCTCTGGGCTTTGGCGGTCATAATGCCTGTGTTGCATTCAGAAAGATGAGGGGCTGATGAATATGGATACGAATAAAATCAATGATCTGGCGAAGATTCTGCGCCAGAATCAGCTGACAAAATTAGACCTGACAGAGGGGGATACCCGTATCGTTCTGGAAGCAGGCGGCAGACAGGCGGTAGTGGAAATGCCTGTGGTTTCTGTGGAAAACATAGCGGAAGTGCCTGTTGCAGAAGTGCCTTCTGTGGAAAAAGCAGAAGCACCCGCAGGCGTGGAGCAGAAATCCCCGCTGGTGGGTACGGTTTATCTTGCGCCACAGGCAGGGGCAGAGCCCTTTGTGCAGGTGGGCGATAAGGTGAAAAAGGGCGATGTGCTCTGCATTGTTGAATCCATGAAGATGTTCAATAATATCGAAGCAGAGCTGGAAGGCACGATTGCGGCAGTCTGCGTGGATAATGGGCAGATTGTGGAATTCGGTCAGCCCTTGGTTCGCATCCTGCCCGAAAAGGAGGAAAACTGATGAATCAGGAAGAAATCAAAAAAATTCTGCCCCATAGAGATCACATGCTTCTGATTGATGAGGCAGAGCTGAGAGAGGGCAAGGCTTACGGCAAAAAAACCATCCGAGGGGATGAATTTTTCTTGCAGGGGCATTTCCCCGGTAATCCTGTTGTCCCCGGTGTCATTCTCTGCGAAATTCTGGGGCAGAGCGCGTGTGTCCTGCTTTCCGGTGAGGCAGAGGGTATTACCCCCTTCTTTACGGGACTGGATAAGGTGCGCTTTAAAAACCCCGTACATCCGGGGGATGTATTTGAAACAGAATGTACCCTGCTCAAGCATAAGGGGCCCTTCTACTGGGCAGAGGGCAAGGGTTATGTAGACGGTAAGTTGTGTGTCAGTGCAGAGTTTTCCTTTGCACTTATCAAGGAGTGACAGGAAATGTTTTCTAAAATTCTCGTTGCCAACAGAGGCGAAGTGGCAGTCCGCATCATCCGTGCCTGCAAGGAAATGGGCATCGAGACGGTGGCTGTCTATTCCGAGGCGGACAGAAATTCCCTGCCCGTTGCCCTTGCGGATGAGCGTATCTGCATTGGCGGCAATGCGGCGGCAGAGAGCTACTTAAATCAGAAAAATATCATCAGCGCAGCGTTGGCAACCAATGCCGAGGCAATTCACCCCGGCTATGGCTTTCTTTCCGAAAATGCAGGCTTTGCCAAGCTTTGCGAAGAAAACGGCATTGTTTTTATCGGCCCGAAGAGCGAGGTTATCTCTGCCATGGGCGATAAGGATACTTCCCGTCAGCTGATGCAGCAGGTCGGCGTGCCCGTTGTTCCCGGAACGGAGGTTCTTAAGGACGTAGAGGAAGCAAAGAAATATGCCAAGGAAATCGGCTATCCGCTTCTGGTAAAGGCAACGGCAGGCGGCGGCGGCAAGGGCATCCGCGTGGTGGCGAGAGAGGAAGACCTTGAGGATGCCTTCCATACGGCATCGCGTGAAGCGGAGAGTGCCTTCGGCAATGGGGAGGTATTTCTGGAGAAATATCTTACCCATGTGCGCCATGTGGAAATGCAGATTCTGGCAGACCAACAGGGGAACATCCTCTGTCTGGGTGAAAGAGACTGCTCTCTCCAGCTGAATAAGCAGAAGGTGCTGGAGGAAACGCCCAGCCCCGTTATGACAGAGGACATCCGCAGAAAAATGATGGATGCGGCAGTTCTGGCGGCAAAGGCGGCAAATTATACCAATGCAGGCACAGTAGAATTTCTGCTTGCACCCGATGGGCAGTTTTATTTCATCGAAATGAATACCCGTTTGCAGGTGGAGCATCCCATTACGGAGGAAATCAGCGGCGTGGATATCGTGAAATGGCAGATTCGTATTGCCTGTCAGGTGCCCCTGAATATGAAGCAGGAGGATATCCGCCTGCAGGGACACGCCATCGAATGTCGTATCAATGCACGCTCTACAGGCAGAGTGGATTTTCTGCATATTCCCGGCGGCGGCAGAGTGCATTTCGATACTGCGCTTATGCAGGATACCGTCGTGGTTCCCTTCTATGATTCCATGCTTGGCAAGCTGATTGTCCACGCAAACACCAGAGAGGAAGCCATCCGCAGAATGGAGGCATCTCTTTGTGAAATGGTAATCGTTGGGGTAGAAACCAATATCGAGGAGCAGCTGCAGCTCATTCGCAGCAAAATCTTCCAGAAGGGGAATTATGATACCCTCATTCTGGACAAAATTTTGAAAAAGGGGTGATATAAATGAGTAACATTATGGGTTACTTCCGCAAATCCAAAAATGCTTTGGAAAAAGGCGGTATCACACTGAAAAATATAACAGAAGAAAAGGTGCGTTGCCCTATCTGCAAGTCCTATGAAACCAGACGTGCAATTGCGAAGCAGAAGGTGACCTGCCCCCATTGCGGACATCATTTCCGCATCGGCGCAAGAACCAGAATTAAGGCGCTTTGCGATAAGGACAGCTTCCACGAATTATTTTCCAATATCGAAACGATTGACCCGTTGGAATTTCCCGGGTATCAGGATAAAATGGATCGCGGCAGAGCCGTCAGCGGTGAGGAGGAGGGCGTTGTCTGTGGGACAGCCAAGATTCGCCATCAGCGCTGTGCGGTGTTCGTGATGGAGCCCGGCTTTATGATGGGCAGTATGGGCTCTGTTGTCGGCGAAAAAATCGCTCGCCTGTTTGAATATGCCGCAGAGCATGAGCTGCCTGTGGTCGGCTTTACGGCAAGCGGTGGCGCGCGTATGCAGGAGGGGATTCTTTCCCTGATGCAGATGGCAAAAACAAGCGGTGCAGTAGAGCAGCACAGCAAAAAGGGCGGTCTGTATATCACCGTTCTGACAGACCCTACAACCGGCGGCGTAACGGCAAGCTTTGCTATGCTGGGGGATATTATCCTTTCCGAGCCAAACGCAACCATTGGCTTTGCAGGCAGAAGGGTCATCGAGCAGACCACAAAGAAAAAGCTGCCGGAGGATTTCCAGAAGGCAGAATTTCTGCTGGAGCATGGCTTTGTGGATGCCATTGTGCCGAGAACAGAACTGAGAGGAACTTTGGAAAAGCTGCTGCGGCAGCATGGCAGAAAGGAATGACGCGGATGAATGCCTATGAAAAATTACAGACGGCAAGAAGTCAGACCCGCCCGACGGCGCGTTCCTATATCGAAAAGCTGTTTCAGGAGCGGACAGAGCTGCATGGGGACAGAAAATATGCCGATGATGCGGCAATTATCGGCGGCATCGGTATGCTGGGGGATATCCCCGCAACCTTTATCGGCATTGAACGCGGACGCAATCTGGAAGAAAGAATCCGCTGCAATTTCGGCTGCCCCATGCCCGAAGGCTATCGCAAGGCACTGCGCCTGATGAGACAGGCGGAAAAATTCCACAGACCGGTTATCTGTTTTGTGGATACCTCCGGTGCATTCTGCGGCGAGGAGGCAGAGGAACGCGGACAGGGACAGGCGATTGCCGATAACCTTATGCAGATGATGGGACTGGAAACGCCGATTATCACGATTGTCATTGGGGAAGGCGGCAGCGGCGGTGCCTTGGGGCTTTCCGTTGCGAATAAGCTGTATATGCTTGAAAATGCGGTCTTTTCCGTTATTTCCCCTGAGGGCTGTGCAAGTATCCTCTGGGAGGATGCCAAGCTTGCGCCCGATGCGGCAGAATGTCTGCATATTACGGCGGAGGATATGAAGGAATTCGGCGTAGCAGAAGAAATTATTCCTGAGGACTTTGTGCATTTCGGAAGAATGTGCGAGGAAATGAAGGAAAAACTCATCCTTGATTTAAAGGGATGGTCGAAAAAAACAGGAAAAGAGCTTTCCGAAGAAAGATATCAGCGCTTCCGTAAGCTGGGACGCTGGGCAGAATAAAAAATAAGCCTTTCCAAGAGGTCGGGTGACTTCTTGTAAAGGCTTTTTTATTTTTCGTCAGTATCCTTTTTGCTGCATTCGGGGCAGAGTCCCGTAAATTCCAGAGAATGTCCCGTAATCCGAAATCCCGTTTTCTGCTGCAGGGTTTCCTCTAATTCACTGAGTGGGCAGGTATCCACAGGAATTACCTTGCCGCAGAGGTCGCAGACCAGACGGTGCGAATGATCCTTTTTTGCTAAGGAATAATATGCCTTCCCATCCTGCCGGACAGAGCGGATGAGAATTTTCTTTTCCGTCAGCGTGTTCAGCGTGCGGTAAACGGTGGAAACATTCATGGGAAGAATCGGCTCGGCTAAGGCGTGTAGTTCCTCTGCCGTCATGGGGCGCGCCTGCTTTTGCAATAAAAGCAATAGTACTTGCCGCTTTTTTGTGGATTTCAAAGCTGCATTTTTCAGAATATTCTGTTCCATTCCTGTCCCTCCCTTCGTTCTTATGATAGTATACCCAAATGGGTTTGTCAATGCAGGGAAGACACAGACAGGGGAAAAGAAAATTTTCCTGCACCGACAGCGTTGCAAAAAGTGGGATGGTTTGATAGGATAGGAAAAGAGAGAAAAAAGCCGACCGCTTTTGCAGATAAACAGAGAGGAAGGGAAATATTTCTCGGGAAATTTCGGGAAATATTCTTATTTCGGGAAGGAGAAGGACGCATGACAAAAAAAGAAAAGGTAACAATTATTTTAGAGCTTTTGCACGAGCATTACGGTCCGACAAAATGCTATCTTGACCACGAAAACGCATGGCAGCTTCTGATTGCAACCATGCTTTCCGCACAATGCACCGATGCCAGAGTGAATCTTGTAACGAAGGATTTATTCAAGAAATACACCTCTGTCAAGGACTTTGCACAGGCAGACCTTGCGGAACTGGAGCAGGATATTCACTCGACAGGCTTTTATCATAATAAGGCGAAGAATATCATTGCCTGCTGTCAGAAGCTTTTGCAGGACTATAATGGAGAGGTTCCCTCGGATATCGAGCAGCTGACTGCCCTTGCGGGTGTCGGCAGAAAAACGGCAAATGTTGTGCGCGGAAACTGGTATCATATCCCCAGTGTGGTGGTGGATACACATGTTAAGCGCGTTTCCAACCTGCTTGGGCTGACAAAAAACGAAGATCCCGTCAAGATTGAATTTGACCTGATGCAGCTTGTTCCGAAGGATAAATGGATTGATATCAATACCCAGATGATTGCACATGGCAGGAAAATCTGCATTGCACGCAGACCGAAATGTCAGGAGTGCTTCCTGCTGCCCTATTGCACAGGCGGCAAGGCGTTAGAAAAAGAGAAAAAGAAAAAAGAGAAAAAGGCATAATATAGGAAGGACACAGAGACATAGAAAGGAGAAAACAGAAATGAAATCGAAGAAGCTTTTGGCGGCGGCGCTTGCGGCAGTGCTGACCTTGGCAGGCTGCGGCACAACTGTACTGAGTGCGGAGGAAACAAAGGAATTGCTGACGCTTTCGCAGAAAACCATGGCAACAGTGGAAAGCATGGCAGCGGAAATGACGATGGAAATGGATATGTCCATGGGCGAGGAAACCGCGGAAACCACCACAGTCGCTAAAATTCTGACACAGCAGAATCCCCTGCGAATGCAGATGAACCTCTCCGCAACCTTGGAGGATGGCACAGAAGCGCAGAACATGCAGATGTACGCCGAGGAGGAGGATGGCAAGCTGCGCACCTATGTTCTGGCGGCGGATACATGGTATAGCCAGACGATGGAGCTTGGAGGTCTTGCACAGTATAACGCGGAGGAAAATGTGACACTCTATCTGAGCAATTTAGCCGATTTTTCCGCAACCGCAACAGAAAAAATCAATGATACCGAAGCAACAAAAATCGAAGGTACACTGAAAAAAGATGTTCTGCAAAAGGTGCTTGCGGAAAGCGGCATGACAGAAACCGCTGCGGCAATGGGTGTCACAGAGGAACAGCTTGCAGCCCTTACCGAATCGGTGAAAAGCCTTCCCCTGACGCTCTGGATTGATGCGGATGGCTATGTGCTGAAATATGAAATGAACTTGACTGAGGTAATGCAGAAAATCATGGATAAGGCGATGGAAGCTGCTGGCAGTACGGATGCGTCCTCTGCCGTAAAGGTGGAAAAAACAAGCATTTCCATGGTTTGCAGCCAGTTCAACGCAGTTAAGGAAATCACCATTCCCGAAGAAGCAAAGAGCGCAGAAAGCATTTCTGCAAATCAATAATCCGGAGCATAAAAAACCCCGAAGGAAATTTCCTTCGGGATTTTTTTATGTTTTATGATGCTTTATACTCTTGCAACACCCAGTGTTACCTTTTCACCATTGATATTCCATTCCTTGCTCAGCTCGCCGCCCTTGCCTGCGACAACCTCAACTGCCAGTACATCGCCCTTGATGTCATTTGCAGCAAGGATTTCTGCAATCCTTGCGTTGCCGTCATAGTAAACGCGGATGCGGTCTGTTACGTTGAAATCAGCTTCCTTACGCATGGTCTGTACCTTGGAAACGATTTCACGCACGAAGCCTTCTTCCACCAGCTCGGGTGTCAGGTTTGTGTCCAGAACAACGGTCAGGTTGTTGTCGCCGGAGGATACGAAGCCGTCCTTTTCTGCGGTATCAACCAGAACATCATCCATTTCCAGAACAACCTCGCTGCCGTCTACGGTGAAGGAAACCTTGCCGTCTGCCTTCAGCTGTGCCATGAAGCTGTTGCCCTCTACCTCCTTCAGATAAGCACCGATGGCAGGCACCAGCTTGCCGTATTTCTTGCCCAGTGTTCTCAGCTGAGGCTTGAAGGTGTAGGTTGTGAAGGCTTCTACGTCATCTGTGAAGGAAACTGCCTTTACATTCAGCTCGTCCTTGATGATGTCGCAGTATTCTGCGGGCAGGCTCTGTGCTGCCTTTACATACATCATAGCCAAAGGCTGTCTGTTCTTCATTGCGCTTGCGTTTCTTGCCGCACGGCCTTCTACAACAACCTTCAAAACGAAGTCCATGTTTTCTTCCAAATCAGCATCTACCCATTCTGCATGGTATGCAGGCCAATCGCAGAGGTGAACGGATTCGGGAGCGCTTGCATCCACCTTCTTCACCAGATTGCCGTAGATTTCCTCTGTGATGAAGGGGGTGAAGGGAGCAGCCAGCTTTACCATGGTTTCCAGAACGGTATACAGTGTCATATAAGCATTGATTTTATCCTGCTCCATGCCTTCTGCCCAGAAGCGCTCACGGCTTCTTCTTACATACCAGTTGGACAGGTCATCCAAGAAATCAACCATTGCACGGGCAGGCTCTGTCAGCTTGTAGCCCTCCAGAGATTCATCCACGAATTTATTCAGTGTCTGCAGCTTGGAGAGAATCCATTTATCCATGGGAGCCAGCTTTTCATAATCCAGTGTGTATTTTGTAGGATCGAACTGGTCGATTTCTGCGTACAGGATGTAGAAAGCGTAGGTGTTCCACAGCGTACCCATGAATTTTCTCTGCATTTCGGATACAGCCTCATCATAATAGCGAGAGGGCAGCCAAGGCGCGGAGTTTGCGTAGAAGTACCAACGAACCGCATCGGCACCCTGCTTATTCAGTGCATCCCAAGGGTTAACAACGTTGCCTTTATGCTTGGACATCTTCTGACCGTCCTTATCCTGCACATGTCCCAGAACGATGCAGTTCTTATAGGGAGCCTTATCGAACAGCAGTGTGCTGACAGCCAGTAGAGTATAGAACCAGCCACGGGTCTGGTCAACTGCCTCGGAGATAAAGTCTGCGGGGAAGTTTTCATCGAAGATATCTTTGTTTTCAAACGGATAGTGCCACTGTGCGAAGGGCATGGAGCCGCTGTCGAACCAGCAGTCGATAACCTCAGGCACTCTTGTCATCAGCTTGCCGCATTTCGGGCAGGTGATGTGTACCGCATCGATGAAGGGCTTGTGCAGTTCGATATTGTCGGGGCAGTCGGGAGACATTTCCTTCAGCTCTGCAATGCTGCCGATGGTGTGTCTGTGTCCACATTCACATTCCCAGATGGGCAGTGGAGTACCCCAGTATCTTTCGCGGGACAGACCCCAGTCGATAACGTTTTCCAGGAAGTTGCCGAAACGACCCTCCTTGATGTTGTCGGGATACCAGTTGATTGTTCTGTTGTTGCGCACCAGATTATCTCTCAGTGCAGTCATTTTGATGAACCATGTGCTTCTTGCATAATACAACAGAGGTGTGTCACATCTCCAGCAGAAAGGATAATTATGTTCGAAGGGCAGTGCTGCAAATAAGGTGCCGTTTTCTTCCATATATTTCAGAATAACAGGATCGGCATCCTTTACGAACAGACCTTCAAAGGGGCCTGCCAGGCTGTTCAGGTGACCTGTGGTGTCAACATTTTGATAGAAGGTTACATCATATTTTTTACATACACGGTAGTCATCCTCACCATACGCATACGCAGTGTGAACGATACCGGTACCATCTGTCAGTGTTACATAATCATCGCAGGTTACGAAGTAGCCCTTGAAGTCCTCGCCGTTGGGCTGGAAATCGAACAGGGGTTCATATTTTACATATTCCAGATCGCCGCCCTTCATGGATTCTACGACTTCATAATTGCCTTCGCCCAGAACGCTGTCCAAGAGTGCCTCAGCCATGATTACATAATAATCCTGATATTTTGCTTTAACATAGGTTTCGTTTGCATTTACGGACAGAATTACGTTGGAGGGCAGTGTCCAAGGGGTTGTTGTCCAAGCAAGGAAGTAGGTGTTTTCTGTGCCTTCCATTTTGAATTTTGCAATGGCAGAGGTTTCCTTTACATCCTTATAGCCCTGTGCAACCTCGTGAGAGGAAAGTGCTGTGCCGCAGCGAGGGCAGTAGGGAACAACCTTGTGGCCCTTATACAGCAGACCCTTGTCCCAGATCTGCTTCAGTGCCCACCATTCGGATTCGATATAGTCATTATGGTATGTGACATAGGGATGATCCATATCCGCCCAGAAGCCGACACGGTCACTCATGGAACGCCATTCCTGTTCGTATGTCCATACGCTTTCCTTACATTTTTCGATGAAGGGCTCTACGCCGTAGCCTTCAATCTGATCCTTGCCATCCAGACCCAGTGTCTTTTCTACCTCCAGTTCAACAGGCAAACCGTGTGTATCCCAGCCGGCCTTTCTCAGAACCTTGTAGCCCTTCATGGTTTTGTAGCGGGGGATTAAGTCCTTTACCGCACGGGTGATGATGTGACCGATATGGGGCTTGCCGTTTGCTGTCGGGGGGCCGTCATAGAAGGTGAAAACGGGTGCGCCTTCTCTTGCCTTGATGCTCTTGCCGAAGATGTCATTGTCCTTCCAATACTTTTCAACCTGTACTTCTCTTTCAACGAAGTTCATGTTATTGGGTACCTTGTCGTACATTTCAATTCCTCCTTAAAAATGATTTACCTTTCAAAGTGTGTTTCTCTCGTAGCTTGTTCTTTTTTCCTTTGTGTTTTTCTGATACCTCTGAAATTTTTGTCTTTTGTACTTTTTTTGCTTTATCTTCCGTATGGTTTATGATGGTGCGGTTTTTGCCGCTGTTTTACTGTCGATATGAAAATCGGAGAGACCGCGGAGAAAGCTGGAATATACCTCAAAGCTCGAATGTACCTCAAATCCTTCGGATTTTCGGTAGATTTGCTTCGCAAATAAGTCATAATAAATTTTCGGATAAGCAAGCTTATGAAAATTTATTCCTGCCTTGCATTCTTCGCTTTTTTGTAAATAAAAAAACCCTTTCATCCCTACAGGACGAAAGAGTTCGCGGTACCACCTGAATTGACGGCACAAAATGCCGCCCAGCTTATTGACATCACCATCATGATGCTTTCCCTTAACGCGGGCTACGGCAGAGCCTACTGAGCAAAAGAACGGTTCGGACTGCCACTCCGGAGTGATTTTCTGTATCTTCCTTGTCATCGGGCTCCCACCAAGCCCCCGACTCTCTGCAGGCAAGCTGAGGATACATACTGTCTCCTTCATAGTGTTTTTTCGTATTTACCTGTGTATTATACAATGCGTACAAAAACTTGTAAAGCATTTTTTGCAAAGAAACCAAAAGAATGGTGTATTCATGAAAACTGTATACAAAAGTACCGAAATTTCAAGAGAAAATAAGGGAAAAACGCGAAAAAAACGTGATTTTTGCATACAATGTGTAAATTTACATGTAAAGACAGTTAAAAAATTTGATTTTCCGAGAAAAACTATGTATAATTGGTAATCAGAACCACGCACGGTTCTGCTTTTGTAAATATTATCTTGACAGGGTGCAGAAAACAGAAAAAATAAGAAAACCGGACATCCTGTAACACCGAAAAGGAGATTTTAAAATGAAAGGTAGAGACTTTGCACTGCTGACAGACTTATATGAGCTGACCATGATGCAGGGCTACTATGAAACAGGCGCATATAACAGAAAGGTCGTATTCGATCTGTTCTATAGAAAGAACCCCAGCGGCAACGGCTTTGCAATTACCGCAGGGCTGCAGCAGGCGATTGAATATCTGGATGGGCTGCATTTTACAGAGGAGGATATTGCATATCTGGAAAGCTTAAATCTTTTCTCTGAGGACTTCATTGACTACCTGAGAAGCTTCCGCTTTACGGGCGAGGTTTATGCCGTTCCCGAAGGAACCATCGTATTCCCGCATGAGCCGCTGATGCGTATCAAGGCCCCCATCATTGAGGCACAGCTGATTGAAACCGCACTGCTGAACATCATCAACCACCAGAGCCTGATTGCAACAAAGGCTTCCCGTGTAGTACACGCAGCACAGGGCGACCCCGTTCTGGAATTTGGTCTGCGCCGTGCGCAGGGTCCCGATGCAGGTACGGTCGGTGCAAGAGCGGCAGTCATCGGCGGCTGTGTGGCAACAAGCAACGTGCTGACAGGCAAGCTGTATGATGTTCCCGTAAAGGGTACCCATGCGCATAGCTGGGTAATGAGTTTCCCCGATGAGCTGACAGCCTTCCGCACCTATGCAAATCTGTTCCCCGATGCGTGCATCCTTCTGGTAGATACCTATAATACACTGAAAAGCGGTGTTCCCCATGCCATTCAGGTGTTTGATGAAATGAAGGCGGCGGGCACATTGCCCGAAAAAGGCTATGGTATCCGTCTTGACAGCGGTGACCTTGCATATCTTTCCAAGAGAGCAAGACAGATGCTGGATGAGGCAGGCTATCCCAATGCAGTCATTTCTGCCTCCAGTGACTTGGATGAAAATCTGATTACAAGCCTGAAGCTGCAGGGCGCAACCATCACCCTCTGGGGCGTTGGTACAAAGCTGATTACCTCTGACGATTGCCCTGCCTTTGGCGGTGTGTATAAGCTGGCGGCAGAGGAAACCGAAAGCGGTGATTTTGAACCTAAGATTAAGCTGTCTAATAATGTAGAGAAGGTAACGAATCCCGGCATCAAGAAAATTATCCGTATTTATGATAAAAAGACAGGCAAGATTAAGGCTGACCTTCTGGCATTGGAGGAAGAAGAATTCACAGAGGATTCCGATTTGTATATCTATGATACGAATGCAAAATGGAAAAGCATGCAGCTGCCTGCCGGCAGCTTCACGCTTCGCGAACTGCTTGTTCCCATCTTTGTGGATGGTAAGTTGGTGTATGAATGCCCCAAGGCAATGGACATTCAGGCATACTGCAACAGAGAAAAGGATACCCTCTGGGAAGAACAGAAACGTCTGAAAAACCCCGATATTGTGCCGGTTGACCTTTCCGATAAGCTGAGTGCAATGAAGCTGAAGCTGATTGAAGCGGCAACAATGATTTAAAAAGTATAAAAAGAAAAGCAATGAAAACGCTGTGCGGAAACGAAAAAGCCGCATGGCGTTTTTTTGTGCTTTTCCGGGGATTCTTGCACAATCTGTGAAAAATTGGTATACTGATGCCAAGAAAAGGGGAGGGGGGATTTATTTGCAAACGATTTATTTTTCTGAAAGATTGCTGTGCCAGCTGGAACGGCTGCATACCGTGCCGCTGACGCTTGTAGAAGCACCTGCCGGCTATGGAAAAACAACCGCCCTGAAGCATGCCCTCAGAGATGTGCCGTATGGGGCATTGCGCTGGCATAATGCGCAGGATGCCACAGTCTGCTGCGATTGGCTCGTGCGCCAGATTGCACAGAAGGACTCTGCTCTGGCACAGCAGATTTTCGATTTATATCATGAAAACGGGCCTTTGGTGCATGCAAAGCCTGCGGAGGAATCCTCGCTTTATCTGATGATTGATAATTTTCAGGTGATTGCGGCGCAGTTCCCGTTTTCCGTTTTGCAGCTGCTTTCTGCCCTGAAGGGTACCGCTGTGCATGTTATTTTTCTTTCTCGCAGCTTTTGGCAGCTGCCGATACAGGATTTGATGCACGTCTGTTATATTTCCAAAAAGGATTTTTTCCTGCGAAAAGAGGATATTATCTGCTTTGCAGAGGAGCTGGGCATTTCCCTTACGGAAAAGCAGGCGATACATATTCAGAAGGAAACAGGCGGTTGGGCGGCGGTTGTTTCGCTGTATCTGCAAAACGGCTGCGAAGAGGTGGAATGGAAAAAGCTGAGCCGTCTGATGGAGGATTTATTCTGGAGAAGGCAGGAGGATATCCTTAAAAAGGCGCTGCTGCGTCTTGCGCAATTTGAAACGGTAGATGTAGAAATGGTGCGCGCGCTGACAGAGGACATTGCGGATTTGCAGCAGATGGGCGAGTGGTTTTATAGTCTGCCCCTGCTGTACTATGATGCGGAGCAGCAGAGGTACTGCCTCTGTGCGCTGCTGCGGAAGTTTTTGCTTTATCGCCTGCATAATGCGTCCTTTCTGACGCAGTGGGACAGCTATCATCGCTGTGGCTGCTGGTATCGGGAGCATGGGGAGACGAAAAAAGCCGTTGCCGCCTTCTATAAGGTTCTGGATTATGCGGGAATTCTTTCCTGCGATTTGACAGGGCTTCTATTCGAAAAATTCGATAAGCTTTCCTATACGGAAATTGCAGGGGAGATTCTGAGACATTGCCCGATGGAAACGAAGCAGAGGTATCCCTTATCCCTTCTTCGGCTTTGCTATGCGCTTTTTGCCGATGCCGCTTTTACGGAATATCAACAGCTTCTGGAGGAAGCGAAGGGCATCATCTGTGATGGGAATGACCCCAATCTTCTGGGAGAATGGGAGCTGATTGCCGCCTTTCAGGATTTCCCCAATCTGGAAAAAATGGAACAGCATTATCAGCGGGCAAAACGCCTGATGACAGCGCCATCTGTTATCTTTACGGTGGGAGAACCGTTTTTGTTCGGCAGTATTTCCATGTGGCGGCTGTTCTATACAAAGCCGGGTGAACTGGAACGAACCGCAGAAACATTGGAACGCGTCATGAAGCTGTATAATTCCCTGACGGCAGGGCATGGCAGCGGTGCGGCGGAGCTGTATCGGGGCGAGGTCTGCTGTGCGCAGGGGCGCTTCGCCGATGCGGAAATCTATGGCTATCAGGCGTTGTATGCGTCTCTGCAAAGAAAGAATGCCTGCGTGACCTATGGTGCGGCGCTGCTTCTTGGCACCAATGCAGTCTATCGCGGAGATTTGGAGGCATGGAAGCGGATCTTGGACTATCTGGAGGACCCTGCGCATACCTATGCCTTCCTGCAGGATAGCTTTCTGGATGTGTGCATGAAGGAAACGGTACAGAGCTATTTTGCTATGCTGCAGCCGAAGGAGAGCAGATTGCGAAAACGCCTGCAAGCGGCATCCAATCGGCTGTATGATTTGAATTTTACAAACAGTGCCATCAAGGGCGTGCGTATTCCAAGAATTATTCTGAAGAAGAATTATCATAAGGCGATTGGGATTCTGGAGGTAGCATTGAAGGTGGATGCAAGGCTGATTGCCCTTCCGTCCCAGCTTTTTATCCATACCAATCTGGCGCTTTGCTATTTTGCCATCGGACGCAGCCGAAAGGCGGCGGAGCATCTGGAATTTACGCTTTCCCTGGCAGAACGGGATCAGGTGCTTTCGTTTGCGGCTTATTTCCGCGAATATTTGGAGCCGTTGTTTTATCTGCCCTCTGTTTCCAGAAAATATGCCGCTGTCATTCAGGAAATCCGTAGCCTGCCGATACAGAATATCCCTGCTGTGCCGGAATGGAAGGCGTTCATTCCCAAGCAGGAGAATGAATGGGAGGAGCCGCTCAGCAAACGGGAGCGTGAAATTGCGGAGCTTGCGGCAAGAGGACTTCGCAACGGAGAAATTGCCGAAATGCTGCATATTTCAGAGGGTACGGTCAAGAATCATCTGAAGATTGTGTTCCGAAAATTGAATATCGACCGCCGTTCCAGTCTAAGGGGACGGTTGCGTTAAGAAAAAGATAAAAAATGTCCCTTTCGTGATATACCATAAAAGCGGAAAAATTTGTAAAATAAAGGAAGATAGAGTTCAGTTGCGTGCATTTGTCCGCAGAGGAAAAGGGGTATTTTTCCTGCGGGAGGGAACAGGTGCAGATGAACAGTACCCATAGCAGAAATGTAAAAAGCGAAATGTAAAAAGCATGGAGGGGAGGGAGTTTTTTGGTACAGGCTGAGAAATTGCTGTTATGGGATATTTTTCAGGGGAAATCTATCAGAACGGAATCTCTGCACGCGGGACAAAAATGTGGAAATGAAAGAGGGGCACAGCTGCGCGCAGAAATCCCAACAGGCGGAATGTGATAAGTTGGGCAAACGCATCCGTCGGAACCTTTGTGGTACAGGTAGATACACCAAAGCGAAGGATCGGAAAATGGTGTGCAAAGGGGCGGCTGTCTTGGCATAGAATAATCAGCAGACCCTTTGCAGGCGAAAAAGGCTTTGGTGCAATCGGTAAGTGCAAATACATAGAAGAAGGAGCCGCAGTGGGGATACCCCCGTTACGGCTCCTTTTTCGCTGCTTTCTGTGGCGTTACCATGCGTATTTATTGATATCCTCAAGCGTAATACCGGGGTGCAGTGCAATGTTGATGCTGTTGGCAATGATGTTTGCCAGACGATCCACAACGGCATCCACCTCCTTCGGTGTCACGAACAGATTGCCTGTATATGGCCCAAGGATTTCGGCAATCATCTGATATTTTTCCTCCTGCTCCAAATCGGCAAGCGTCTCGTAAAACGCCGTTCCCTTTTCTGTCTGCCGAATCATTTCCTCCAGAATACAGTCCATTGTGTCATTTACAAGCGTTGCGGCATCCACCACAGTCGGTACGCCAATCGCAATCACGGGAATCCCCAGATGTGCCTCATCCAGCAGCATCCGCCGATTGCCGACCCCTGCGCCCGGCGCAACGCCGGTATCGCTCATCTGAATGGCGGCGTTAATGCGGTTGGAACGGCGTGCGGCAAGGGCATCAATCGCAATCAGCAGGGAGGGGTGCAGCTTATCCACAATCCCCTTTACGATTTCTCCTGTTTCTATCCCCGTAATCCCCATTACCCCCGGACTGACGGCGGCAACAGGGCGTACAGCCTTCTCGATTTCTGCAGGAAGTGTGCCGCTGAGGTGTCGCGTCACCAGAATTTTGGAAATTACCTTCGGGCCGAGTGCATCGGGTGTGATGTTCCAATTACCAAGCCCGATTACCAGAATACAATCCTCCCTTTTCGGCTTTGCCAGAGAGCGAATCTGCTCTGCCAGAAGCCCAATCAGCTTTTCGTGACAATCTGCATCATTTTCCTTTAGCTTTTCCGATTCCAGTGTAATATAATGCCCCATCGGCTTGCCCATGCGCGCGCTTCCTTCAGGAGAGAGAATGTGCACATGGGTGAGGGAATAGTCTGCCTGCTCATCCGTTTCCACCGCTACGCCCTCAAGGGTATCCGTGGTGTCCTTCTGCGCCAGCTCCCGTGCCTCAATGGCAAGGTCTGTGCGGACAGAAAACGTCTGCGGCGCTTTTTTTTCGTCTTTTTCGTTCATGCTTTCACTGCCTTTCTGTATTTTCCTAGGGTTTTTCATTATTTTTTTCGTAGTTTTGAAAAGTATTCATTGACTTATTTCGCTCCATAAGGTAAAATATATCCGTTAAGTTAACCATGGGGTACTCGAGAGAGTGGAAAAAAAGCCCCAAGCCGTGTCGGAGGGAGCATGCCCTCAAGGTGGTTAATAGTAAGAGGAAAGAGCGATATTCCCCAAAATATCGACAGAGAAAACCACATTAAAGTAATTAGGAGGAAATAACATTGGCTAATATCAAATCTGCTAAGAAAAGAATCAAAGTGATTAACAAAAAAACACTGAGAAACAAAATGATTAAATCTCAGGTGAAAACAGCTATGAAGAAAGTAATCGTTGCTGTAAATGCAGGCGATAAGGAAACAGCAGCTGTTGCTCTGAAAAACGCAGTATCTGCAATCGACAGAGCATACATCAAAGGCATCTACCACAAAAATGCAGTAGCAAGAAAGAAATCTTCTCTGACAAGACTGGTAAACAGCCTGTAATTTTTTCAACAGATCTGAAGGGATATTCCAAACGGAATATCCTTTTTTTCTGTCCCAAAACAGCCTGACTTCGCAGGGGAGAAATTCTTGCTTTCCGCCAGAAAAGGGCATATAATGAAGAACAAGTGACATTTTGAGAAAAATTTTGAGAAAAAGAGAGAGAATTTGATTTTTCGGAGAGATGAAGGAGGAATTATTGATGCTGAAGGAAAAGGCAGGACAGTATTATTTTGTGCAGGATAAAAGCTGCGCAGAGGCCATTCTGCTTGCGGCAAATGAAGCATATCATCTTGGCATGACAGAAGAAGCAACGAAGCTGTTTGCAGGCTTCCGCACCGGCATGGGTATGGGCGGCACCTGTGGTGCGCTTTCCGGTGCCATCGGTGTCTTGAGCAGCAAATACGGCACGAGAGAGGATTTAAAGACAATCTGCGCGGATTTTGTTGCCGCATTTGAACAAAAGCTGGCGCTCGGCACAACGGAATGTGCCCCTCTTGCGGCGAAGTATAAAACAGAGGGCAAACGCTGTCGGGATGCGGTGGAGCTGACCGCAGAGGCACTGGAGGAATTTATTGATAAGCTGGAGGGCAAGGCTCCTGCGGAGGGCTGTACCCTGCGCCCCGAGGATATCAAGCGCGTAAAGGGCATGGGCTTTTTGCAGCATAAGGGCACGAATCTGTTCAACGCTCGCGTCATCACCAGAAACGGACGCATTACCACGGAGGAAGCAAGTGTCATTGCGGAAGCGGCAAGGCTTTATGGTGATGGACACATGATGATGACCACCCGTCTGACGATTGAGGTTTCGGGGATTGCTTATCACGATATTGATGCCTTCTGCGCGCATCTGGCAAAGGCAGGGCTTTCCGTCGGCGGTACAGGCAGCAAGGTGCGTCCTGTGGTTTCCTGCAAGGCAACCACCTGTCAGTATGGTCTGTATGATGCCTATGCGCTGAGCGATGAAATCCATACACGCTTCTATCAGGGCTATCGTGGGGTATCCCTGCCGCATAAATTCAAGATCGCAACAGGCGGCTGTCCCAATAACTGCGTCAAGCCGACCTTGAACGATTTGGGTATCGTGGGCGCAAGAGTGCCGCAGTATCATATCGAGGATTGCCGTTCCTGCAAAAAATGCCAGTTGGAGGAGGCTTGTCCTATCCATGCGGCGAAGAAAAACGCAGATGGCAAGCTGGAAATTGATGCAGAGCTTTGCAACCACTGCGGTCGCTGTATCGGCAAATGTCCCTTCCATTGCAATGATGAGGGCGTGGATGGCTATAAGGTCTATGTCGGCGGACGCTGGGGCAAAAAGATTGCCCATGGGCAGATGCTTCATAAAATCTTTATGGATCAGAATGAGGTTCTGGATACCGTGGAAAAGGCAATTCTGCTGTTCCGTTCCGCAGGGGAAAGCGGCGAACGCTTTGCGGATACCATCAATCGTATTGGCTTTGCGAACGCGGAAAAAATCCTTCTGAGCGATGAATTGCTGCAGAAAAAGGCAGAGATTCTGGGATTGGATGTTGTCGGCGGCGCAACCTGCTAAAAAAGAGTATTCAGAAAGAAATTACTTGGAAATAAGACTGCTTTGAGGGAGACTTCGGAGCAGTTTTTTATTTTATACAAAGCAGATAGGAATTTTATCGTCATTTACTTCTTTTTATGGTAAAATAGGAAAAAAAGAAAGGTTCGATCCGAAGGGAGGATTCCTGCGTGAATTTTGTAGATAGCATCATCAAAAAAAGAGACGGCGGCAAGCTGACAAAAGAAGAAATTGCCTTTTTTGTGAAGGGCGTGACGGATGGCACTCTGCCCGATTATCAGATTTCCGCCTTGCTGATGGCAATTTTTCTGAAGGGCATGGATACGGAAGAAACGGCACAGCTGACCATGGAAATGGCGCATTCGGGCGGTATGTTTGACCTCTCCGCTCTGGCAGGCTGTAAGGTGGATAAGCACAGCACAGGCGGTGTTGCGGATACCACAACGCTGATTCTTGCGCCCTTGGTTGCATCTGTGGGTGTGCCTGTGGTAAAAATGAGCGGTCGGGGGCTTGGCTTTTCCGGCGGCACGATTGATAAGCTGGAATCCATCCCCGGCTTTCGGGTGGATGTGACAGAGGAGGAAGCACTGCGCTTTGCGAAGGAAAGCGGCATCGTGCTGATGAGCCAGACGGATAATCTTACGCCTGCGGATAAAAAGCTTTACGCTCTCCGCGATGTCACAGGAACGGTGGATAGCATCCCTCTGATTGCGGCAAGCATTATGTCGAAAAAAATTGCCGCAGGCGCGGATGCAATCGTACTGGATGTGAAATGCGGCAGTGGTGCCTTTATGAAAAATGCGGCGGATGCAGAAAGGCTTGCAGGCATTATGGCAGATATGGGCAGGCATGTCGGCAGAAGGGTAACGGCGGTTATCAGCAGTATGGCACAGCCCTTGGGCATGTATATCGGCAACAGCCTTGAGGTAATGGAAGCCATCGAGGTGCTGAAGGGCAATGTCGGCGGCGATTTGCTTGAGGTTTCTCTGACGCTTGGCGCGAATATGCTCCTTCTGGCGGAGCGCGTGCAGAGTGAGGAGGAGGGCAAGGCACTTCTGCTCGAGAATATCAGAAATGGCAAGGGGCTTGCAAAATTTAAGGAGCTGCTGATACAGCAGGGCGGCGATGTCCGCGTCATTGCGGATTATAGCCTGCTCCCTCTGGCAGAGGAAAAATGGGAAGTAAAAGCAACGAAATCGGGGTATCTTACCCGTATGGATACAGCCATGATTGGCAGAGCCTCGCAGGAAACTGGCGCAGGGCGGATGTTCAAGGGACAGACGCTGGATTTTGGCGCAGGTATTGTCATGAAAAAACGCACAGGTGATGTAATTGCAACAGGTGAAACCTTGGCGGTGGTATATAGTAAGCGCAGAGAAAAATGTCAGAGTGCGGCGGATTTCCTGCAAAAGGCCATCACAATCGAGGCTGCACCGCTGACAGAGCAGACACCTTTGATTTTGAAAACCATCAGACAGGAGGGTTAAGCATGAAAAGAGCGATTATTATTGTACTGGACAGCGTTGGCATTGGCGAACTGCCCGATGCGGCGGATTTTGGGGATGTTGGCAGTAACACCCTGGTCAATATCAAGAAGGTGCGTCCGCAGACGAGCCTGCCAAACCTCTGCGCCTTAGGTCTTGGGGATATCCAAGGCAAGGATATCTCGCTTCTTGGCGAGGTTGCCGCACCGAAGGGCTGCTACGGCAAAATGGCAGAACGCTCCATCGGCAAGGATACCACAACAGGGCATTGGGAAATGGCAGGCATTATCACCAAAAGACCCTTCCCGACCTTTACAGAAACAGGCTTCCCCAAGGAGGTCATGGATGCCTTTGAAGCGGCAATCGGCACAAAAACACTCGGCAACTATGCCGAATCCGGTACGGTCATCATTCAGGATTTAGGCGTGGAGCACATGAAAACAGGCTACCCCATCGTCTATACCTCTGCGGACAGCGTGTTCCAGATTGCGGCACATGAGGATGTCATTCCTGTCCAAAAGCTGTATGAAATGTGCGAAAAGGCAAGAAAAATCCTAACAGGGAAGTATGGCGTTGGGCGTGTCATTGCGCGTCCCTTCATCGGCAATGCAAAGGATGGCTTCACCCGCACCAAAAACAGAAGGGATTTTTCTCTGGAGCCGACAGGCCCGACCATTCTCGACCTCACAAAGGCGAAGGGCATGGAGGTTGTGGCTGTCGGAAAAATCGAGGATATCTTCGAGCATCGCGGCATGACCCGTACCGACCATACCACCAATAACCACGACGGCATTGAAAAGACCATTCAGTTCTTGAAAGACGATTTTGAAGGACTGCTGTTCACCAATCTGGTGGATACCGATATGATTTACGGGCACAGAAACGACGTAGAAGGCTACGCGGGCGCACTGGAATATTTCGACAGCAGGCTGCCCGAAATTCTGGCACAGCTGAAGGAGGAGGATGTGCTTTTTATCACGGCAGACCATGGCTGCGATCCGACCACACCCAGCACCGATCATTCCAGAGAATACGTCCCCATTCTGGCTTACGGCAAGCCCATCAGGGCAGGCGTTGACCTTGGTGTCAGAAAGACCTTCGCAGATCTGGGGCAGACCATTTCCGATTATCTGGGTCTGGATGCTCATTTTGAGGCAGAAAGCTTCTGGAAGGAAATCGCGAAATAAAACGGGAACGCCTGCTCTTTTATGGGGCAGTCTTTCCTGCTTCATATACTGCTTCATATACAAAGGAGAAGTT
Source organism: Anaerotignum faecicola (assembly GCF_003865035.1). Taxonomy (NCBI): domain Bacteria; kingdom Bacillati; phylum Bacillota; class Clostridia; order Lachnospirales; family Anaerotignaceae; genus Anaerotignum; species Anaerotignum faecicola. The sequence continues at coordinate 411,771 of NZ_BHVZ01000014.1, forward strand.
CTATGAAAAATATAGAGGAAATCACAATCAGACCCGTAACCGAGGCAGATGCAGAGAAACTGCTTTCCATTTATGCCCCCTATGTAACCGATACCTTCGTCACCTATGAATATACCGTTCCGACCGTAGAGGAATTTCGGGAACGCATCCGCAATACCCTGCAGGCATATCCCTATTTTGCGGCAGTGGAAAACGGCAGAATCATCGGCTATGCCTATGCCTCTGCATTTCATCCCAGAAGGGCGTATCTCTGGTCTGCGGAAGCAACAGTTTATCTGGAACGCGGGGTGCGTGGGCGCGGTGTCGGCAGGCTGCTGTATGAAAGGCTGGAGGAAACGCTGAAGCAGCAGAATGTGCAGAATGTCAATGCCTGCATTGCTTATCCGAATCCGCAGAGCATTGCCTTCCATGAAAAAATGGGCTATCGTGCGGTCGGGAAATTCACTGACTGCGCCTATAAGCTGGAGCAGTGGCTCGGCATGATCTGGATGGAAAAAATGCTGGGCGCGCACGAAAATCCCCCGAAGGAATTTATTCCCTACCCCGAAATTCTGAAATAAAACGGGAACAAAGCTGAGAAATTTTCGTCAGAGGGGATAGACCTGTGAAATTGTGGGATTTGTTGCAAGAAAGCGGGTTTTGTAGTATACTGAACAGATAACTGTGGGTATCATTGTGAATGAAGGAGAACATTTATGGAAGAAACAACAATCGTGATCATGTTGAAGGATGAAGAAACCGGCTTTCTGGATCAGGAGCTTGGCTCCTATTCCGTTCCCGAAAGGGCAGAGCTGATCTGGAGCATTTATGTCAAGAGTAACGAGGTTGTGCTTCGCTTAAGCTGCGACAGAGAGCTTGAGGATTGGGAATACGAAGCGGTTTTTGATTATTACGATACGGAACCTGTAGGTGCTCTGGTGGATACCATCATAGAGGAGGAGGGCCATTGCGACCCTGTCTGGATTGTCGGGTTCCCCTTTATTGATGATCAGGATGCCATGGAAGAAAAGCTTGCAAAAATCCTGCAGGCACACGAAAAAGAGCTCTGTTCTGTTTTTGATGCAATCAAGGATAAAGAGGATGATTACCGTGAGGAATAAAGGTATCTTTTGCCTGCTTCTGGCTTTTTGCGTGTTCTTGATGAGCAGCTGCAACCTGAGCAGTCCCCTTCCCCCCGATGCAGATGCTGCGGATGGAAAGGGCGGCACAACGGAGATTATCGTGCCGGGTGGAAAAACGGATAAAGCCGATGAAAAGCAGGCGGCTGAAAAGGCCAAGAATGATGAAAAAAAGAACGAAAAGTCGGACAGCAAGAAAGGCACGCAGAATAAGCCCTTTTGGCAGGCATCCAAGGTGTATGACACTCTGACGGCGGTTGCCGCGGCGGCACAGCAGGATTATAAGGTCAACGGCGCGAAACGCGGCTGGATGAGCAAAAACGGCAAGCTTTACGGCTATTATGATGGCTGCTACATAACCCCGGACATGCTGGTGAAGGAGGGCTATCTGGAAAGCGGTCTGGATACGTCCGGATTTGAGCTCTTGCTGATTGATGGGGAGGATTTGGCGGCGTATAATGGCGCAAGCGTTTCCTCGGGCAATATGAATTTCGGCGTATTTGCGGCAGTGAAGCAGAATGGGAAATATCTGCTGGCCTCTCCGAGCGGCAAGGCGGGGCAGATTGTCCAGTCTGATTATCAGTCGCTTCTGGCAAAATATAACCAGAGCCATGGCAATATCGGGCGGCTGTCCTCCGCAACGGCGGAATATGGGCGGATTCTGAATTATATCTGCCTGTATGAAGGGCGCTTCGCGGATTATTATGTGCGTGAAATCCGAAAGGATAATAAATATGCCGTTGTGGTATTTTCCACCACAGGCAATACGGCAAATATCAAGGAATATGTTTTGAAGAATGATAATGGCTTTTGGGAGGTTGTCTATCCCAATGTGCAGATGGATGCTTATCCCATTACTGCCATCAATCGGCTGATTCCCGATTTTAATGTGGAAGTTCTGCCGAAATATAACCTTGCGGCATGGCGCGGTCTGGTGAAGGCGGAGCAGGGCGGCGCAGTGGCGGCAATGTTCGGGAAGTATTATATTACCAGCAAAACGCAGATTCAGTATCAGTGTGCAACGGCGAACTGTGCGTATTTCCGCCTGACAGACGGCTCTCGCTATGTTGCCTATTCCAACGGAGATTACTGGACGGCGGCACCCGTTTCCTCTGATATTGCGGCAAGGAATTATTTCATGGAACGCACCGGCGGCGATTACAGCTTTATTATTCTGGATGATTAAAAGAGGGTGGTTTTATGACAAAGACCAATGTGATGCGTCTTCTGGAGGCGGCAGGGATTGCCTACCGCACTGCGGAGTATGAATATGATGAAGCGAACCTTTCGGGACTGCATGCGGCGGAGCAGGTTGGCATGGATGCGGAGCAGGTGTTTAAAACACTGGTAACCAGAGGGGATAAAACAGGGATTCTGGTATTCTGTATCCCTGTGGATATGGAACTGGATTTGAAAAAGGCGGCATCTGTTTCCAAAAATAAGAAGGTGGAAATGACGCACATGAAGGAGCTGCTGGGGCTGACGGGCTATATCCGCGGCGGCTGCTCCCCAATCGGGATGAAGAAAAAATACCCCACCTTTATTGATGAAACCTGTATCCTCTTTGATGAAATCGCGGTCAGCGCAGGGGTGCGCGGCGAACAGGTGATTCTGAATCCGCAGGATCTGGTGCAGTATATCGAAGCGACAGAGGCAGACATCACAAAGCCGATGGAATAAAACAAAAAAAGAAAAATAAAAAAATAAGAAGAAATAAGAAAACAGCGACTTCTGAGAAACCGGAAATCGCTGTTTTTTGCTATTGCTTTTCTGTTATTTTGTAATTTTAATGCTCTCGCTGGGAGCGCTTTCCTGCCCATCAATCACTGTGGTCACACGCAGATAGCAGGTACCGTTGACAGAGATGCCGAAGCACTGTGGATATCCCCAGTACCATTTTTCGCTGCTGTTATTGCTGATGCGCGTGTATGGCCCATCCGGAGTGAGGGATTTGTATACATAATAATGGTCTGCGCCGTAAACGGGAGCCCATGAAACGTATGCGTAGCCGTCCTGCGCCAGCCTTGCGCGCAGATTCTGCGGTGCAGAGGGGGTATAGGTGTAGCCCTGCATTGCGCTGAGCGGCAGAGAAAGCTTCTGCGGCACCTGCAATACCTGTGCGATGGGGATAGAGAAATAATGCGAGTCCCCAAAGAAGGAGGTCATGCCGATGACCTCACCGGTGCTGTTGAATAAAGCACCGCCGCTGCTGCCGGGGGCAATGACGGCGGAGGTGGAAATCACATCCGTATCATAGCCGTTGATTGTGCCTGTGCTGACAGTGTTGCGCGCGCCGCCGGGAGAGCCGATGGACGTAACCGCATCCCCAACCTTGTAGGAAAAGGCAGGCGTTGCGGCAGAAAGGTCCGTTTTTTCGATTCTCAGAAGGGCGATGTCGGCGGAAGTATCAAGTCCGACTACGGTTGTCGTGCCTTGATAAATCGTGCCGTCCGCAAACACAAACTGCGCGGTTGCCGCACCCTTAATTACATGGTAATTCGTGGCAATCAGACCATCTGCGGAAAGCACAATGCCACTGCCCTGCATTTTATTCGTCTGGATATAAACAACGGAATCATTGTTTTCTGTCTTTTCCGGTGCCGTATATTCCGCGGAATGGATGGAAACCGAGGAGGTGCTCTGGTTCCATGTGACCTCTGCGCCGCTGTATTCGGCTAAGAAGCGAAGCGGCACGAAGGTGCGCCCATTCCTGATTTTTGCCGGAGCATCAATAGAAACCGCTTTGCCGTTGACGATGGCTGTTTTTTCGTCAGGATGCAGGGAAATCTGTATTTCGTCCTTTTCTGCGAGGACGGTTTTGCTTTCCTCCTGCCATGCAACAGAATACCCCAGAGATTCCAGAATGCCGCGCATGGGTACTAATACGCGGTCGTTTTCGATAAAGGGAGCTTCAGCAAACGAAACAGCCTTATCATCCAGAAAAATGCGAATGGATGCCGCTGCCGCTGTCTGCATGGAGCATAAAAAGAGAAACAGAAAGAGGAAACTACCTCTTACCAATCGTTTCATGGTGGTTCACTTCCTTTCTAGCATAAAGTATATCACAGAACAGGGCTTTGCGGACAAAATTTAGAAAAATTTAAGAAATGTGCGCGCATGGCAGGAGGATTTGATTTTTTCCTGTATTTATAGTATCCTCTTAGGACGGAGGTGAGGATAATGTTTGAACGAATTACGGAGAAAACCTTTGATGAAATTTTTCCCTTGCTGGAAAGCGCGTTCCCTGTGACGGAATTACGCGTGAAGGAGGACCAGCGCGCACTGCTGAAAGAGCCATGCTATCGGCTTTACGGCGTGCGCAGAGAAGGCGTGTTTGCGGCAACCTTTGCGACATGGGAAATCGAGGATTTTTTATATATTGAGCATTTTGCGGTAAAAGAGGAATACCGCAACGGCGGCTACGGCGGCATGCTTCTGGATGCCCTTCTGGCGGAGAAAAAACGCCCGATGGTGCTTGAGGTGGAGCTGCCGGAGGATGCGCTGACAAGGCGGCGGATTGGCTTTTATGAGCGGCATGGACTTGTGTTCAACAGCTATCCCTATTTGCAGCCGCCCATGCGAAAGGGGCAGGGAGTCCTGCCGCTGCGGCTGATGACGAAGCCTGCCGCCATCGATGCAAAAACCTATCAGCGGTATAAGAAACGGATACACAGCATCGTATATAAATATGAGGGTGATTTGTAATGGGCTATTGCTTTGGAATCGATATCGGCGGCACGACGGTGAAAATCGGGCTTGCGGCAGAGGATGGAACGCTTCTGGAAGGATGGGAAATTCCTACCCGAAAGGAGCCGACACCGGAGGGTCTTCTGTTGGACATCAGGGTGTCCATACTGGACAGATTGGACAGGGGACTGGACAGGGGAAAAAAGCAAAAAATCCGCAGAGCGGACATCCTCGGCATCGGCATGGCTGCCCCCGGTGCGGTGACGGCGGATGGCATCCTGCATGGCGCGGTCAATATCGGCTGGGGAGATGTGGCACTTGCCGAGGAGGCAGAGCGCATCATCGGCATTTCACCCGTCTGCGTTGGGAATGATGCCCGTCTGGCGGCATTGGGCGAAGCAGCCTACGGCGCAGGTGTCGGGGCGAGGAGCATGCTCATGGTGACGCTTGGCACGGGAGTTGGCGGCGGCGTGGTGCTGAACGGGAAGGTTCTCATGGGGGAGAGCGGTGTGGCAGGCGAAATCGGGCACATGACGGTGAATCCCTTTGAGACGGTGCGCTGCAACTGCGGCAAAATGGGCTGTCTGGAGCAATATGCCTCTGCGACGGGAATGGTGCGCGTGGCGAAGCAGGTTCTTGCTAAGCGGAGAGAGGATTCCCTGCTGCGGCAGAAGGAGGTAACGGCAAAGACCCTCTGGGATGCGGCGCGGGCAGGCGATGCGCTTGCCAATGAGATTACGGATGCGGTTTCGGCGTATCTGGGGATGGCGCTTGCCAATGCGATGTATCTTGTGGATACGGAGAAAATCGTATTTGGCGGCGGCGTTTCTAAGGCAGGGGAGCTGCTTCTGCAAAAAGTCGAAAAAGCCTACAGGAGCAGGGTTTTCGCGCACAGCAGAGAAAAGGAATTCCTTTTGGCAAAGCTGGGCAATGCCGCAGGGATGCGCGGCGCGGCGGCATTGTTGCTACAGAAAATCAGATAGAAGCATGTAAATAGTGGACAAAAACGGTGTTAAGTTTTTGTGAAAATATGCTGAAAAAGAAAAATGACAAAAATTCCGCGCAAAAAAGAAGGAAAACACGGAGTTTTGGAGAATTTACAATATAACAGGAAACATCCGAAGCGGATATCCTGTCAAATTATGAATGATTCAAAGGCATACCACCGGAAAACTATTTAAAGGGGGAGATTGCAATGGTTAAAATTCTTGCAGGCGAAAAAGGTGAAGGCAAAACAAAAAGAATGATCGACATGGCAAATGCAGCCGGCAAAGAGGCAAAGGGCAATATTGTCTTTGTTGATGACGACAACAGCCACATGTACGATTTGCATTATAGTGTGCGTTTCGTAGAAACACCGAAGTTCATTATGGAAGATCCACAGGTATTCAGAGGCTTTGTGTGTGGTATCCTTTCTCAGAACAGTGATATTGAAACCATTTACATTGATGGGTTGAACCATATTATGGACAGAATCAGCGACGCAGATTTCACAGCCTTCATTCAGGAATTGGATAAGACTTCCAAGGAAGCGGAAATGGATATGGTTATGATTATCAGCCGCAAAACAGATGCACTTCCTGCAGAGGTACAGCAGTATCTGATTTAATCTTTTAAAATTGAAACATTCATGAACCGAAAAGGGACTCTTTTTAGAGTCCTTTTTAGGTGTCGACAAAGTCGACCCCTAAGTCGAAATCAGGATTTCGACTTGTTTAGACAGGTGAATAAACAGACGAGTTCCATCGGCTAAAAAGCCTTGAAACTCGCCGTTTTCCTCGCCGGAAATGAATTCCGACTGCGGATTCCATTCAGGAAACTCCTTCGTTTCCCGAACCTTTCCGCGGCATCAAAACAACCTTGTCTACAGACTGAGGGGGGCTCTTTTTAGAGTCCTTTTTTATTGTAAAGGAATATTGTTTGCAAGAAAAAACAGTTGTAGGACAAAAAGGACAAAATTTGCTTAAATTTTTGTATAATTTGAAGAACAGAACAGTATTTCGCTTTACTTTTTGGCTTTCTTTGTGCTAAAATACAAGCTATAGAACGTATTTTGTATGCAAAAATGGAAAAATAGAACAATTCTTTGTTTATTTTTTTTAACGAAATCATGGAGAGAAACCAGAAAGGGAGAACAGACATGAACAAATTTCAGGAAATGTACCGTGCAAAACTGAAAACGGCGGAAGAGGTTGCAATGTATGTAAAATCCGGTGATATCTGTGCCTGTCCTACAGGCCTGGAGGAGCCCGAAACCATCTGTGCGGCTGTCGGCGAAAGAGCAAGACGCGGCGAAATCACAGGAGTACAGCACCATGCGATTCTGTCCGTAAAGGGCAATGCGTTTATGGACCCTGCACTCAAGGGTAAATATGATTATGTATCCTGGTTTACAGGCGGCGCAGGCAGAAAAGCGATTCAGCAGGGCTACTATACCTATGTACCGAATAACTACAGCACAGCACCCGGCTACTGGAGAGACTGTATGCCCAGACTGGATGTATTTTATGCTGAGGTTTCCCCGATGGATAAGCATGGCTATTTCTCCTGCGGCATGGCCGGAGCAGAGGTGGTTGCGCTGAGAGATAAGGCAACTATCATCCTGCTGGAGGTCAACGAAAAAATGCCCCGTGTTATGGGGAATAACCTGATTCACATTTCTCAGGTAACGGCTCTGTGCGAATCCTGCCATGAGCTGCTGGAGCTGCCCGAAACCGTACTGACAGAAACAGATAAGAAAATCGGTCAGATGATTGCGGACGAGGTTCCCAACGGCGCAACCCTGCAGCTGGGGATTGGCGGCGTTCCCAATGCGGTTGGCGTTCTGCTGCGCGATAAGAAGGACTTGGGTCTGCATACCGAAATGTTTACAGACAGCATGGTTGACCTGCTTGAATGCGGCGCAGTAACCAATATGAAAAAGCCCATCAATGTCGGCAAAACGATTGCCACACTGGCTTGGGGCACAAAGAAAATGTACGAATACATGGACGATAACCCTGCATTTGAAATGCACCCCGTTGATTATACAAACAACCCCTATGTCATCGGTCAGCATGACAACTTCATTTCCGTGAATGCCTGTGTAGAGATTGACCTGTTTGGTCAGGTATGTGCGGAATCTCTGGGCACACTGCATTACAGCGGTTCCGGCGGTCAGGTGGACTTCGTGCGCGGCGCGAACCTTTCCAAGGGCGGCAAGGGCTTTATCGCGATGACCTCTACCGCGAAAAACGGTACGGTTTCCAAGGTAAAACCCGTGCTGACACCCGGCTCCATTGTGACAACCTCTAAGAATGAAGTGGACTTCCTGGTAACGGAAAACAATATTGTTCGTCTGAAGGGCAGAACCGCAAGCGAAAGAGCGAAAATGATTATCTCTCTGGCGGCACCCGAATTCAGAGATGAGCTGCTGTTTGAAGCAAAGAAAATGAATCTGATTGTATAAGTGGTAGTAACACAAAAGCCCGACCGAAAGGTCGGGCTTTTGTGTTGCGTTTCGGATAGATTTATGGTATGTTGAAACAAAACCATGGAAAAAGGAGGTAGGAGCGGTGAGAAAAAGCTGGGACGAATATTTCATGGAAATTGCTGAGATTGTAAAAACACGCTCGACCTGCCTGCGCAGACAGGTGGGGGCGGTGATTGTAAAGGATAACCGTATCATTACGACAGGCTACAACGGTGCGCCCTCGGGGCTGCGCCACTGCACGGACATCGGCGGCTGTGAACGGGAGCGGCTGCATATTCCCTCGGGACAGCGGCATGAGCTTTGCCGCGCACTGCATGCGGAGCAGAACGCCATCATTCAGGCGGCGAAGGTGGGTGTGAGTACGGAGGGGGCGACGATTTATATTACTTTGCAGCCCTGTGTCATCTGTGCGAAAATGTTGGTTAACGCAGGCATCACGCGTATTGTGCACAGGGGCGAATACCCCGACCCCCTTTCGCAGTCCATTCTGGCAGAGGCAGGGATTGAGGTTATGGCAATGGACTGATTTTTCGGGATTTTTCCCAGTTGCATCAGAAAAAATTTTTGTGGTATACTTATATCAGAAAAGCTTATGAATATGGAGGATGCAGGAGGGAGAACGATGTTTCGGAAGGGTGAATATGTCATTTATGGAAATAACGGTATTTGCTGCATCGAGGAGATTGGTGTGCCGCGCGATACGCCGCTGGGAGACAGCGGGAAGGAATATTACACGCTTGCGCCGGTATTTTCCAGTGGGAAAATTTATGCGCCTTTGGATACGAAGGTATTCATGCGCCCGATTCTGACAAAGGCGGAAGCGGAGGAGTTGATTTTGCAGATTCCCGAAATTCGGGCAGAGGAGGTCATCGGGCAGGATGTGCGCGCCCTTGGAGAGAAATACAAGGGCTGTCTGGATACGCACCGATGCGAGGATTTGGTCAGGCTGATTAAAACCGTTTACCGCAAGGAGAAAAGACTGGAGGAAAACGGCAAAAAGCTTGCAAAGACTGAACGGGAATACAGCAAGCTGGCGAAGGAGCTGCTTCACAGAGAATTTTCTATGGCACTGGAGGTTCCTTATGATGAGGTGGAGAATTATATTACGGAAAAAGTGGCGGCATTGCAAAAGTAAGATGAGGAATAACCCTGAATCGAGTGGATTCGGGGTTTTTTGTTTGGCTTGCGCTTTCTTTCCGCTTTGGGTATAATGAAGCTAAAAGAGAAACGAATGTTCTCTTGTATTCTGAAGAAATTTGGTGAGAGTATGATTTCCTATATCAAAGGCACATTGGAGCGGCGCGGCGAGAATGACATTATTGTGGAGGCAGGCGGTATCGGCTACCGTATTTTTGTTTCCCCTGCCACATTGGCGAAGCTGCCGCAGACGGGCGAAGCGGTGCAGATTTTTACATATTTCAGCGTGAAGGAGGATGGTATGAGCCTGTACGGCTTTGCGGCGAGAGAGGAGCAGGAGATGTTTGAAAAGCTGCTGCTGGTAAACGGCGTAGGCCCGAAGGGGGCATTAGGCTTTCTTTCGGTGCTGAACCCCTCCGAAATTGTGATGGCAATTTTATCGGATGATGTGAAAACGCTTTCCAAGGCACCAGGGGTCGGCAGAAAAACGGCACAGCGCGTGATTTTGGATTTGAAGGATAAATTCAAAACAGAGGATGCGGTTTCCTCGTTCGAGGGGGCGGCAGGCATTGCGGAAAGCGTTGGCGGCGGTGATGCGAAATTTGAAGCGATTGATGCCATGACGGCGTTGGGCTACAGCCGCAGTGAGGCGGCACAGGCGGTCAATGCGGTTGCGGCAGAGGGCATGACAACAGAGGATATTTTGAAGGCGGCGCTCAAGCGCATGATTACCTTCTGAGGATAGAGGACAGGTGTTTTAGTTGGAAAACAGACGAATTTTGACGACAGGCTTACGGGAGGAAGACCGCGAGCTGGAGCCAAAGCTGCGCCCTGCTACGCTGGAAAGCTACATCGGGCAGGAAAGCGTAAAGGAGAATATGCGCGTGTTTATCGAGGCGGCAAAGCAGAGGAAAGAGGCTCTTGACCATGTGCTTTTATATGGCCCGCCGGGGTTAGGGAAAACTACGCTCTCGAACATCATTGCAAATGAGATGGACGTGCATATCAAGACGACCTCCGGCCCTGCGATTGAACGCCCGGGGGATATGGCGGCGGTGCTGAACAGCTTAAATGAGGGGGATATTCTCTTTATTGATGAAATTCATCGGCTGAACCGCATGATTGAGGAGATTCTTTATCCTGCGATGGAGGATTTTGTGATTGATATTATGATTGGCAAGGGGCCGGGGGCACGCTCTGTGCGGCTGGATTTGCCGCGGTTTACGCTGATTGGCGCAACGACTAGAATCGGGCTTCTGACTGCCCCTTTGCGCGACAGATTCGGCGTGGTGCAGCGGCTGGAGCCATACAGCGTGGAGAATCTGAAAATCATTCTGAAGCGCTCTGCTGCGGTGTTGCAGGTGGAGATGGAGGAAGGCGGTGCAGAGGAGATTGCGCGCCGCTCCCGTGGGACACCGCGACTGGCAAACCGCATGCTCAAGCGTGTGCGTGACTTTGCACAGGTGCGCTATGACGGGGTGATTACGGAGGAAGTGGCGAGATTCGCACTGGATTTACTGGATATTGACAAGGTGGGGCTTGACCAGACGGACAGAAAGATGCTGCTGACGATGATTGAAAAATTCGGCGGAGGACCAGTTGGGCTGGATACCCTTGCGGCATCTATCAACGAGGAATCCGAGACGATTGAGGATGTGTATGAGCCGTATTTGCTGCAGCTGGGGTATATTCAGCGCACCCCCAGAGGACGCGTGGTGACAAGGCTTGGCTATGCCCATTTCGGCATGACACCGCCTGAGAATTGAAAGGAGAGCAAAATGAAATTAAAGATAAACGAAGTGATTGCGGATGTGAAGGATGAGCTGCTTTGCTACGAGGAGGGCGAAGCGGTGGTAGACAGATGGGAAAAGGAATTTCGGGAATGGATTGAGAAAAACAAGGGCAAGCACAAGGATATTGTTGCGGATAAGAACGGCGTTTTTCTGAAAATCAAGGATGAGGAGGAAATTTTCGAGATTGCCGATTCCTATCTGGATGCAGTTGCGGAAGGAAATGTAAAGAAATATTGGGAAACCTTCTAAGCCGGAAATTGATTTTCTAAGATTTTCTTAAGAATCGGGCGGCGTTGTTGTGTCGAAGAATGTTTTCTGCTATGCTGAAAGAAAAGGTCAGCTTTTGAAAGGGGGACACAATATGAGATGTGCGGCGGATTTTCGGGCAGAGGCCAGAGCGGCGTTGAAGGGACGCTGGGGACTTGCAATCGGGATTGGTTTTCTTGCGATGGTTTTGGGCGGCTTTACAGGCATGGGACTGCCAGAGATCACATTGAGATTTGAGGGCGGCGACCTTCAGATCACCCTTGAGGCATTGGGGCAAACCCTGCACCCGTTAGATATGATTGCAGGAGGAACCCTTCTTGTTGGGCTTGGTGTTATTATCGTGCTTGGCTGGCTTGTGCGGATGCTGATTGGAATGATTGTTACGGTTGGCTATATGAAATTCAATATGGATTTGATTGATGGCGAGATTGGCGGCGTGGAAATGCTGTTTCGGTATTTTCGGCAATGGCGCACAATGCTTGCGGCAGGCTTATTGCAGGCGATATATATCCTTGGCTGGACGCTGCTGTTCATTATTCCGGGGATTATTGCGATTTATCGTTATTCCATGACAAGCTGCATTCTGGCGGAAAATCCTGAGATGGGGGCAAATGATGCTATTACCCGTTCCAAGGAATTGATGAAGGGGAATAAGTGGCGGCTGTTTTGCATGGAAATCAGCTTTATCGGCTGGATGATTTTATCTGTTTTTACATTCGGCATTGGGGATTTATGGCTGACACCTTACAGAGCGGCGGCACACGCAGCATTTTACAGAGAGCTGGTGCCTTTGGCACAGCCTGTGGCAGAGGAAATGCCGACAGAAGAAAACAGTATTTCAGAATAAAATGAAAGTCCTTCCCATGGGGGTAAGCCTGTGGGAGGGACTTTTTTGCATGATTATTCGGTTTCGGGGGGCTGTTTGGGGGTGATGCTTTCCCAGAAATCCACTTTATCTATTTTCTTCAGCTTTCGCCACTTGGGTGCCTCGGCATAGCTATGGCGGCAAAGGGAGCGATAGCTGCAATAGGCGCAGGGGGTACGCTGCCCATCGCGATAGGGGGCAGGGGCAATGATGCCTGCCTTCATGGCATCGCCGATTTCCTGCGTGCGCGTGGCAACGAAATCCAGAATGGCGGCATACTGCTCCTCGGTTGCGAGATTTGAGGCGGCGGTAGGGTCGCCTTTTTTGGTATAGCCGACAGGCACGATGGCGGAGCTGCGGCTTTCGGCAAGGCTATGATCTAAGCCATGGATAAGAACATCCTCCTGCAAAAGCAGTCCCGACATTCGCATTTTTTCATAGAGAATTTTTTCGATTGCCTCGGCGGAAAGCTCCTCATCAAGGGCAAGGGTGGGGTCTGTGATGCGGAAATAAAAGACACCGCCCGGCTTGAAGGATGCGCCTGTTTTTTTATAATACTTGAGATACGCATCCAGATAAACGAGAAGCTGTAATTGCAGACCGTAATAAATATCCTGAAAATGGAAGGTCTTATTGCCCGATTTGTAGTCGATGATTTTGACATAGCGTGTGCCGCTGGCATCAAGCAAATCCACGCGGTCGATTTTACCGTTAAGAATCAGACTGCCGCCATCCTGTAGGCGAATGACAATCGGGGGGAGGGCTTCATGTGCGCCGAAGCCGACCTCATAGCCTGCCGGAACGAAATCTCCCTGCTGTAAATGCTGCACCAGCGTCCATGCGGCACGGGTGGAAATGCGTTTCAGGCGGCGGATAAGGTATTGATTTGCGGCAGAATCCAGAAGGATACGATTGCCCAGACGAGGGGCGGCATCCTCTACGGCGGCATGGATACGGGCGGTGGTTTCTTCCTTCGTGAGCGATGTCCAGGGGAGGCTGTCCTGCTCCAATTTGTTGGAGAACAGCTCCAGAACCTCATGGAACAGAGACCCCAAATCGGGGGTATTGAGCTGATAAAGCCGCCGTTCCTCCGCCTTCAGACCATATTCCGCGAAGAAGGAGAAGGGGCAGCCTGCGAATCGTTCCAGACGGGAAACGCTCGAAAAAATATTTTTGCCGTAAAGCGTCTTTGCCGTTTTCGGGGAGAGCCGCTCGGGCTTTGCCGTTTTGCCGATGCCCTGCTTCAGAAGGGAAAGGTGCTTCTGCCATTGGCTGTTTTCGTCAAAAAAGCCATAGATATCCTGCCAGAGGGGAGAAAGCGGCGCTTCTGCCGTTGCCTTCCGCATTTCGCCGCCAAGCAGATGGAAAACGGCGGCAGGGGCGGTTTCTTCTAAATCGAAGGCGGGCATGGGCTCGATTTGCAGGCCTTCATCCAGACGCTGAAGCCGTTCAATCAGAGAGGAGGGGGACAGCTCCCGACCCTCGGCATCATTGGCGGCATAGGTGAGCCATAGACCCTTGGAGGGTCTGGTTAAGCCGCGATAGATGAGGAATTGCTCCTCGAAGATTTTCTGCTTGCCGCCGCTTGCCAGCTCTACGCCTTGGGCGGTCAGAAGGTCGCGCTCGGCTTCGGTGAAAATGCCCTGTGCCGTGGCAGGAGAGGGGAGAACGCCTTCATTGACACCAAGCACGAAAAGATATTTGATTTCGGGCAGGCGGCTGCGTTCGATATCCCCAATCAGAAGGCAATCGGCGGTCGGCGGAATGACACCCATGGAGCATTTTTCCAGACCTGCCTTGAGAATTTTTGCCATTTCTTCTAAGGTGAGTTCTTCCTTGCCGAGGATGGCATCTGCCTTTTCCAGAACATCCATTACTAATTGCCAAATCTGGCGGTATTCCTCCGCCTTATTGAGATTGCCTGCGGAGGTGGCGGATTGCGCCCAGACATCGAGCGTTTCGGCGGCGTGGAGCTGCTCCAGATGGGAGAGCAATGCCTGTAAAAATTCCCGAAGGGGAAAGACCTTCTTCTGCGGAAGGGCAAGAAGGGGGGCGAAGGGCGCAAGCACCCTGTCCCGCAGAAGATTAACCGCATCTACGGCTTCTGCGCCCTCGCGTTGGATGCCGTAATCCCAAGTATCCTGCCGCCACTTCCAGCCCTTGATGCCATAGGCAAGGACGTAGTTTTCCAGAATATCGATTTCCTCTGTGGAAAGCAGGCTCAAGCCGGATTTTAAATAGGAGAAAACGGCTTCATATTTAAAATCATACACCAAAATATCCAACAGAGAGGTCAGCAGGGTGACAAGGGGGTGTGCGGTGGTTTCGCGGCGCGCGTCAATAAAGCAGGGGATATCGTATTCCTCTAAAATGCCGCGCAGACTCTTTTCATAGGTCTCCATGGCGTTTGTTACAATGGCAATTTGGCGGAAGCGCAGACCTTCCTCGCGCACCAGACGGAGGATTTTCCCTGCGGCAAAGCGAATTTCCTCCTGCAGGGAAGGGCAGGCAACCACATGAACGCTTTCGGCAAGCGGTGCTTTGCGGAAAAAGCTGTGGAAATATTCCTGCTCCAGATTGCGGAGGGCATCCGTTTCGGCACGGAAATTTTTTTCAAGAAGGGTCGGCGGCACGGGGGCAAGCTGTAATTCTTCTGCCAGAGCGAGCAGCTTTTTCTTCGTCAGATATGGTTCGTAAAATGGCGCGGAGGGCGGCAAAAATGCACCGTAAAAGCTGTTTTTATCCATCGGCAGGGTGATGTTGACCTGCGCGGAAAGCTGCAGCAGGCGGCGGATGACGCTGTATTCCTGCGGCGTGAAGCCATAAAAGCCGTCCAGCCAGAATTCCGTATCGGCAAAGCCAAGGCTTTCATCCAGACGCTCCGCCAGAAGCCCAAGGGTTTCATCGGCGGAAATATATTCCTGCCTGAGAAAATCCAGATAGGAACGATAGATGCGGTTCAAATCAGTCAGCTTTTCTCTTGCGGCATGGGAAAGCCCTTCTGCCTGCGCGAGGGTTTCTGTATCCTCCGGAGAAATGCGGTACTGAAAAAATTCGGAGATGGTCAGACCCAGCTGGTCGATAAAGCCGGGCTGCTCCAGAACGCTGTGGAAATAGGAAATATTGTCCTTTTCCGCCAGAAGGATTTTCCGCAGTGCCATTGCCTTGCCGATATCCCCCAGAGGGAGGCGATTGCCGATTCCCTTTTTGGAGAACACCCGATGCGCCAGACGACCGAAGCTGAGCACTTCGGCGGTGAGGATGGCGTTCTGCCCGGTTGCGGCAATCAAATCCCGTTCCGCCTGTGAGGTGAACTGCTCGGGCACAATGAGAATCTGCCGTTTCGCTCCCGTATTCGATTGATGGATGATTTCCTCTATGCAGAGGTGGGTTTTGCCTGTGCCGGCTCTGCCGATGATGAAACGCAGTCCCATTTTTATCCCTTCTTTCTGATTCGTTTCTTCCTCTATGATACAAAAGGGACAGCCTTTTTTCAAGGGATGACAGCATAAAGAAGGAAAAAACGGAATATGGTAGGGATAAGAAGGACTGAGGAGGGATTTTCGTGGGGCGCACGAGGTTTATGGTAGTGAAGGCGAAGGAGTTAATCAAAACAGCGGTGTTTGCGGTACTGGGTGTGATTATTCTGGTGGGGTTGATTGCATTTTTTCTGAATATGGGGAAGCATGACGGCGCATATCGGGACGGTACCTATTACGAGGAAATGCAGCTTGGCGAAGAAACGGCGGAGATTGCGGTAACGATTGCGGAGGGGCGCATTGCGGAGGTTTCCATGGAGGAGGCAACAGAGGCGGTGGCGGTGTTTTATCCCCTGCTGGCAGAGGTGACGGAAACGGTCGGGCAGGCGGTGATTGAAAACCAATCGGCAGAGATTGCAGTGGAGAGCGAGAATCCACATTCTGCACAGGCGATTCTGGATGCGGTGGCGGCGTGTCTGGAGCAGGCGGAGAGATAAGCGCAGGTCGAAATCCTGATTTCGACTGAAAGAAAGTAGGGAGGAATACGCATGACGGAGCAGGAAAAACGCCGACGCAGGAGAGAGATGGAGCGGCGGATGCGCGCAAGGCAGAATTTTCGGGGGAGAGAAGGACAGGAGCGAAGCGGCACGCTCGCGTTTCGGACGTATGTGACGGCGGTTTTGGTGGGCGGCTGTCTGCTGATTTCTTTATTTGAGAGCAAAACCTCGGATATGGTCTGCAATAAGCTGAAGGAGACGATTGCTTACCAGATTTCGACGGAGGAAGTGCAGAAATGGAAAAGCAGAGGGGCGGCACTGCGGAAGGGCGTGGAGGAAAGTTTGCCTGTTTTTCGGGAAAAGCAGGAAAGGGATGAAAGGGTCTACCGTCCCGATACGGAAGAATCGCCCTAGTGTGCTGGTGTGGAAGGGACTTGCATGGGAACGGAAAACGGAGGACTGGCTTGCGCCTGTTTCGGGGGTGGTGACCTCGGACTGCGGCAAGCGGGAAAACCCCATTTTACATAAACAGGAGCTGCATGACGGGTTGGATATTGCCGTTCCAGAGGGGACAGAGGTGGTAGCGGTTAAAAGCGGCAGGGTGACGGAGGTGCGTACTTCTGCGACGTATGGCAAGCTGCTGCGATTTGAAACAACGGACGGGTATACGATTTTATATGCACACCTTTCAGAGATATTGGTGAAAAAGGGGGAGAAAATCAAGCAGGGACAGGTGGTGGCAAAATCAGGGAATACGGGGCTTTCCACAGGGCCGCATCTGCATTATGGGATTTATCGGGATGGGAAGCTGCTGAACCCGATGGAGTATTTGCCGGAGAGGGCAACGGAGAAGGTATAGAAATATCATCGGAGGTTGGTGAAGATGAGAAGTTCGCCAGTTTAGAACTTTCACGGCAAAACAAAGGCGTTCTTCCTTACTTTTTATGCTAAAAAGTAACAAAAACCCGGGACCCGTTTCGTAATGGGTCCCGGACCCCCACAGACGAGGAAAGGGACACAAGGTTTCCCTTTCCAAACCCTTCCCCACAGTGCCGGAAACGGCAGGGAGAAAAGCGGCGCAGGCGCGCCTGCATGTTCTAAACTGGCGAATGACTTATTTTCGCTAAGGGTATATTTAAAGAAAGAGGTGCAAAACTTGCTTTTTTCGGGTATGATGGTAGGGAGAAAGGTGAGGGATGCAGCTTGAAACGAGTTTTGATGGATATTTCCGCCGACCTAACGCGGATTGCGTTAGCGGAGGACGGCGAATTAAAGGAATTATATTATGAAAGCAAGCGGGAGGAAAGCCTTGTCGGGAATGTTTACGCGGGGCGTGTGGCAAATGTCATGCCAAATTTGCAGGCGGCGTTTGTAGACATCGGCGCGGAGAAAAACGGCTATTATTATTACGGCAATGCAAGAGCCGTTTCCGATGCGGAGAAAAACAGCGCAAGACCGAAGGTCGGGGATACGTTGCTATTGCAGGTGGAGAAGGATGCAGTCGGCACGAAGGGCGCGGTGCTGACAGGAAAGTTTTCCTTTCCGGGGAAATTTCTGGTGCTTTTGCCGGAGGAGGGCGGCGAAATCGGCATTTCCAGAAAAATTACGGATTCGGCGGAGCGTGCGCGGATTCGGGAAATTCTGACGGAGCTTCTGCCTGCGGACTGCGGCGCGATTGTCCGCACAAACGGGGAGGGCAAAAGCAGAGAGGAATTTGAAAGAGAATGGAAGCAGCTTTGGGCAAAATGCGAAAGGCTGAAAACGGGCGAATTTCTGAAGCCGCCTGCGCTGATTTCACAGGAAAACCATCCCGTCAAGCGTGCCGCAAGGGATTTTTACGGCGCGGATGTGGAGGAATATGTGGTCAATGAGGCGGAAAGCTATCGGGAATTGCTGGAAAGCGGAGACTTTAACGGCGAGGGACAGCCTGCCCTCAGACTGCATACCGATGCAATTCCGCTATTTGAGGCGTATTTTCTGGAGAGCCAGAGCGAGAAGGCACTGGACGAGCATGTCTGGCTGAAAAGCGGCGGTTTTCTGGTGATTGAGGAAACCGAGGCTTGCGTGGTGATTGATGTGAACACAGGGAAGGCAGCAGGCAGAGGGGATTTGCAGAAAACGATTCTGAAAACGAATCTGGAGGCGGCGGAGGAAGCGGCAAAGCAGATGCGCCTTAGAAATCTTTCGGGGATTATCATCATTGATTTTATTGATATGGCAGATACGGCGGCGCAGAAGGAGGTTACACAGCGGCTGAAAAAGGCTGTGGCGAAGGATCGCATTAAGACGGTTGTGGTCGGCATGACAGAGCTGGGGCTGATGCAGGTGACGCGCAAAAAGACCAGACCCTCCCTGAAGCGGCAGATGACAACAAAATGCCGTGCCTGCGACGGCAGCGGCAGACTGCCCTCGATTGAATGGACGGTGACAAGGATGCGCAGAGAGGCGGAAAGCGTTTTTGCACATACGATTTATAACGAGCTGACAGTGCAGGCGGACAAGCGTCTGCTGGCTGCCTTTGCCGGAGGGGACGGTGCATGGAAAACGGCACTGGAGAAAAAAAGCGGCGGCACGATTCTTTTGGAGGAAAGCGAAATGGGCTTTGGGCAATATGCCATGGAGAAGCGGAAGAAAAAAGTAAATGTATGAAAGCGCCGCAAAGGCGTTTTCTTTGTTGCTTTTGCGCTTTGTACACTTTACTGTGCTGAATTGTTTCTTGACACACATGTGAAAAAGTTATAAAATGAAAAAGGTGTATTTTCGCCATTACTTACAGATTATGTAAAACAATTAAAAATTGCACTTTGAAAACTGAATAAGAGGGAGGTGTTTTTCATTAATCCGATAAGTATGATTTGTGCTGTCGTAGGTTTGCTGATTGGCGTTATCATCGGTATTGCATACCGCAAGAAGATTGCGGAGGGCAAGGTTGGCGTTGCGGAGGAAAGAGCCAACAAGATTGTCGAGGATGCAGTAAAGGATGCAGAGGCCAAGAAGAAGGAAATTCTTCTGGAGGCAAAGGAAGAGAGCATTAAGACAAAAAATGAACTGGAAAGAGAGGTTCGTGACAGAAGAAACGAGCTTCAGAAAAATGAAAGACGGCTGTTCCAAAAAGAAGAAACTCTGGACAAGAAGGTAGAGGCTCTGGAAAGAAAAGAGGAGCACATGACCAAAAAGCTGGAGGATTTGGACAGACAGAAGGAAGAAGCAAAGGAACTGAGAGAAAAACAGCTCAGAGAGCTGGAACGAATTTCAGGACTGACCACCGAGGAAGCAAAGAATCACATTCTGGCAATGGTGGAAAACGATGTGAAGCACGAGGCAACCCTGCTCATCAAGGAAACGGAAAGCAAGGCGAAGATGGAGGCGGAAAAACGCTCCAGAGAAATTGTTGCAAATGCAATTCAGCGCTGTGCGGTTGACCATGTGGCAGAAACAACGGTTTCTGTTGTACAGCTGCCCAATGATGAGATGAAGGGACGTATCATCGGCCGTGAGGGCAGAAACATTCGCGCTTTGGAAACACTGACAGGCATTGACCTGATTATTGACGACACGCCGGAGGCAGTCATTCTCTCCGGATTTGACCCTATCAGAAGAGAAATTGCAAGATTGGCACTGGAAAAGCTGATTGTAGATGGGCGTGTACACCCTTCCCGTATCGAGGAAATGGTGGAAAAGGCAAGAAAAGAAGTGGAAACCACAATCCGCGAGGAAGGCGAGTCTGCAACCTTTGACACAGGTGTCAATGGGCTGCATCCCGAACTGGTAAAGCTGCTGGGGAAACTGAAATACCGCACCAGCTATGGACAGAATGTATTAAAGCACTCTATCGAGGTATCCCATCTGGCCGGACTGATGGCGGCAGAGCTGGGGGTAGATGTCGTTCTGGCAAAGCGTGCAGGCTTACTGCATGATATCGGTAAGAGTGTGGATCATGAAATGGAAGGCTCTCATGTCAGCATCGGTGTTGGCTTGCTGAAGCGTTACAAGGAAAACCATACCGTTATCAATGCGGTGGAGGCACATCATGGCGATGTGGAGCCGCAGAGCATTATCGCGGTGCTGGTACAGGCAGCAGATGCCATTTCTGCGGCAAGACCCGGCGCAAGACGCGAAACCTTGGAATCCTACATTAAGAGATTGCAGAAGCTGGAGGAAATTGCGGACAGCTTCAAGGGCGTTGAAAAATCTTTCGCAATTCAGGCAGGGCGTGAGCTGCGAATTATGATAGTACCCGAAGATGTGACGGACGAAGGTATGACACTTCTGGCAAGAGAAATTGCTAAGAAGATTGAAGAGGAATTGGAATACCCCGGTCAGATCAAGGTAAATCTGGTGAGAGAGACCAGAGCCGTGGAATACGCAAAATAATTTTAACACCTGAAACAGAAAGAGCCATTCGGAAACGGATGGTTCTTTTTTGGTATTTTGACGAAGGAGGAAGCAGCATGACGATTGATACCTTTTCTTTCAGATATGCCGATACGGCAGGATTTATGGAATGGTTTCGCTATAATCCGGCGCAGGGGCTTTGGATTGACAGATGTGACGGGGCAATGCAGGCGAAGCGGTGCCGGATGACGGAGGAGGAGCTGGCAGAGCTGGAGGAAATCATCCGCGCGCATAAAATTGACGAATGGAATGATTTCTGCAAGCTGGATTTATGTATGTGCAGCGGCAACAGCTGGACGATTCATGTGACCTACAGGGAAAGCAGGGACGAATATATTCATGCGATGGGACACAGCGAAGCACCTGACGGATTTGCAGAGGGCAAACGTGCGATAGAAGCATTTTTTGAGCGATATCTTTAAAAAGAAGGGGCTGTGGGGCAAAAATGCCCCATGGCTCTTGTATTTTACGGCAGTTTGTGGTATGTTTAAAACAGGAAGAATTGGAAATATCAGGTAATTCGTAAGGAGGGACAAAAATGTACACTGCTTTTTCCCCGGGGACAAAAAATCTATTTCTTGTGCTGTCTGCTGCCTGCTGCATTGTGGCATTTTTTTTGATGGATGCCATGCGGAAGGAACAGAAGCGCAGAAAATGGGTCTGTGGGATATTGCTGTGTATTCTGGTTGCGATCGCTGTGGCAGGGTTTCATGAGGCGAAGCAATCGGCAGGGGTGCTTTCGGCGGCAGGCTGGATATAAGGGAAAGAAAAAATGGCTGTGGGAAGGGATTCCCGCGGCTTTTTTATGTTGGAAAGTTTTTTATGTTGGAAAGGGATTGTCGGGGATTCTGCAAAGGACGGCTTTTTTGTGATGTATACGTTATTTGAGAGAAAGAGGGGGGATTTCTTACGAATTTCTTAATTTTGCGGATGGGAAACGATTTTGCGGCGGGATTTGCTTTACGGAAGGGGGATTTTATTGTATGCTCGAAATAGGAAAAATGCGGCTGTGAAGGGCTACAAAGGAGGGGGATGGCAATGAAGAAGCAAAGGAAATGGGCGGTTGGCATTTTGCTGTGTATTGTTGCGGTGGTTCTTGCAATCTGGGTTGGTGCGGCAAAGGATGAGAAGGACGGAGACAGGGAGAGTCTGTATGAAAATGTAGATTACGGTCTTGGGTTTTGGATGCCGCAGGGCTATACGGAGAATCCGTTTTATATTTCCGACATGGAAACGGTTGGAAATGGGCTGATGGTCGGATTTTTTGCACCGGAGGCGGATATGCAGATTTTCTCCTTCTGGTATCTGGATAAGGCGTATTGGGAAAATGAGGTCAAGGAAAGCTATTCGGGGATGTACCGACAGGTTTATGCGGATGAGGAACGGGTGCTGCTCTGCGTTTTTGTGACGGATGTGCAGTATGATCCGGAGAATCGGGAGAAAAAGAAGGAATATGAAAAATTGCATGACTTGCAGGATGAAATGTGTGACAGCTATTATTTCTTTGAAGTGCCGGAACGGGGCGAGCCTGTGGGCAAGATGCCGCAGTTTGATATTCCGGAAGGGGATGCACATATAACGGTAGCCGTTGCTGTGCATGATGGAAAGGGATATGCTTTGACAAAAGAGGAATATCTTTTTCTGGAAAATGGCGGCGACGTTGAGGAGATGTTAAAGGAGAGAGAAAAATGAAATGTCCGATTTGCGGAGGAGAAATGCAGGAGGGCTTCCTTGGGAGCGGTCGCGAGATTGTATGGACACCGCAGACGGGAAAAATAAAGCCGCCGCGGAACACAAAGGGAGCGGAGCGATTGGAAAGAAATGAGGAGATGCCGTTCTGGTGGATGTATTATTATGTGGATGCAAAACGATGTGAAAAATGCGGATTGATTCTGACAAGATAGATTTGATGAAGGAATCAGCCCCCTTTGCCGACCTGCGGCGAGGGGGTTATTTTATTTTTAAGGAAGATATGCTATAATGATGTATCGAAAAAAGAAAGGAGGCAGTGCCATGCGGATTACAGCCATCACGCAGCAGAAGCGTGACCCAAACAGATACAATATTTTCATTGACGGCGTATATGCCTTTGCACTGCCTATGCAGGATATTCTGTATTTCAAGCTGAAGGAGGGGCAGGAGGCGGCGGAGGAGACGATTGCCTTTATCCACAAAAACCTGATTTACATTAAAGCGCAGGATACGGCCTTGCGTTTCCTTGGCTACAAAATGCGGACGGTGCAGGAGATTCGCCAAAAGCTTCTGGAAAAGGAGTTTGCGGAGGATGTGATTGTGGAAGTCCTTGTCTTTCTGGAAAAATACGGCTATGCGGATGACAGGGAATACTGTCGCAGATATATCAGAGAAAGGCTGCGGCTCAAGCCGAAAAGCGGCTATGCGCTCGGACTGGAGCTGCGGCAGAGGGGCGTTTCCTCCCGTATCATTGAGGAAGTGCTTGCGGAAACGGAGATTGACGAGGCGAGCGATGCCCTGCGGTGGCTGGAGAAAAAAAGCCGCGGACAATGGCCGCCCGAAAACGAAAAAAAGAAAAAACAGCTGTTTGATTTCCTGCTGCGGAAGGGGTATTCCTACGATATCATCAAGGAGGCGTTTCGGCAGATGGAGGAACGGAGGTGAAAGCAAATGGCTTTTTATATCGGAGAAATGAAGAAGGTACGGAACAGCTTTTTTGAGGCCTACAAGGACGGGGACTACAAGAAGGCGATTGTTCTGGGGAATAAGCTATTGCAGATTTATGCGGAAAACGATGACTGCGACTGTATTGAGTATGCGGTGGATATGAGCAATCTGGCGATGGTGTTTGACCGCTTGCAGCTATATCCGCAGGCGGAGAAATATTACAAGCAGGCGGCGGAGCTGAAGAAGCGCTGCGGCGGAGAGAGCCTTTCCTATGCGGACACGCTGAACAATCTTGCGATTGTATATAACCAGACGAGCAGACAGACGGAGGCACTGCGTCTGCACCGAAAGGTGCTGGAGATTCGGGAGGCAAAGCTTGGCAGGGAGCATGCGGATTTTCTGCACAGCCTGTATCATATCGGGAATACATACGAGCTTTTGGGGGAATATGACAAGGCGATCGAATACCATGCGATGGCATTGAGGAACAATACCTTTTCTACGCTGGAGCTGGCGGATGTGCATGGGGCGCTTGCCAGAGCCTATGAGGCGAAGGGGAATTATAAAAAGGCAATCTATTATTACGAGATTTGTCTGGATCTGATTGAGAAGGCGCGCGGCTGTGATACGTTTTATTACATGATGAACGTGCTGACGCTGGCTTCTGTCTGCGAAAAGGCCGGACTATTGGATTTGGCGGTGGAATACTGCGAAAAGGCGGTGGAAATCCGCAGAGAGCTGATGAGCGAGGAGCATCTGGATTTCATCAACAGTCTGAATTCTCTGGCGGCGCTGTGCTGTAAGGACGGGCAATATGACAGAGCGCTGGAGGTGCATCGGGAGGTTCTGGAGATTGTGGAGCGGATGCTGGGGAAGGAGCATATTTTTTATGCGGATGCGCTGAGCAACCTCAGTGTGGATTACGGCGGCAAGAAGGAATTTAAAAAGGCACTTGCGCTGAGCAAAAAGGCTTTGCAGCGGAAGAAGGAGCTTCTGGGCGAGGAAGATCCGCAGATTGCGGCGTGCTACATGGCGATGGGGACGCTGTATGAAAGCATGGGCAAGGCGGAGGAGGCTTTGCAGTGCTACGAGGCTGCGGAGGCACTGCGCAGTGCGATTGCGGACGGAAGGAATACAGCCTATGCGGATACGCTGACGGCAATCGGCAAGCTTTACGAAGGACAGGAGGCATACGACGAGGCGGAGCGCTTTGTCAGAAAGGCACTGGAGGTGCGGAAAAGCTGTGGCGATGAAAAAAGCGGCATGTATCTCTGGTGTTTGCATCTGCTGGCGGAAATCGAGCGGCGGCAGGAGGATTTCGATGCGGCGGTCGGACATTGCCGACAGGCGGCGGAGATTGCGAAGGAACGCTTCGGAGCAGAGCATCCCCGTTATGCAACGGCGTTGGAAAAGCTTGGACTGATAGAGGAAGCGGTGGATC
Source organism: Anaerotignum faecicola (assembly GCF_003865035.1). NCBI lineage: Bacteria > Bacillati > Bacillota > Clostridia > Lachnospirales > Anaerotignaceae > Anaerotignum > Anaerotignum faecicola. The sequence continues at coordinate 436,562 of NZ_BHVZ01000014.1, forward strand.
ATCTGGAGGAGGCGGAGGAGGCCTTTACCAGAACGGCAGAAATTCGCAAGGAAATGCTGGATGAGGATAATCCGCTGTATCTGGGAACCTTGGAAGCACTGGCGCGTGTATTTGTGAAGCAGGAGGCATACGAAAAGGCAATTGAACTGTATCAGGAAAAGAATGATTTGAATTTTGAGGAAACACCGCAGGAGCAGTTGGCGGCGGCAAATAATCTGCTTGCGATTGCGAACTGCTATCGCCTTTCGGGTGTAGAGGAAAAGGCGGCGGCGTATTTTGCAGAGGCAGAGGCAAAGCAGAAGCGGAGCGGACTGCCAATGGATGAGACCTACGAAAAGCGCAGAGGGCTTTATCTGCGGCAGAAAATGGAGCATGCCATGCCGCCCAAGCCGAAGAAGGGCGGAGATATCCGGAAGGAGCTGGAATATTACAGCGCGTTGGCGCTTTCTATTCGCAACAAGGAGGGCGAGGGGCAGAGCTTTGCCAAGGTGCTGCTGAAAACGGCTGCGCTGCATGCAAAGCTGGGAAATCAGCGGGATACGGAAACGCTGCTTGACCGTGTGCTTTCCATCGGGGCGAAGGAGGGGATATTTACGACCTCCTTCGGCAGACTCTGCGACCGCGTTGGCAGGATTTACGCCGAGGCAGGCAGCAAGAATAAAGCGGAGGCAACGCTGAGACAGGCATACCAGATTCAGACGATGACCGAAAAATGTATGACCGGACAGGGACAGGCACTTCTGCTGCGCCTGTTGCAGGAAAAAGGCGATGAAAAAGCCTATTTTGCAGTAAAAAATGCAGGAAAATTGGAATAATTCAGTTGACAGGGCGGTTTGGGTGTGGTAGTATATTGAAGTATGTTCAGCCGCGTGGAGAGGTTCGAGAAAATCGGAGAAAGGCTCCGATTACCGTATCCAGCGAGTAAAATTGCGAGGAGGTGTCAACATGTACGCAATTATTGAAACCGGTGGTAAGCAGTATAAAGTATCCGAAGGTGATATCATCACAGTGGAAAAGCTGGCAGTAGAAGCAGGCTCCGAATACAAATTCGATAAGGTTCTGGTTCTGGCAAAGGAAGGCGATATCAAAGTAGGTGCTCCTTACGTGGAAGGTGCCGCTGTTACAGCATCCGTAATCGGTGACGGCAAGGAAAAGAAGGTTGTAGTTTACAAATACAAACCTAAAAAAGGTTTCCACAAAAAAAGAGGCCACAGACAGCCTTTCACAAAGCTGCAGATCAAATCCCTGTAATTTTCAGCTATGATTAAAGCAAGGATTTATCGCAAAAATCAAAAAATCTGCGGATTTGAGATTTCCGGTCACGCAGGTTATGCACAGGCAGGCGAGGATATCGTTTGTTCTGCGGTAACAGTGCTTTGTTTTAACACAGTCAACGCTGTGGAGAAATTCACTGACATCCCATTCAAGGCGGATGTGGATGAAAAACGCGGCGGTTATCTCAAAGTCTTGTTTCCCCTTGAGGGAATGGAGGACCATGATACACAGCTTCTTCTGAAAACGCTGGTCATGGGGCTTTCCGATATAGCATTAGAATACAAAAACTATCTCACTTTGATACATGAGGAGGTGTGAAGTATGTTCAGATTGAACCTTCAGTTCTTCGCGCACCATAAAGGCGGCGGTTCCACAAAGAACGGTCGTGATTCCAACGCGAAAAGACTTGGTGCAAAACGTGCAGACGGTCAGTATGTACTGGCTGGCAATATCTTATACACACAGAGAGGCACAAAGATCCATCCCGGCGTAAACGTTGGCAAGGGCGGTAACGATACACTGTTCGCTCTGGTTGATGGTCGTGTAAAATATGAAAGAAAGGGCAGAGACAAAAAACAGGTTTCTGTTTACCCTGTCGAAATCGCTGAATAAGATTTGCGAAGGCTTCAAATGATAATACCATTTCATTTGGAGCCTTTTTTCAATCAGAGAAAGCAGAAAGAAGACTTGACAGGTCTAACGGATGCAGAGCTGTGAAGTCTTCTTTTATAGGAAATATCAAAAGGATATTGTTGATTTTAAAGAAAAATGTTCCAACCCCGCCGCAAAGAAGGTTTGCGGCAAAGCCCCAAGGAAGGAAAGGAGAATTGGAAAATGTTTGTAGATAGAGTCAAGATTCATGTAAAGGGCGGCGACGGCGGCGACGGTAAGGTTTCCTTTTACAGAGCAAAATACATTACGCACGGCGGCCCCGATGGCGGCGATGGCGGCAAGGGCGGCAATGTGGTTTTTGTCGGCGAAAGCGGCATGAGCACACTGATGGATTTCCGCTATAAGAGAAAATTTGTGGCAACGCCCGGCGAACCCGGCGGCAAGCGCAACTGCTTCGGCAAGGACGGCGAGGATATCATCATTAAGGTGCCTGTCGGTACGGTAATCCGTGAGGCGGAAAGCGGCAAGGTAATGGCGGATATTACAACGGCAGGAGAGGAAAAAATCCTCATCCACGGCGGCAAGGGAGGCAAGGGCAATCAGCACTTTGCAACCCCCACCAGACAGGCCCCCAGATATGCAGAGCCGGGCAGAAAATCCAAGGAATATGATGTCATTCTGGAATTAAAGCTGATTGCGGACGTTGGTCTGATTGGTTTCCCGAATGTTGGGAAATCCACACTGCTTTCCATGGTAACAAACGCAAACCCCAAGATTGCAAACTACCACTTTACTACACTGGCACCCAACCTTGGTGTTGTGGAAGGACGCTTTGGGGACAAATTCGTGATGGCGGATATTCCAGGTCTGGTGGAAGGTGCGAGCGAGGGCGTTGGCTTGGGACATGAATTCCTGCGCCATGTGGAACGCACGAAGGTATTCATTCATGTGGTGGATGCGGCAGGCGTAGAAGGGGATGACCCTGTGGAGAATGTGGAAAAAATCAACCGCGAGCTGGCAGAATATAAGGAGGATTTGCTGAAGCGTCCGCAGGTGATTGCGGCAAATAAGACGGATATCCCAGGTTCGGAGGAGAATGTGGCACGGCTGAAGGAGACTTATGAGCCACAGGGCTTCAAGGTGTTCCCGATTTCTGCGGCAACGAATAAGGGGCTGGATGAGCTTCTGACAGAGGTTGGCAGAATCCTGAGAGAATATCCTGAGGATATTGTATTCGAGGAGGAATACGAAGAATATGATGAAGTGAAGGTCGATCAGGAGCCCTTTACCATCGAGGAGGTCGAGGATGGCTATTTCGTGGTTACAGGTGTCGGCGTAGAAAAAATGATTGGCTATACCAATATTGATACCGAAAAGGGCTTTGCCTTCTTCCAGAAATATTTGAAGGAAAAGGGCATTATCGAGGCCTTGGAGGAAAAGGGTATCGAAGAAGGCGATACGGTTCATATTTACGATTTGGACTTTGAATTCTGGAAGTAATGAAGGATGTCGGTGCATCCAAATCAGAAAGCAAAAAAAGCAAGAAATTCTGAAAAATCGGAATTTCTTGCTTTTTTATATGAGAACGATTTGTTTTCTGATTTGGCAGGCTGCCTTTGACAGCCTTTTTTAATGCGATAACAGCAGCTTTGTTGCTTCCAGAAGATTCAGATGCTTGACATTTCTTGGCTCAAAGTGCATGATGCGGCAAACGATTTGCAGAGCCGTTCCCGCAACAAAAACGGAAATGACGGTGCCGATGCCGATAGGGCCATCCAAGACCCAGCCAATCAGCAAAACTACACCGACGATGACGGACTGCACCAGACCGACGGGATGATTTGGGAACCGCTTGCCCAAGGCGATTGTCAGAGAATCGCGCGGGCCGCAGCTTTGCCCGGCAGACATATAAAAATACTGCCCGAAGCCCATCACGAACAGCCCGACAATAACAAGAATAATGCTCAGACAGAGATTGCGGCTGACGGGAATGGGATGGAAATACGAAATCCAATCGACATAATTGCCGACTAAGAGGGCATCCAAAATTGTGCCGAAGCCGATTTTTTCCTTCAAAAGCAGGTCAATCCCCAGAATAATGATACCGCTGACGGTATGAACAAAGCCGAAGCTCAGCCCGACCTTGCCGGAAATTGCCATGGAAAGACATTCCCATGGGGCAATGCCGATATTTGCCTGCACGGTCAGATAGACACCGCAGGAATAGAGAAACAGCCCGAAGGCAGATTTTAGAATTGCTTTTATCATTTGCAGGGATTTGTTTTGCATTGAGGTCTCCTTGTATTTATGGACGCTTATTTTTTTGCGAAAAACGGAGGATTCGCAAGGGTTTCTGTGATTTTTATGCTTTGGATACCGCTTTTCATCACCAGCTTCCGCAGGAAGGAACGATAGAGGAAGGGACTTTTCAGCACCTTCGTGAATAATTTCAAGCGCAGAGGCAGGGTTTTCTGCCAATAGCGTTCATTCGGATTGCTGCGGGGGTGGTTCAGCACGCCGCTGAGTGTTTTTGCACTGCCGATGGCGGAGCTGATGCCCTCCAAGGAGCTTGCGCTGATAAAGCCGGCAGCTTCACCGATGAGGAAAATTCCCTTTTCTCCCTTGCAGAAATCGCGGAAGGACGCAGGACGCAGCACCAGACATGCCTCTGTTTTCAAGGGCGCGCCGAAACGAAACCCGATTTCCTCCAGCTTTGCCTTTTGCCGTTCAAAGCGTTCTCTGGCATGATCCAAAGGAAAGGCACCGCCGAAAATAAACTGATGATCCTTGGAAATCGACCATGAACAGCAATCTGTTGTTTCCGGGTCAAAAATGCAGGAATAAAACGGGTTCCGGTGTGTTTCGGGGAACCACTGCTGTATGGAAAGATACCGGCGCAGCTTCTTTTCGGGATAGAACGTTCTTCTGACGATGGAATTTGCGCCGTCCGCCCCGACGAGAAATTTCGCTCGAACGGTGCGGATTTGCTTTGTTTCCAAATCCTGATAGGAAATGAGAAAGCCGCCGTTTTCCCGTTTCAGCTCTGTGCAGACAGCATTGCTGTGCAGCTCGACCGTTTTCGGCAGGAGAGATTCCAGCCAAAGGTCGAATTTATGGCGATCCATATTGATATAGAATCGCTGGTAATGGCGAATCAGCTTATTTTTTAAATCAATCGTCTTTACGGCGAAAATCTGCGGATCGACCAGAACATCCTTTGGCAGGGTAAGGTCGAAGCTTGCCAGTGCCTTCTGTGCATCTGTGCAGATGAGACCGCCGCAGGGCTTCTGAAAGCCGTCTCCATGGGGGGTCTTTTTATCAATCGCGATGATGTTATACTTTGGGTACAGGAGCCGCGCGAGCGTTGCGCCGGCAGGCCCTGTGCCGATGATGGCGATATCATACAAATCCTTTGCTTTCATACAAACACTCCCTTTCAAGAGAAGTGTAGCACAAAAGGGCTTCGGAAAACGAAATGTCTGAAAACCTTAGGGCATTTGTAAGAAAATCTTAAGGATTTAGAATTTGTAGATAAGTATAACATGAAGGTGGTGTGGATGCAACCATACATACTTTTCTTTTCCGGAGAAAGAATAGGATAAAAAGAAAAAGAGGTGGCAGGATGGTTGCGATGAAAAAATGCGAGCCGAAATATGAACCGAGGTGCAGGATTTTCTTTGCAGAGGGGCAGAAATTTCGGACAAATCTGTTGGTTTTATTTTTTGATTTGTCGCTAAAACGGGAAACGGCAACGAAAACAGCCCTTCTGGCAGAGGTGCTGCGGCAGGGGGAAAACCCTACAGGGGCTGCAAGGCAGGCAGAGCTGCTTTTTGGGGCGCATTGGGATATCAGCGTGGTGAAAAAGGGGGGACGGCAGCTGCTGCTGTTTTCCTTGGAGACACTGAAAAATGTGGAAACAGAGGAAATGCTTGCGTTTTTGCGAGAGAGGCTGTTTGCGCCGTTGCAGAACGGCTTTACGGAGAAAACCGTGGAGCGGCAGAAGAAAATTCTGCGACAGAAATTGGAAAACCAAAGGGATGATAAAAAGGCATTTGCACGCAGACGAGCCATGGAGGAAACCGCAAAGGGAACAGCACTTGCGATTTCGGGGGACGGCTATGCGGAGGATTTGGAGGAAATCAGTGCAGAGGGGCTGCTTGCATTTTATCGGGAGCTTCTGGAAACGGCAAAAGTAAAGGTCTTTTTCTGCGGCGAAAAGGATGAAGCCTTGCTTTCTCTGCGGCAGAATTTTAAGGGGAAGGCGGCAGCGGAGGAAGAAGCTGCACCGATTTTAAAGGAAAAGCCGCATTTTTTGAGGGAAGAAACAGATGCGGCACAGGCAAGGCTTCTGCTCGGCTTTCTGGGGGATGTGGAAAACAGCACCAGAGAGACGGCACTGCTGCTGCTGAATCAGCTTCTGGGCGGCGACCCGGATTCGTTTTTGTTCCGGAAGCTGCGGGAGGAGGAGGGGCTTTGCTATGAAATCAAATCGTACCGATATCCGCTTTCGCCGTATTTTTTTGTGCAGGCAGGGATTCGGGCAGAGGATGCCAAGCGCGTTTGTGCGGAGCTGCTTTCCTGCTTAGAGGAATGGAAGAAAAACGGCATTTCCGAGGAAAGGCTTGACCATGCAAAGGAAAGCCTGATACGGGAATATACCGCATTGGCGGACAGCCCATGGGGGATGGTGGATTTCCTGACAGAGCAGGCATTGCAGGGCAAGGAGCTTACCACGGAGCGGCTTTTGCGGCAGATAGAAAGAACAGAGGCGGCGGATGTTGTGCGTGCGGCAAAGCATTTCAGATTACAGACGGTGTATCTTTTGCAGGGAAAGGAGCGGACGCAGGATGCGGATTGAAAAAACGGAGCAGGGCAAAACGAAAAACGGTCTGCGGTATTATCTCTTTCCCCGAACGGGGTTTGGGGAGCAGATAGCGGCGGTGCTGGTGCAGAGAGGGGCGAATCACCTGTTTTGGAAGGGAAGGGATGGCGAGAAAATCTGCTTTCCGCAGGGAACGGCGCATTTTATCGAGCATAAGCTGTTTCAGCAGGAATGGGGCGATGCCTTTGCGCGCTTTACGCAAAATGGCGCATCTGCCAATGCCTTTACCGATGGCGACCGGACGGTTTATTATTTTACCTGTTCGGATAAATTTACGGAAAATTTAAGGCTTTTGCTGGATTTTGTGCAGAAGCCGTATTTTACGAAGGAGGACACGGAACGGGAAAGGGATATCATCGTGAGCGAGATTACGATGTATGAGGATGACCCGATGTGGGTGGGGCATTATCAGATGCTGGAATGTATGTATGGAAAGCACCCCATCCGCAACCGCATTGCGGGAACGGCGGAAACGGTGGCGGAAATCACAGAGGAAACCTTGCAGAGGGCGTACGCATGCTATTACACAACGGACGAAATGGCACTGGTCTGTGCAGGGGATATCCCTTTGGGCGAGGTGCGGCGGATGGCAGAGCATGTTGCGAGACGGGAAACGGCTGCACGCGTGTATTTTCCGACAGAGGATGCAGAGATTGCGGAGAAATATCGCGCGTGTGAAATGAGACTTTCTGTGCCGCAGTTTCAGATTGGATGCAAGCTGCCGCCGCTTCCGAAGCAGGATTGGCTGAAAAAACGGATGGCGGCAGGGTTCTGCATGGAGCTTCTGGCGGGGGAGAGCAGTGTGTTTTTCCAAAAGGCGTATGAATGGGACTGGCTGGATGAGGCACTTGGTTCTGCCTTTTTCTGCGGCGAGGGGTATGCCTTTGCGGCATTTTCGGGCAGCGGGACGCATCCGGAGGAAACAGCGGATTTTCTGGGAAGGGAGCTGGAGCGTCTGCAACGGGAAGGCTTTTCGCAGGAGGACTTTCAGCGTATCCGCAAAAAGCATTTGGGGCAGCTCCTGCGGCAGCTGGATACACCGCAGAAGCTCTGCTTTGGACAGCTTGCGTGGGCGCGGATGGATGCAACGGCAATCGACCTTTTGACCTGCATCAAGACCATGCGGCAGGAGGAAGCGGAAAAAATGCTGAAGGAAGACTTTTCAAAAGAAAATATGGTGCTTTCGGTTGTGAGATAAAAAGGATGCCCTCTATACGTTTATCGGGAGGGCATTTTTTTATTGTGCCGCAAAGGTGAATTTTTCGGCAGGGAAAACAGAAAGGTTGATTCTAAGAGGTGGTTGTTATAAAATAATATTGGTATGCCGAAAAATCGGCAGAAAAAATCAAAGAGAAAAGAGGGATTTTTATGCCTGAAATATGGTTTCCCAATCTGGGAATTGAGATTGCACACCTAGACCGTGTGGCGTTTACGGTATTCGGAAGGAACGTCTACTGGTACGGTATTTTTATCGGGCTGGCGGTGGTTCTGGGGGTGCTGATGGCAATGAAGGAGGCAAAGCGGACGGGACAGTCCCCTGATATGTACGTTGATTTTATCATCTATGCGCTGATTTTTGCCATTATCGGGGCAAGGCTGTATTATGTTATTTTTTCGTGGGATTTTTACAGCGCGCATCCCGAAAAGATATTTGCCCTCAGAGAGGGAGGTCTTGCCATTTACGGCGGCATCATCGGCGGCGTGTTGACGGCAATCGTCTATTGCAAAAGGAAAGGGGTCAATTTCTGGCTGTTGGCGGATACGATTGCACCCTGCCTTGCGTTTGGGCAGATGCTGGGACGTTGGGGGAATTTCTTCAACAGAGAAGCGTTTGGCGGCTTTACGAATGGTCTGCTTGCGATGCGCTTGCAGGTGAGTCAGGTGCGGACGAGCGATATTTCCGCAGAGGTGATGCAACATATTGTCAATTATGGCGGCGTGGATTATATTCAGGTGCATCCGACCTTTTTATATGAATCGCTTTGGAATCTTTGCTTATTCTTGCTTTTGATAAAATTCCGCCCGAAAAAGAAATTTGACGGGCAGGTGCTTGGCTTATATTTTCTGGGCTATGCGCTTGGGAGAGTCTGGATTGAGGGGCTGCGGACAGACCAGCTGATGTTTGGCCCCTTTGCGGTGAGCCAGCTGCTTTCGGGTGGTTTGATTATCTGCGCGGCAGTATTTTTAATCCGGAAGGGCAAGCAGGAAAAGGCGAAGAAGGAATCAGAAAGTTGAGTGAAAATATGGTTTTATTGACAGCAGAAAATATCAGAAAAAGCTACGGTACGCGCGTCATTTTCGATGATATTTCCTTCAGCATCCATGAAGGGGATAAAATCGGGGTTATCGGCGTGAATGGGACGGGGAAATCTACCCTATTGAAGATTATTGCAGGGGTGGATCAGGCGGACAGCGGCTCGATTGTTACCATGAATGGGATGCGTATCGGCTATCTTTCCCAAAGCCCCGTTTTTGTGGATGGCACAACGGTGCTGCAGCAGGTGTTCCGCGGAGAAAATCCGCAGCTTGCTCTGGTGCGGGAATATGAGGAAACGATGGCGGCACTTGCAAAAACGCCTGAGGAGGAAAGGCTTGTGAAGCGGGCGGCGGAGCTTGCGGAAAAAATGGATAAGGCAGAGGCATGGTCTTTGGAGAGCGAGGCGAAAACGATTCTTACCAAGCTTGGCATTTCTGATTTCGGGCAGACGGTGGAAACGCTTTCGGGCGGACAGAAAAAGCGCGTGGCATTGGCGGCGGCACTGATTGCACCTGTGGATTTGCTGATTCTGGACGAGCCGACAAACCATATTGATAATGATACGGTGGATTGGCTGGAAAAGCATTTGGAGAAATATTCCAAGGCGCTGCTGATGGTGACGCATGACAGATATTTCCTTGACCGTGTGGCAAACCGTACACTGGAGCTGGAGCAGAGCAAGCTGTATTCCTATCAGGCGAACTATTCCAAGTTTCTGGAAATGAAGGCAGAGCGCGAGGAGCTGATTGCCGCAGGGGAACGCAAGCGGCAGAATTTTCTGCGGACGGAGCTGGAATGGGTGCGCCGCGGCGCACAGGCGAGAAGCACCAAGCAGAAGGCAAGATTGCAGCGCTTTGAGGAGGTTTCCGCAATCCGTGCGCCGGAGGAAAAGCAGAGCGTGGAGCTTTCCTCTGTCGGCAGCCGTCTGGGGAAAAAGACGATTGCGCTGAGAAACATCTGCAAGGCGTATGACGGGAAAACGTACATCAAGGATTTCAGCTACATCATTCTCCGAGATGACCGCGTGGGTATCATCGGGGATAACGGCTGCGGCAAATCTACACTGCTGAACATTATGACCGGAAGGCTGAAGCCTGACAGCGGTGAGGTGGAGATAGGTGAAACGGTGAAAATCGGCGTATTCGCGCAGGAAAACGTGGATATGGACGAGAAACAGCGTGTGATTGATTACATTCGTGATGAGGCGGAAATTATCCGCACGGCGGATGGACATATCACCGCATCCCAGATGCTTGACCGCTTTCTTTTCCCACCTTCTATGCAGAGAGGCCCGATTTCTGTGCTTTCGGGTGGGGAAAGAAGAAGGCTGTACCTTTGCCGCGTGCTGATGGGCGCGCCGAATATCCTCTTTCTGGATGAACCGACGAACGATCTGGATATTGAAACGCTGATGATTCTGGAGGAATATCTGGAGCATTTCAACGGGGCGGTGGTTGCGGTTTCGCATGACAGATATTTCCTGGATAAAACGATGGGACGGATTTTTGCTTTCCTTGGCAACGGCAGAATTAAGCAATATGAGGGCGGCTATTCCGACTGCAAGGCGGCAAGAGAAAAGGAAGCACCTGTTTTCACTGAAAAGGCAGTTAAGGTGAAAAGGGAGGAACCGCAGAAGGAAAAGGCTCCCATCAAGAAAATGAGCTATAAGGACCAACGGGAATATGATACCATTGGGGACGAAATTGCTGCGTTGGAGGAAAAAATTGCAAAGGCGGATGCGGATATGGCAGCCTGTGCGACAGATTTCACCCATTTACAGGAGCTTTCTGCTGAAAAAGAAGCACTGGAGGCGAAGCTTGAGGAACGGATGGAGCGTTGGATGGAGCTGAGCGAGCTGGCGGAGGAAATTGAGAGAAATAAAGCGTAAAAACAGGGTGTCGACTTTGCCGACACCCTTAAAATATTTATTTTTTCGTTTCTTATAGAAGGTCTTCAGCGGTTGCGGAAGAACATCCTGTGGCTGAACCGCTTATTTCTGCTTTTCCTTTCCGAAAAAGATGAACAGAAGAGAGCTGATGAGCAGCATATAAGGATAGAACAGCTTCGGCATGATTTCAAATGCGTTGACGGTTTCGCCCAGACCGGATGCGGCGGCAATGGCAACGAGCATCTGTGCGCCGTAGGGCAGGATACCCTGAAATACACAGGAGAAGGTATCCAGAATGGAGGCAGCTTTTCTGCTGCTGATGCCGTAGTCCTTGGACATTTCCTTTGCGATGGGGTTTGCCATAACGATGGCAACGGTATTATTTGCGGTTGCGATATCCATAAGCCCGACCAATAAGCCCATGCCGAGCAGACCGCCCCTTCTGCCCTTAAAGACCTGCTTAATCCAATGCAGGAGAGCGGCAAAGCCGCCGTATTCCTTAATGAGTGCGCAGATAGCGGCAACCAGAATTGCAACCATGCTGGTTTCAAACATCCCTGCGGCACCGGTGCCCATATTGCCAAGCAAATCGGTTGGCGTAATCATGCCGGTTGCAATCATGATAACAGAGCCGCTGATGACACCGATAATCAGTACAAGGAACACATTCAGTCCAACGATGCCGCCAATCAGTACCAGAATATAGGGAATGGTCTGAATCAGGTTATATTTTTCCGCAACAAAGCCGCCATTATAGCTTTTTACGGAAAGAACAAAGATAATGATTACGCTGACAATCGCCGCAGGCAGGGCGATAAAGAAATTTTCCTTAAATTTATCTGTCATTTTACAGCCCTGTCCGTTGCAGGCAGCAATGGTTGTATCCGAAATAAAGGACAGGTTATCCCCGAACATTGCACCGCTCATGACAGAAGCAATGCAAAGAGGCACGGAAAAGCCGGATGCCTTTGCAACAGCAATGCCGATGGGGACAATCAGCGTAATTGTGCCGACAGAGGTGCCCATGGCGAGCGATACAAGACAGCTGACGATGAAAAGCACCGCAACCGCGAACTGTGGTGGAATCAGAGAGAGAATGAAGTAGGCAACGCTGTTTGCGGAGGATCTGCCGACAACGCCGACAAAAATCCCTGCCAGCATGAAGATGAGAATCATCGTGATAATATTCGGGTCGCTGATGCCGGTGCCCATAACGGCAAGCTTATCATTGAGCTGCAGGGAACGGTTTTGCAGACAGGCAACAAGCAGGGCAATCAGAAATATGACAACAACAGGGATTTTGTAAAAGCCCATTTCGATGCGCAGGCCATATTCAAACAATATGCCAAGACCTAAATATAAAACAACAAATACGAATATGGGAAGCAATGCCTTCCCGTTTCTCTTTTCCATTTTCTTCTTCCTTTCCATACGATAAAACTACTAAGTTTTTGATTGAGATTCCATTTTTTTACAGCAATCTGCATGATACATTCATAGGCATTTCCCGCTCCTTTGAAAAATCTGTTGTATAACATCCTTTATATCCTAACATATTTTTTTGTTTGCTACAAGGATTGGGTTTTGTACAAAGGAGTTTTTGTTGCAAAAAAGTCACTTTTATAGTAAACTATTCAGATATATAGAAAACATTTGAGAGATATGGAGAGTGATGACCGTATGGACGGCAGTCCAGTGTTAATTGGCTTATTGATTTTTTTGGTATGTTGTTCTGCGTTTTTTTCCGCATCGGAAACGGCGCTGACTTCCCTGAGCAGGATTCGTCTGCGGAATATGGTGGAGGAAAATGTAAAAAATGCGGATTTGATTATGCGTCTGCTGGAAGACCCGAACCGCTTGCTGAGTTCCATTTTGGTTGGGAATAACTTAGTAAACAACGGCGCGTCTGCCCTGACAACCACATTGGCAATTCAGATTTTCCGCGGCAATTCCGGCGGAGCGGGGATTGCGACCATTGTGATTACCGTTATCATTCTGATTTTCGGGGAAATTACTCCTAAGACGATTGCGGCGCAGAAGGCGGAAAAGGTTGCTCTTGCAGTGGTAAAGATTATTTCCTTCTGTGTGCTGGTGTTCCGCCCTGTGGTTGCAGTGCTGAATGTGGTGACAGGCGGTTTGATTCGTCTTCTGGGATGTAATCCGAATGAAAAAGCACCGCTGATTACAGAGGCAGAGCTGAAAACCATGGTCAATGTCAGCCATGAAGAGGGCGTGCTGGAGCTAGACGAAAGAAAAATGATTAACAACGTGTTCGATTTCGGGGATTCCAAGGCGAAGGATGTTATGACTCCCAGAACGGATATCGTTGCGGTTCCGTTGGATGTGACCTATGGGGAATATGTCCGTCAGGTGCAGGAGGAGGGCTTTTCCCGTATGCCTGTTTATGGTGAGGACTTGGATGATATTGTCGGTATTCTGTATGTCAAGGATATTTTCTATCTGGATGAAGCGACCTTCTCGGCAGAAAAATATATGCGAGAGCCATTTTTCACCTACGAAAGCAAGCCTCTGGATGAGCTGCTGGCGGAGCTGAAAAACAGCCGTCTGGCGGTTGCAATCGTTCTGGATGAATATGGCGGCACATCCGGTATGATTACAACAGAGGACATTGTTGAGGAAATTGTCGGAGAAATCGGAGACGAATACGATGATGAGGAAGATGAAATCGAGGTCATCAAGGATAACGAATTTGTGGTGGACGGCAGCACCCGTCTGGAGGATTTCAACGAAATTGTCGGTACTGAGCTGGAAAGCGAGGAAGTGGATACCATTGCAGGGTATATTCTTCAGCTTTTAGGGAATTTTCCGAAAAACGGCGAGGTGATTGAGACGGATGGACTGCGGATTGTGGTTGAGGAAATGGATAAGAATCGTATTGAAAAGGTTCGTGTTTATAAATAAAAAGGAAATGGGGTATCTCCGTTGAGTGGCACCCCGAAGGGATAGACAAATATTTTTCAGCAAAACAATTCAAGCAACCGAAAGGGCTTATTGTCTGTATATTGCAGACGATAGGCCCTTAAATTTTGCCTTTATTCGGCTTATTCTGCGGCGGTGATGCGTCTCCTCCGGCATTGCCGGTATTGTCGGTTTCTTAAATTCCGATGCAGTATCGTTTGCCTGGCAGCTTTTTTGAGATAGGAAAACACCCCACCTGTGAAACAGTATACTGTCTAACAAATGGGGTGTCTGTAATAGATCTCTCAGCTTTTTTTGTATAACATTACAGCTTTTCGACCTCGTCCATCCAAATGCGGCTGACTGCATCGGTAGGCATTCTCCAGTCGCTTCTGGGAGACAGGCACAATGCCCCGACCTTCGGGCCATCGGGCAGACAAGAACGCTTGAACTGCTGGATAAAGAAACGGCGGTAGAAATTCTTGAGCCATTTCAGAAGGGTTGCTCTGTCATATTCACCGGCAAAGGCTTTTTCTGCAAGGAAGAGAATCTTTGCAGGATGATATCCGAAGCGGATAATCTGATAAAGGAAGAAATCGTGCAGCTCATAGGGGCCGACCAAATCCTCGGTTTTCTGATTGATTTTCCCGTTTTCATCCGGCGGCAGCAGCTCGGGGCTGACAGGGGTATCCAGTACATCCAACAGAGCGGCGGATGCCTCTGCGTCTACCTCGCCGTTTGTTGCGACCCATTTTACCAGAACACGCACCAGTGTTTTAGGGATGCCGCCATTGACACCATACATGGACATGTGGTCGCCGTTATAGGTTGCCCAACCCAAAGCCAGCTCGGATAAATCGCCTGTACCAACAACCAGACCATTGTATTTATTTGCCAGATCCATCAGAATCTGGGTGCGTTCACGCGCCTGTGCGTTTTCATAAGTAACATTATGCAGGCTGATATCATGGTCGATATCCTTGAAATGCTGAATGACAGCATCGCGGATAGGAATTTCCTTCATGGTGATGCCAAGACAACGCATCAGCGTCAGGGCGTTTTGATAGGTTCTGTCCGTTGTGCCGAAGCCGGGCATGGTTACGCCGATGACATGGGTGCGGTCAATGCCGAGATAATCACAGGCTTTTGCACAGACCAGCAGTGCCAGCGTGGAATCCAGACCGCCGGAAATGCCAATCACCAGAGAATCGGCATGGGTATGCTCCATACGTCTTGCAAGACCTGTTGTCTGGATGGCGAAAATATTTTTGCAGCGTGCATCCAGCTTTGTGGTTGGGGTGAAGGGGACATTGGACAGGGGTCTGCTCCAGTTGTCCAGTGTGGTGTCCTCTGCCATATCGAAGAAAATCTGGCGATAGAATTTTTGTGCCTCTGCTTTTTGCAGATGGGTCATGAAAGTGGTGTGCTTTCTGCGCTCGCTCATCAGCATTTCTACGTCGATATCGGCATAAACAAACTGGCTTTCGCGAGAGAAGGACTCTGTTTCCGCGAAAAGCGTACCGTTTTCGTAAATCATGCTGTGTCCGCTGAATACAGCGTCCTGTGTGGATTCGCCTGTGCCTGCGGAGGTGTATACATAAGCGGACAGGCAGCGCGCGGACTGCTGAGACACCAGCTGACGGCGATAGCCGGGCTTGGAGGCAAGCTCATTGCTTGCGGAAAGATTCAGCAGCAGCGTTGCGCCGTACAGGCTCAGATAGGAACTGGGGGGAATGGGTACCCAGAGGTCTTCGCAGATTTCTACGCCGATTTTCAGTGCAGGGAAATCTGCAGCGGCGAAAATCAGGTCTGCGCCGATGGGAACATTCTGCCCTGCATAAGTAATTTCTTCCGTCAAAAGGTCATCCGCAGAGGCAAACCAGCGTTCTTCATAAAATTCGCTATAGTTGGGGATATGTGTTTTGGGAACGATACCCAGAAGCTTACCCTTGTAGAGGGCAACAGCGCAGTTGAACATCTGATTATCCACAGCGATGGGCGCACCAATCAGGAGGAAGATATTCAGTGCTTCTGTTGCTTCTGCAATCTCC
Organism: Anaerotignum faecicola; assembly: GCF_003865035.1. Classification (NCBI taxonomy): domain Bacteria; kingdom Bacillati; phylum Bacillota; class Clostridia; order Lachnospirales; family Anaerotignaceae; genus Anaerotignum; species Anaerotignum faecicola. The sequence continues at coordinate 452,446 of NZ_BHVZ01000014.1, forward strand.
TGAATTGCCTGCTCGGCGGCGTGCAGAAGCGGTGTTTGAAAGAACAAATCCGCACAGGTATAGCCTGTAACGGAAAGCTCGGGGAAGGACAGCACGCGCACCTGCTTTGCGGCGGCTGCCTCCACCAGCTTCAAGATTTCCTCTTTATTATAGACACAATCGGCAACCCGCAGCTTTGGTACAGCGGAACCGACCTTTACATAACCATACATACTTTCATCTCTCCTTAGAATTTTCTGAACAGACCGATGACCTTGCCCAAAATGGCAACGTCCTTTACGATAATGGGTGACATAGAGGGATTTTCCGGCTGCAGGCGGATGAAATCCTTTTCCTTATAGAAGGTTTTGACGGTTGCAAAATCCTCGATTAAGGCAACGACGATATCGCCGTTATTGGCATCCTGCTGCTGGCGGACCAGAATCAGATCCTTATCAAAAATGCCTGCTTCAATCATGCTTTCCCCCTTGACACGAAGCATAAACACGGTGTCATTGTGAATATAATCCACGGGAATCGGGAAGGTATCCTCGATATTTTCCACGGCAAGAATCGGGATGCCGGCGGTGATATTGCCGACAATCGGCACATTCACAAATTCACGCTGGGGTGCATCAAAGTCGGAATCCAGAATTTCAATGGCTCTGGGCTTGGTTGGGTCGCGGCGAATCAGCCCCTTCTTTTCCAGACGGGACAGATGCCCATGCACCGTTGAGGTGGACTTCAGCCCAACGGCATCACAGATTTCCCGTACCGAAGGGGGATAGCCCTTTTCCCGCACTTCTGCTTTCATATATTCCAGAATTTGTCTTTGCTTTGCGGACAGCTCACTCATATACTCACTCCTTATGATTGTATCCAAATAGATGGGAATTATCAAGTCGATGGCAGAAATATCCTGCCGAGAAACGGAAATCGCCGGAGTTTCGGTAATTCCCGATGTTGCTTTTCATTATAGCATGGAATTAATACAAAATCAAACCTATGTTCGCAAAAAATGCAAAAAAGTGTTGACAAGGAATAGATGTTCGTGTAATATACAAGCATAAAACGAAGAAATGTTCGGAATGAATGGGGGCGAAAGCATGGAAAGAAGAACACAAAGAAGGGTCGTAAGAAAATCCAGAAAAATCAGAAAAAACGTATTTCTGCTGCTGACACTGGCGTTGATTCTCTGCCTGGGAACCTTTGCCATGGGCGCGCAGAAGGGAAGAGAAACAAAAACGTATTATGAGTCTGTGGAGATTCAGAGGGGCGATACGATTTGGGATATCGCGAAGGAATATAAAGCAGAGGGACAGAAAACCGAACAGATGGTTGATGCAATTTGTGAGGTGAACGGGCTAAAAACGGCGAACATACGGACGGGCGAAAATATCATCGTACCGGTGACGAGAGAAATATAAAAAAGGGAAACACAAAATACAGAAGGGAGATGAAGGAGCTTCATCTCCCTTCTGTAAATGGGGATAATTCTTAAGAAAATCTTACAGTTTTTAAAATCCGTTGCAAGCGAATTACTTTTTATGATACTATAAAGTCAAGAAGGGCATATTTGCTCCATGCGAATATACTTTGCCTAGACAGGGTAAAAAACTGCATAAAGGAGGTTGAAGAAATGTTTCCATGGATTGTTGTTTTGGCGGTTCTCGGTTTAGTGATGATTTTTGCAGAGATTCTAATGCCGGGGTTTGGTCTGTTTGGCATTTTGGGTACAATCTCCCTTTTCGGTTCGCTTGCGCTGACGTTTAAGATTTACGGATTGATTCTATTTTTAATCATGCTGGTTGCAGTTGTGGTTGTATTTTTTGCAATGGTATTTCTGGCAAAGCAAAGTGGACTGTACAATAAGATTGTATTAAAGGATAAGCAGGAAGCGAAGGACTTTGATGAAAATGCTCTGCAGGGACTGCTGGGACAGACAGGTGTGACACATTCGACGCTGCGTCCCTTTGGCGTGGCAGAGATTGACGGGAAGATGATCGATGTCTGTTCGCAGGGTGATTTTATTGACAGAGACGAAAAGGTGCAGGTTGTGCAAATCACGGGGAAAACTGTGATTGTAAAGGTATGCGAAGCATAAAAGGAGGCGTATGAGATGTTTGAAATTTTTGGTTTTATTATTCCGCTGATTGTCATTCTGGTGATAGTGGGGATTTTCCTGAGCTTTGTTCCCCTGGGGTTATGGATTTCCGCGGTTTCCGCAGGCGTTAGGGTAAATATTTTTTCGCTGGTCGGGATGCGTCTGCGTCGGGTGCGTGCGGATAAGATTATTCGTCCTTTGATTAAGGCGCAGAAGGCAGGGATGAATGTTAACGCAAATCAGCTGGAATCCCATCTGCTTTCCGGCGGTCGTGTGGATAACGTTGTAGATGCTTTGATTGCGGCGCACAGAGCAAATCTGGATCTTTCCTTTGAACGTGCGGCAGCGATTGATCTGGCAGGGCGGAATGTTTTTGAAGCTGTAAAAATGAGCGTCACGCCTAAGATTATCGAAACACCTTGGATTTCTGCCGTTGCGATTGATGGCATCGAGGTGAAGGTGATTGCGAAGGTAACAGTGAGAGCGAATCTGAGCAGACTGGTCGGCGGTGCAGGCGAAGAAACGATTATTGCCAGAGTTGGCGAGGGTATTGTTACAACGGTTGGTTCTTCTCAGAGTCATAAGAGCGTATTGGAAAACCCCGATCTGATTTCCAGAACAGTTTTGTCAAAGGGTCTGGATAACGGTACTGCATTTGAGATTCTGTCTATTGATATTGCAGATGTGGATATTGGCAGAAACATCGGCGCACACCTGCAGATTCAGCAGGCGGAAGCGGACAAGCAGATTGCACAGGCGAAGGCGGAAGAACGCCGCGCGACGGCGATTGCCAAGGAGCAGGAAATGAGAGCGGAAGTGGAACACATGAAGGCAAAGGTTGTGGAAGCAGAAGCAGAGGTTCCTCGTGCGATGGCAGAAGCACTGCGCAGCGGCAATCTGGGCGTGATGGATTATTATCGTATGCAGAATGTGCAGGCGGATACCGCGATGAAGAACAATGTCGGCAATACGGATTTGTCTAAGGTGTTCCATAAGGAGCAGTGCATCGAAACAAAAGACAATTAAAAATGAAATTTCGACAAGGAGAGGGGCAACCCTCTTTTTTGTTATATAATAAAGAAGAAACAGAGAAAAAATCCTAATAAAAGGAAAACGAATAAAATGAGAAAGACGAGACATACTATGACTGCGAGAGATGCTCGCCGAGAAAAAAGAAGGATGACAGGAGGTCATAGTCATGGACAAAAACAATAACAAAACAAACAAAACGGAAAAGAACAACCAGAAGGGCATGAACAGAACAGAATTTGCACAGGAATACAGTATTGATACCGGCAAAAACGAAAAGACAAATAAAACCAATAAAACAAACAAGACAAATAAGTGTGACTAAAAAAGGTTTTATTATGAAAAAGGCGGCTTTGATTCCAAGGGAAAAAGGGCTGCCTTTTCCTTTTTTTGAGGGGAAGGAAAAAATATCGAAAAAAGGTGAAAAAAGGTGAAAAAAGGTGTTGACATTTTGTGTTAAGCGTGTATAATAAATAAATGTCGCTGCACGAAAGCAGTCGGAAAAAGAGTATAGGCATTGGTCAACAGCGAATGTTTGAAAAGAAAAACATTGACAAGCGGGACTACGGATGATATACTGATATCCGCTGACATAAACAGCGAAAACAAGCACAGAAAAATAAATAAAAAAGTGCTTGACAAACTGAATGATACTTGATAAAATATCATTCGCTGTCGAAAAAAACAGCAAACAAAATCGAATCAGGTATGGAAAATAATACTTGACAAGAAAATGAAGATTTGATAAAATAATCTTCGCTGCTGAAAAGCAGATTGATCCTTGAAAACTGAACAATGGATATGAATAAACACAACCCATAGTCAATTCTGTCAGAGTAGTTCTGAGCTGATTATGAAGCGCGACCATGTGACCAAAGGTTGCGGGAGGCGCTGAATAGCGAAGAATGGAGCGGTTTTCGCGAAGCGAAAAGACAACGCGAACTGACGAGATAATGAACTTGATTTTGCCGGTTTAGAAAAACCGGAGTTAGCCAGAAAAACTGGCTAGGAACAAAACTTTAACATAAGAGTTTGATCCTGGCTCAGGATGAACGCTGGCGGCGTGCTTAACACATGCAAGTCGAACGAAGATACTTAAAATGAGAGCTTCGGCAGGATTTTTATTTATCTTAGTGGCGGACGGGTGAGTAACGTGTGGGCAACCTGCCCTATACTGGGGAATAATCACTGGAAACGGTGACTAATACCGCATGTCATTACGGAAGGGCATCCTTCTGTAAGAAAAGGAGTAATTCGGTATAGGATGGGCCCGCATCTGATTAGCTAGTTGGTGAGATAACAGCCCACCAAGGCGACGATCAGTAGCCGACCTGAGAGGGTGATCGGCCACATTGGGACTGAGACACGGCCCAAACTCCTACGGGAGGCAGCAGTGGGGAATATTGCACAATGGGGGAAACCCTGATGCAGCAACGCCGCGTGAAGGATGAAGGTTTTCGGATCGTAAACTTCTATCAATAGGGACGAAGAAAGTGACGGTACCTAAATAAGAAGCCCCGGCTAACTACGTGCCAGCAGCCGCGGTAATACGTAGGGGGCAAGCGTTATCCGGAATTACTGGGTGTAAAGGGAGCGTAGGCGGCACGCCGAGCCAGATGTGAAAGCCCGAGGCTTAACCTCGTGGATTGCATTTGGAACTGGCGAGCTAGAGTACAGGAGAGGAAAGCGGAATTCCTAGTGTAGCGGTGAAATGCGTAGATATTAGGAAGAACACCAGTGGCGAAGGCGGCTTTCTGGACTGAAACTGACGCTGAGGCTCGAAAGCGTGGGGAGCAAACAGGATTAGATACCCTGGTAGTCCACGCCGTAAACGATGAGTGCTAGGTGTCGGGGAGGAATCCTCGGTGCCGCAGCTAACGCAATAAGCACTCCACCTGGGGAGTACGACCGCAAGGTTGAAACTCAAAGGAATTGACGGGGGCCCGCACAAGCGGTGGAGCATGTGGTTTAATTCGAAGCAACGCGAAGAACCTTACCAAGGCTTGACATCCCGATGACCGCTCTAGAGATAGAGCTTCTCTTCGGAGCATCGGTGACAGGTGGTGCATGGTTGTCGTCAGCTCGTGTCGTGAGATGTTGGGTTAAGTCCCGCAACGAGCGCAACCCTTATCCTTAGTAGCCATCATTGAGTTGGGCACTCTAGGGAGACTGCCGTGGATAACACGGAGGAAGGTGGGGATGACGTCAAATCATCATGCCCCTTATGTCTTGGGCTACACACGTGCTACAATGGCTGGTAACAGAGTGAAGCGAGACGGCGACGTTAAGCAAATCACAAAAACCCAGTCCCAGTTCGGATTGTAGTCTGCAACTCGACTACATGAAGCTGGAATCGCTAGTAATCGCGAATCAGAATGTCGCGGTGAATACGTTCCCGGGCCTTGTACACACCGCCCGTCACACCATGGGAGTTGGAAGCACCCGAAGTCGGTGACCTAACCGTAAGGAAGGAGCCGCCGAAGGTGAAGCCAGTGACTGGGGTGAAGTCGTAACAAGGTAGCCGTATCGGAAGGTGCGGCTGGATCACCTCCTTTCTATGGAGAAAAGCGGAGAAAAGCTGCATAAAAGCTTTTGTCAGAATGGATTGCTTGCAAGACAGGCTGACAAAGAGGTTTTAGGTAGGTTTGCGGAGCAAATACATGAGTAATGCGAAGCATTACGAATGGTTTTTCGTAAACATTTTTCAACGCAAGGTTGTGAAAGATATTCATTGTTCGGTTTTGAAGGATCAAACCTTCAAAACAACTTGCACCTTGAAAACTGAATACAAGTAAAGCAAAAATAGAGTCAATCGAGAAAACAAAATTTTCTATTTTCAAATGTAACAAAAGTTGTATCGCTACAACGAAACATTCCAGAGAAATAGCTATATTAAACTGGTCAAGCAAGAAAGAGCACAAGGAGAATGCCTTGGCACTAGGAGCCGATGAAAGACGTGGTAAGCTGCGAAAAGCTTCGGGGAGGCGCAAACAGCCATCGATCCGGAGATATCTGAATGGGGAAACCTACTTGAGCAAACCTCAAGTATCCATATGTGAATCCATAGCGTATGGAAGGGAACGCTGTGAACTGAAACATCTAAGTAGCAGTAGGAGGAGAAAGAAAACTCGATTTCCTAAGTAGCGGCGAGCGAACGGGAAAGAGGCCAAACCGAAGGACCTGGTTCTTCGGGGTTGCGGACTGCAATTAGCATTGCTGAGAGATAGACGAATGGTTTTGGGAAAGCCAGCCGTAGACGGTGAAAGCCCGGTAGACGAAATCTTGAAGCAGCGAGCAGGATCCAGAGTACCACGAGACACGAGAAACCTTGTGGGAAGCCGGGGGGACCACCCCCCAAGCCTAAATACTCCCTAGTGACCGATAGTGAAGCAGTACTGTGAAGGAAAGGTGAAAAGGACCCCGGGAGGGGAGTGAAAGAGAACCTGAAACCTTGTGCTTACAAACAGTCAAAGGCCTACGGGCTGATGGCGTACTTTTTGTAGAACGGTCCGGCGAGTTACTAATGCCAGCGAGGTTAAGATGTCAGAAGCATCGGAGCCGAAGGGAAACCAAGTCTGAATAGGGCGTAGAGTTGGTATTAGTAGACCCGAAACCGGGTGACCTATCCATGTCCAGGTTGAAGGAACCGTAAAAGGTTTTGGAGGACCGAACACACATGTGTTGAAAAACGTGGTGATGAGGTGTGGATAGCGGAGAAATTCCAATCGAACTCGGAGATAGCTGGTTCTCCTCGAAATAGCTTTAGGGCTAGCCTCGAGCTGGAGTCTAACGGAGGTAAAGCACTGAACTGACGCGGGGCCCAAAAAGGTTACCAACTCATATCAAACTAAGAATGCCGTCAAGATACCCTCGGGAGTCAGTCTGCGTGAGATAAGTCGCGTGGACAAAAGGGAAAGAGCCCAGACCGACAGCTAAGGTCCCAAAGTACGTGTTAAGTGGAAAAGGATGTGGGATTTCATAGACAACTAGGATGTTGGCTTAGAAGCAGCCATACATTTAAAGAGTGCGTAATAGCTCACTAGTCGAGAAAACCTGCGCCGAAAATGTAACGGGGCTAAAACACGACACCGAAGCTACGGATTCCTTACAAAGTAAGGAGTGGTAGAGGAGCATCCTGCAAGGACGAAGCCAAAGTGAGAGCGATGGTGGACGAAACAGGAGAGAGAATGCCGGAATGAGTAGCGAGATACATGTGAGAAACATGTAGGCCGAATATCTAAGGATTCCTGGGTAAAGCTAATCTTCCCAGGGTTAGTCGGGGCCTAAGGCGAGGACGAAAGTCGTAGTCGATGGATAACAGGTTGATATTCCTGTACTACACATAATCAGAACTGTGGGGACGCAGGAGGATAGGGAAACCGGGGAATGGAAAGACCCGGTCAAGCGTAAAGCTGTGGGAGATAGGCAAATCCGTCTCCTGTA